>CABSEG010000087.1 GCA_902476645.1 uncultured Lachnospiraceae bacterium | reverse complement strand
GGGAGCTTGTTTCGGCAGGCAGGTTTTTCGGATACCAACATCGTGCTTCTCTATATTCTGGCAGTCTTAGCAGTTTCCGGATTTACGCCGGGATATCTGGCCGGTATTTTGACCTCCGTTGCGGGAACCTTGGCTTTTAACTATTTTTTTACAGCCCCCTATCATACCCTAAACGTGTATGATCCGGGATATCTGGTTACCTTTGCGGTTATGACGGCGGTTGCCATGGTCACAAGCGCCCTTACCTCCAGGGCCATAGAAGGGGAACGAATTGCCCAGGAAAAGGAAAAAGAGGCGAGAGAGCTCTATCAACTGTCCCAGAGTCTGGAGAAGGCCAGGCAGGAGACGATTCAGGAGCGTTATCGGGGAAACCTTTTGCGGGCGATTTCCCATGATCTTCGCACTCCCCTATCCGGTATTATGGGTACTTCCGAGATGATTATGGATATGTCTCAAAAAGAGGATCCGAGATATCAGCTGGCATCCGGTATTCGCAAGGATGCCAGGTGGCTTCATGCATTGGTGGAAAATATTTTAAGTCTGACCAGGCTTCAGGAGGGAAAACTGGCCTTACACCGGGAGTTGGAGGCAGCAGAAGAAGTAATTGGAGGCGCCATAGAGCAGATGAGCATTCGGGCGCCGGAATATGAGGTTACTGTTCATATGCCGGATGAAGTGTTGATGCTCCCCATGGATGCCAAGCTGATCATGCAAGTCTTGATCAACCTTCTGGATAACGCTGTAAAGCACAGCAGTCCAGATGAGGAAATCAGCATTTCTGTCACCAAGGACGCAGAGCATAGATGCGCCGTATTTGTAGTGGCAGACAGAGGAGAGGGAATCCGTCAGAAAGATTTGCCGAAGATTTTTCAGATGTTTTATACGACCCAGGAGAAACCTGCGGATGGAAAAAAAGGAATCGGGCTTGGACTTGCCATCTGTGAGACCATTGTAAAAGCCCATGGAGGAAGCATTTCAGCCAGAAACAGATCAGACGGGCCGGGGGCGGAGTTTCTCTTTACACTTCCACTTTCTGACAAAAAGGAGGAGCAGAATGAGCCGGTATCATGAAAAAGTATTGATTGTAGAGGATGATGTACAGATTCGAAATTTTATCAGCTATGCGCTGAAGGCAGAAGGGTTTGTGTGTGACAGCGGGCAACGCCCAGGGGGCTTTAAAAAAACTGGTTCTGGAGCAGGTGGATATGATGCTTTTGGACCTGGGGCTGCCGGATATGGATGGAATGGAAGTGATCAAAAAGGTTCGGGAGTGGTCTGCGCTTCCCATTATTGTGGTATCAGCCAGGGACCAGGATCGGGAAAAAGCGGAGGCTTTGGATAGCGGCGCGGACGATTATCTGACCAAGCCCTTTTCCGCTACGGAACTGTTGGCGCGTATGCGGGTGGCGCTGCGCCACCTGTATAGACAAGGAATCCCGAAAGTACAATGTATTTATACGGTTGGCGGTTTGACTATGGATTTGGAGAAACATTTAACGATACTGGACGGTGAAGAAATTCATTTGACACCTATGGAATATAATCTGATGAGCCTGTTTATGAAGAATGCGGGTAAGGTATTGACAAGCGGGTTTATCCGGAAAGAGATCTGGGGAGACTTTGATTCAGATACCCAGGCGCTGCGTGCCCTGATGGCAAGCCTTCGAAGAAAAATAGAGAAGAATCCGGCAAAGCCCCGGTATTTATTGACAGAAGTAGGTGTGGGATACCGGATGGCCGGAGAGTGATAGACATTTTTCTCACAGAATTCTCACACCCATTCCAGAAATCTCACACTGCCCTCACAAAATTAGCACTAGAATATAGACAGAAAGTAAGAGGAGGGAACTAAGATGAGAGATCAGATGGAAAAAGAGTATTTATATCAGTTGAGTGAAACGATTCGGGAGCTGTCAAAAAAGAATCAGATCAAGCAGTGTGAAGAGATGGTACGTAAGGCGATGAAGGATTATCCGGATGCGGCCCAGCCCCATAATTTATATGGAGTTTTACAGGTATTGAAAGGGGATCATATTGGTGGAATGAAACATTTTAGAGCTGCATGGGCATTAGATCCCACCTATGAACCATCCAGAAAGAATCTGGATCAGTATGGCAGTTTCCAGATGGCTCAAAAGCCTGCATTTAATGAGAGCGATTGCCAGGAGGAAGAAAAAGAAATTCAGTATAAAGTAGAGTATAATGAGAAGGGAATTGGTCATGTCATCAGAAGGACACACAGTGTGGCATAACACATCAAAAGATATAAAATTGATGGAGCAGAACATATATTCTGCTCCTTTTTAAATGGAACATTTTTATGGATGGATAGTTCATAGGAACCTTTGTACTTTTTAACTTTTTGTGGAAAAAGGAGAAGTTATGAAGTATAATAATCATAATGGAATGTTGTGTTCATGACTGGGGACGATATTTCTATATAATAGAGATCCATGAAAAATACCTGAGGTTAAGAGCAGAAAGAAGAGAGCAGGAAAGGGCAGGTAACAGTGAGATGAACGGTCAAAAAGGAAAGTTTGAAACATTGGGGGTAAAACAGACAGACGGTGGGATACAATTTGCAGTAAGAATTGCGGGGGATGTCCCGGTTAGTTTGTTGTTGTACCGAAGAGGTAAAGAAGAGGTGGAGAGGGAGATTCCTTTTTCCAAAGAAGAAGCCATCGGCGATGTGCGTTTTCTATGGGTATATGGATTAAATCCCAAGGACTATGAATATAATTACAGGATTAACGGAAACGTGGTACAGGATCCCTGCGCTCCTGTTTTGCGAGGAGAAAAGCAATTTGGAGTGGATAACAGCAAGATGGGAGAGCATCAGACACGATGCGGGTTTCATACGGAGGAGTATGACTGGGAAGAGGATCAAAGGCCCAGGATTCCCTATGAGGACTGCGTCATGTATCTGCTCCATGTGCGGGGATTTACAAAGCAGAGCCAATCCGGAGTCCGTCAAAAAGGGACTTTTTTGGGGGTTGCGAAAAAGGCAGACTATTTAAAGGAGCTGGGAGTGAATCAGGTGAAGCTGATGCCAGTCTACGAGTTTGACGAAATCATTCGTCCCCGGCCAAGCCAGCTTGGGCAGACGGGGCTGGAAGGGATACCCAGGCAGGGAGAAGAGCAGCCCTTAAAAATAAATTATTGGGGGTATGTGGAGGGATATTACTTTGCACCCAACAGAGCCTATGCAGCCACAAAGGATCCGGTTCGGGAGTTTAAGGATATGGTGAAAGCGCTCCATGCCAGGAATATCGAAGTCATTCTGGAGATGTTCTTCCCACAAAACTGCGATCCCAGAACCATATGTGCCTGTCTGTTGCACTGGATGCAGGAGTATCATGTGGATGGCTTCCATCTGCTGGGAGACCAGAATCTGTTTCACTATGTGGCAAAGGATCCCGCTTTTTCAGATATTAAGCTGATCAATCTCTATTTTGATACAGACCGGATTTATGGAAACGGAGTGCTTCCGGCCAGAAGAAATCTGGCAGAATATAATGACCGGTTTTTAATAACTATGAGAAAGCTGCTAAAGGGAGAAGAAGATCAACTTAATGAGTTTGTCTATCTGCTTCGCAGAAATCCTTTATCCAAAGCAGAGATCAACTATCTGACCAGCCATGAGGGATTTACGCTGATGGATCTGGTATCCTATGATGAAAAGCATAACGAAGAAAACGGAGAACACAATCAGGATGGAACCAATGCCAATTTCAGCTGGAATTGTGGAGTAGAGGGGCCTACCAGAAAGAAAAAGATATTAGAGCTCCGGGAAAGGCAGCTTCGAAACGCCTTTTTGATGTTACTGCTTTCCCAGGGAGTGCCTATGCTGGTAGCGGGAGATGAATTCGGAAATTCCCAGGGGGGAAACAACAATCCCTACTGTCAGGACAATGAAGTGGCTTGGGTGGATTGGAGAGCAGCCAAAAAACAAGCAGAGCTTACCGGGTTTGTGCGGGATGCCATACAGTTTCGGAAACGTCACAGAATCTTGCATATGTCCCGAGAGCTGCGGGGCATCGACAGCCTCTCTTGCGGATATCCGGATGTGTCTTATCACGGAAACAGGGCCTGGTATGGGGCATTTGAGCGTTCCAGCCGCCAGATCGGTGTCATGTACTGTGGAGAATACGCAAATGAGGATAATTTTATTTATGTGGCATATAATCTGCACTGGTCTGCCCAAGAGTTTGCGCTGCCCAATATTCCGGATTCCATGTCCTGGTATATTGCTATTGATACGGCAAAGGGAGTGTATCCAGAAGGAAAAGAGCCAGAGCTTAGGGAGACCAGAATATTTACGGTGGCTGGCAGGAGTATTATGGTATTGATTGGAAGGAAGTAGGAACATGTGGAAAAAGGTGCTGGGACATTTCAAGACGATTACTACCCACAAGATGTTGGTTATGAAGCATTGCTTTCAGGTGGGCCTGTACAGGCAGGGACTGCTTCATGACATGTCCAAGTATCTTCCCTCCGAGTTTTTGGTGGGATGCAGATATTATCAGGGAAACCGCAGTCCCAATAACGCGGAGCGGGAAGAAAAAGGATATTCCAGTGCATGGCTCCACCATAAGGGCCGTAATAAGCACCATTTCGAGTATTGGACTGACTACCGTGCGGATTCTAAGGACGGAAGAATGGAAGGAATCAAGATGCCAAGGCGATATGTGGCGGAGATGCTTATGGACCGCATGGCAGCTTCTAAAGTATACAACAAGGGGCATTACACAGATCATGATCCTTTGGCTTACTATCTTAAGGGAAAGCACCATTACATGATGCATCGGGAGACGGCTGCGCAACTGGAAATGCTTCTTCGCCTTCTGGATGAGCAAGGGGAAGAAGCACTGTTTCGCTACGTTAAAAATGTATTTTTAAAAGAAAAAGATCCCGGGACGGGAATTATTCCGGATACGAAAGACGTTCGTCCGTAATGGATTCCAATACCTGTGTCAGATAGCGATTCGCCAGATAATTTGCCATGGGAAGATTCATATCCAGGTAATTACCGCAGTCTCTGGCGCAGGCTCCCGGAATTTCTTCCCGATAATCCCGGATGAAGGAAAACAATTCTTTCATCAAAGGCACAATGTCTTTTGATTCATAGTCGCCAATCATCAGCAGATAGAAGCCGGTGCGGCAACCCATCGGACCAAAGTAAAGAATTTTGCTGCCATATTCGTTGTGATTTCTTAAAAAAGTGGCCGCCAGATGTTCGATGGCATGCATCTCAGCCGTGTTCATCACCGGTTCCCGGTTAGGCGCAGTCATACGCAAATCAAAGGTGGTCACCACCGTATTTCCCACTTGATCCTTTCTGGAAACATAGATTCCGGGCAATAGCCGGATGTGATCAATGGTAAAGCTTGTAATTTTTTCCATTTTTTCATCCTCCTGATTGTGAGTTTTTTATCTTATCTATTGTATCACAAAGACAGGCTCAGGAGCAATGTTTCAATTGCTCCATGGCATTGCGGATCTCTTCCCCTTCCTGGAGGGTGATGGTTTCTAACTTTGTGCGTTTAACCGCTTTTTTCAATGTGTTTAAGCGTTCTTTTATGCGGCTGCGCCTATCCTTATCCATAGTCTTTTTTTCCTGCATCAGGGTTTGCTCTGTCTGGAAGATCAAAGACTCTGCCTCGTTTCGGATATCCACCGCTTCTTTTCTCTGTCGGTCCTGTATCTCAAATGACCGGGCATTTTGAATTGCTTTTTCAATTTCAGATTCAGACAGATTCGAACTTGCGGTAATGGTAATATGCTGTTCTTTTCCGGTATCCAGGTCTCTGGCGGATACATTTAAAATTCCGTTGGCATCAATATCAAAGGTAACTTCAATTTGCGGAACACCTCTTGGGGCTCGCTTGATGCCGGTGAGCCGGAAATTTCCCAGAAGCTTGTTATCCCTCGCAAAGTTGCGTTCCCCCTGCAATACCTTGATATCTACGCTGGACTGAAAGTTCCCTGCCGTAGAGAAAATCTGGCTATAACGGGTGGGGATCGTGGTATTTTTTTCAATTAGCTTAGTGGCCACTCCTCCCACGGTTTCTATGGAAAGAGAGAGAGGAGTCACGTCCATGAGGAGGACTTCGTTTAAACCGCTCTCACCCGCCAGCTTTCCGCCCTGAATGCAGGCACCGAGAGCCACGCACTCGTCGGGATTCAGCGTTTTGTTTGGCATCTTTCCGGCAAGCTGCAACACTTTATTTTGTACGGCGGGAATTCTGGTTGAGCCTCCAACCAGGAGAACTTTGGAAATGGAAGCCGGGTCTAGTCCGGCATCCTGTAAAGCGGTAGTTACGGGAAGAGCTGTCCGCTCGATCAGATCAAAGATCAATTCTTCAAATTTTGACCGGGTCAGGGGAAGGTCCAGATGCTTACCACCTGAGCGGGTCATAGCAATAAAGGGAAGATTGATGTTGGTGGTGGAGGAAGAGGAAAGCTCCTTTTTTGCCTTTTCCGCAGCCTCCCGAATACGCTGAACGGCCACTGGATCCCTGGACAAATCTATGCCCTCCAGCCTTTTGAATTCAGAAATCAGATAATCGGCAATTCTTTGATCGAAGTCATCTCCACCCAGGCGTTTATCTCCGGAGGTGGATAATACTTCCACCACACCCCCGCCGATCTCAATGATAGAGACATCAAAGGTCCCGCCTCCCAGGTCGTAGACCATGACTTTCTGATCCCCCTCATTATCTAAGCCGTAGGCCAAAGCCGCAGCTGTAGGTTCATTGATGATGCGTTTTACATGCAAACCGGCAATGCGCCCTGCATCCTTGGTGGCTTGGCGCTCTGCATCGTTGAAGTAAGCGGGGACTGTAATGACGGCCTCTGTGACAGGAGTTCCCAGGTACTGCTCCGCATCGGTTTTAAGCTTTTGTAAAATCATAGCAGATATTTCCTGGGGCGTATACTTTTGCCGGTCGATTTTGACACGGTAATCGGTTCCCATCTGGCGTTTAATTGAGGATATGGTACGCTGCGGATTGGTAACCGCCTGTCGTTTGGCAGCTTCGCCAACCAGGCGTTCTCCACTTTTCGTAAAGGCCACCACAGAGGGAGTAGTTCGGCTCCCCTCCGCATTGGCGATGATGGTAGGTTTACCACCTTCCATTACGGCCACACAGCTGTTGGTGGTCCCTAAGTCAATTCCAATAATTTTTCCCATGTATAGAAAACCTCCTTCAAATGCCGGAAGCAAGGCATCGGTCATTTGTACTGATACCATCTTAATGCAGGATGAGGGAAGATGCAACGGTTTTAGAGCAGATATTTAAGAATTCAGAGAAAAGAAAGGAATATTTTATTAAGATTTTATTTCCGGAAATAGCGGGCCGGGTGTTGTATCATGGCTTACGGTTGAAATCAAAAAAGAGATGGTATATAATGACACTGTGAATAAGACATAAGAGATTGGGGGCTAAAATATGACGATTGATGAACTGATTGCGATCCTGGAAATGCAGGAAGAAATTTTGCAGTTCTCCCATTTCACAAATGAGGATGCCTGGGAGCTTGGGAATCTGGTTGTAACGGAAGCGAAGAGAAGGCGGCTTCCCGTAGCAGTGAGCATCCGACTGAACAATGGCTATACGCTGTTTCAGTATGCTTCCGATGGGACGAACCTACACAACGAACATTGGATGTCCAGGAAGATGAATACAGTCAGGACCCTGGAGAGGAGCAGCTTAAGAAGCTGCATGCTGCTGCGTAAGAATGAAGAAAGCCTGGAAGATTGGCTGCTGGATCCGAGAGAGTACGCCGTGGTGGGCGGCGGGTTTCCCATTCGTATTGAAGAAGTGGGTGTAATTGGAAGCATTCTCGTATCCGGTCTTGATCATGTATCCGATCATGACCTGATAGTAAAATGCGTAAGCAGGTATCTGCATATTGATGAGGTGCCCAGAATACGGGGCGAGATTTTAGGATAAGAGCAGGTTCATAAGGACAGCCGCGGCTAAGTTCGCCAAGGCTGTCTTTTTTTAAAAAATAAGGCTAATTCAGAATCCAACGCATGTCCTGGGGAAGGGGAGCCTCAAATTCCAGGGGAACCTGGGTGATCGGATGCAAGAAGGAAAGCCGATGGGAGTGGAGGGACTGGCGTTTCATCTTTTTGTAATCGGGATTGTACAGATAATCCGCAAGGAGAGGATGACCGATATAACCCATGTGTATTCGGATTTGGTGTGTGCGCCCTGTTTCCAGAACAACCGATGCCAGAGAATAGCCATCGCGGTAGCGGAGTGTCTGAAAATGAGTGACGGCGCGTTCTCCCCTGGAGAAATCCACACATCGCTCCAGCAGGGACCCCTCCTTTCTGGCAATGGGAGCGCATATGGTGCCGGAAGGGGGAAGCTTTCCTCTGGCAATGGCCAGATATTCCCGGTGAATTTGTCTGTTTATAACCATGTTGGACAGAAGGGAGGCGCTCAGCATGTGTTTGGCCACGATGAGAAGACCCGTGGTATCCCGGTCCAGACGGTTGATACATCGAAACACAAAGGGCTCTCCCATGGAAAGATAGTAGTAGACTACCCCATTGGCTAGCGTATTGTCTTCATTATGAATAGAAGGGTGGATGGGCATATCTGCCGCCTTGTTAAGGATCAGAAGATCCTCATCTTCATACACAATATCCAGGGGCAGAAAAACCGGAGTGATATTTTCAGACATGGCCTCTTCTGCCAGATGAATGGTAAGAAGTTCTCCTTCCCTCAGCTTATAGTTCGTAAAAGCGTGCTCCCCCTGCACCAGGATGCCATCTTCCCTTTGCTTAAGACAGGAGAGGATATGCCTGGAATATCCCCGGGCTCTTAGAAATGCTTCTATGGTATTTCCGCTCTCCTTTGGAGCAATGAGATAGGATAATGTGCGTGTCATCTGAAAGGCTTCCTTTCTTACATACTGTGATATCTCTTCCAAATATAGTGGAAAATGGCCTGCTTGTCAATAAGGGAAAATTTCATATTGGAGCGTGACAATTTCACACGACAACGCTTTAAATTGTTGATAAATTTTTAAAAAATGCAAAAATTACTTTTCATTTGTTGTTTATTATTATACAATATAGACAAAATATAATGCAAAGGAGAGAAGAGATGGAGAGAGAAAAATTTTCTTCCAGACTGGGCTTCATTCTGATTTCAGCGGGATGCGCCATTGGTCTGGGAAACGTATGGAGATTTCCCTATATCACAGGGGAATACGGGGGAGCAGCTTTTGTCCTGATTTATCTGTTTTTCCTGGTGATTTTAGGACTGCCTATTGTAGTGATGGAGTTTGCTGTAGGGCGAGGAAGTCAAAAAAGTGCGGCGTTGTCTTTTGACGTGTTGGAGCCCCATGGAACAAAATGGCATTTGTACAAATGGGGGGCTATGGCGGGTAACTACCTGTTGATGATGTTTTATACTACCATCGCAGGGTGGATGGTGCTTTATTTTTTTAAGATGGCATCAGGGCAGTTTGAGGGGTTGGATACCGAGGGAGTACAGGGAGTTTTCACAGATTTGATGGGAAAGCCGGTATTGATGACGGTATTTATGATTCTGATTGTGCTGGTATGTTTTGCGATTTGTGCTAAGGGCTTAAAAAATGGAGTGGAAAAGATCACAAAGGTGATGATGGTAAGCCTGTTTTTACTGATGGTCGTTTTGGCAATCCGTTCTGCTATGCTGCCGGGAGGACAGGAAGGATTGAAATTTTACCTGTGGCCAGACTTTGGCAAGTTAAAAGAAGCCGGAATTTGGGAGGCAGTCTACGCCGCGATGGGACAGTCCTTTTTTACTCTGAGCCTGGGTATCGGAGCATTGGCGATCTTTGGAAGTTACATAGGCAAAGAGCGTTCTCTGACCGGAGAAGCAATTAGCGTGACAGTTCTGGATACTTGTGTGGCACTGATGTCCGGATTGATTATCTTTCCCGCTTGTTTTGCCTATGGAGTGCAGCCGGACAGTGGCCCCAGCCTGATTTTTATCACTCTGCCAAATGTGTTTAATGAGATGGCAGGAGGAAGGTTATGGGGAAGCCTGTTTTTCCTGTTTATGACCTTCGCCGCTGTTTCCACGGTGATCGCAGTTTTTGAAAATATTATATCGTTTGCCATAGACTTGACCGGATGTACCAGAAAGAAGGCTGTGTTGATCAATATCATTGCCATTATTCTGTTATCCATGCCCTGTGTGCTGGGCTTTAACGCCTTAAGTGGATTGACTCCCTTTGGGGAGGGAAGTACCATTATGGACCTGGAGGACTTTATTGTCAGCAACAACTTACTTCCCCTTGGAAGCCTGGTGTATTTGCTGTTTTGCACCAGCAAATGCGGTTGGGGATTTAAGAGTTTTCTAAAGGAAGCCAATGCTGGTGAAGGATTGAAATTTCCTAAATGGGTATATGGGTATGTAAAATATATACTGCCTTTGATCGTGCTTGCTATCTTCGTATTGGGGTACTATACGAAGTTCTTCTGAGGGGCAGCAAAAGACAAAAAGAGGGTCATAAAAGGGAGCGTGCCAAACGAAGCACGCTCCCTTTTATGACCCTTCCTCAGCGCTGCAGGATTTTTTCAATTTCACAAACATACATGGTGTGATAGTCGTGATCCGGATACCATTTCTGGTCCAGCTGAGTGTCCAGAAAACATTCCGGGTGGAATTCCTGGGCATAGAGCTTTTTACAGATGAGTACCGCGTCGGCCTCCTGGAAGTAGGGAGCAGACTCATTAAAAGCCAAGGTAAGACCGGACTTTTGGATTTTATCTTCCTCACGTCCAGAAACCGTCCCCAGATAGCTGAGGGTTTTTCTGTGGGATTCATTCAGCACGCAGAGAGAAAGATGATCTTGGCTGTCGATAAATTCCTTGGTATAGCGCTGAGGACGGATGACGATAAATGCCACTTCCTTGCCCCACATCACGCCAAGGCCCCCCCAAGAAGCGGTCATGGTATTTGCCTTCTGCTCGT
>CABSEG010000086.1 GCA_902476645.1 uncultured Lachnospiraceae bacterium | reverse complement strand
ATTCTAAGAGAGGTTCGTCTGTGAGTGGACTTTGCATGGGCCATATTCGCTCCATCAGGGACAGACTTACGGAGAGCAGCGTGCTGGTATAAGCCGTTTTCAATCCGAATTTTTTTCCGAAAAACAAAAAACCCACAAGCAGCAATACCATATTCATAACAAAGGTAAAATCCCCTGCGGAGATCCAGCCAGACTTTGCCACCAGGACAGCTAAACCAGTGACTCCGCCAAAGGTAAAGTTATTGGGGAATTTAAAAAAGTAAGTGCCAAAGGCCATCAAAAGCGTGCTAAAGGTCAGCCACCAAAAATCTTTCAGAGGAATTTTTTTCATTGTCCGTATTTTCCTACCTTTCCCAGACCCAGGTAATGGTTTAGCATGTGAAGGGTATCTGTGATGGAACCATAAACAGATAAATCAGCCTCTCCATCCAGATAGTGATGTTCCGAGTGAACTAAAATCAGTTTATTTCCTTCAAAATATTTGATATAACGCCTGGCCAGTTCTGTATCCAGAGAGCATCCCAGCATCAGCAGTGTATCTGCATGGCTGATCTCTGTGGCTGCCATGGTCATCAGACGGTTGTTTACCATGTCTCCATAGAAGATAATACCAGGGCGGATGGGCCCTCCACACTGATCGCAGACAGGACAACGCTTACTGTGCAGTACATAGTCTGCAGAAAATACAGCTCCGCATTGATCACAGGTATTATGGTTGATGTTTCCGTGAAGTTCAATGACATGCTTGCATCCTGCCCGGGATGGAAAACCAAAAAAGCTGTTTGTGATAATGCACCGAACCGAGGCCAATTTCTGAAAATCCCTCAGCAGACAGAAAACTTTTACAGGTGCATCGAAGTATTTCAGAATCTCATTTCGGTAGAAATGATAAAACGGTTCCGGTCTTGTGGAGTAAAATGCCTGGCTGAGAAACTCCTCTGGCGAATGTCTGTAGATCCGTTCAATTTCATACGCCCGCTCCTGACTTCGAAGCGGTAAAATGCCGCATTCTTTTAACATATCGTTTCCGCACAATACCACTGGGTAGTGGCTTTGCACAATGACTTTTTTGAGTTCTTCGATCATCATGTCATCACCTCCTTTTTTCTTATTTTATTATACTTACTGGTACAAAGTCAATAAATTTTAGGGATTAATAAAAAATAAACAGAAAATTTAAAGAATAGAATTCATATGAGGTTTTAATTTAGATGGTGAAAAGGTCTTGATTCTTTGAAGAGAAAGACCTAATATAAAGAGAATGGGGCAAATCCTGCCCCAAGAAAAGGAGGAATTTGTAACATGACAAAAATAGATATTGTTTCTGGCTTTTTAGGCGCAGGTAAAACCACATTGATCCAAAAGCTTTTAAAGGAGGCTTTTCAGGGGGAACAGGTGGTTTTGATTGAAAATGAATTTGGAGAAATCGGAATTGACGGGGGATTTCTAAAAGAGTCCGGGATTCAGATACGGGAGATGAACTCTGGTTGTATTTGCTGTTCTCTGGTGGGAGATTTCGGGGAATCCCTAAAAGAAGTGATGGAGACCTACCATCCGGATCGGATTTTGATCGAGCCATCCGGAGTTGGCAAGCTGTCTGATGTGATCAAGGCCGTGGAAGGTGTAGAAGGAGCCGGAGAATGGAGACTTAACAGCCATACCACTGTGGTGGATGTGACGAAATGTAAGATGTATATGAGAAACTTTGGGGAGTTTTTTAATAATCAGATTGAGTATGCAGGAGCAATTCTTTTAAGCAGAACGGACAAAGCATCTTACGAAAAGGTGAAGGATACGGTGGAGCTTTTGCGTACGTTGAATGAGAAGTCTCCAATCATCACCACTCCCATCGGGCATCTATCCGGGCAGAAGCTGCTTGAGACCATGGAACATGGAAGTACGTTAGAAGAGGAACTTCTGGAAGAAATACAAGGGCTTTATCATGAGGAACATCATCATCACCATGAACACTGTGAGCACGGGCACCGCGAGGATGACTGTGGGTGTGAGCACCATCACCACGATCATGATCATCACCATCATCATGCAGATGAAGTGTTTACCAGCTGGGGGAGGGAGACCGCAAATACGTATACTGAGCAAGAACTTCAGGCAATTTTAAAGAAACTGGAGGAAAATGCCGCTTATGGAACTGTGCTGCGAGCAAAAGGCATGGTAAAAGGGAAAGACGGCCAATGGCTTTACTTTGATATGGTGCCCCAGGAGCATGAGATCAGAAGCGGAGCAGCAGACTATACGGGGCGTGTCTGTGTGATCGGCTCTAAATTAAACGAGGCGGGACTTGAACAGTTGTTTCGCATATAAGGGGGGAGGATTATGGAAAACGTAGAAGATACCGAAGTCATGGTGTATTTGATGACCGGATTCTTAGAGAGTGGAAAGACACAGTTTCTGAAGTTTACGCTGGGACAGGAATATTTCCAGATCGAGGAACCTACGGTGCTGCTCTTGTGCGAGGAGGGCATTGAAGAATATGAGGAAGAGCTTCTTAGAAGGACTGGCACTTTTCTGGAAGAGGTGGAGTCTTTGGAAGCTTTGACACCGGAATTTTTAGAAAGGATTCAGCAAAAATACCATCCGGGCAGGGTGATTTTTGAATGTAATGGTATGTGGCCGGTCAGCAAGATCGAAGGGCTTGCCTTTCCAGACAGATGGACTGTGGTACAGAAGCTGACGATGGTGGATGCCAGTACTTTTCAGGTGTATCTGAATAACCTGAAGCCTTTGTTTGTGGAAATGGTAAGGGACGCAGATCTGGTACTGTTTAATCGGTGTGAGAAGGATACGCCTCTGGCTGCGTTTCGAAGAAGTGTAAAAGTAGTTAACGCAAAAGCGGAGATCGTCTTTGAGGATGAGGAGGGGGAGATAGAAAATATTTTTGAAGAACAACTTCCATATGATCTGGAAGCGGCGGTGACAGAAATTGAAGATGTAGACTATGGAATCTGGTATGTGGATATGATGGATCATATGGAGCGCTATGAGGGAAAAACGGTTTGTATCAAGGCCAGAGTCCGAAAGCCACCGAAGTTTCCGGATGGCTACTTTCTCGCGGGACGTATGGCAATGACCTGCTGTGCGGAGGATACGACCTTTCTTGGCTATGTATGCCGGGGAACTTCAGACATAGAATTTGAGAACGGCCAGTGGATGAAGTTGACGGCAAAGGTGGGGTATCGTACCTTAAGTCTTTATCATGGGAAAGGGCCGGTTTTAAAGGTGCTAAAGGCGGAAGAGACAGAGCCGGTAAAGGATTTGGTGTATTTTAATTAATGAGAGATCGTGCGATGCCAGCTGTTTTGCGGCAGCGGTGTTGACAGAACCGTAAGAGAGGAGGAACAAAATGGAAATATGGATAGGGCTGCTGATCCCCTTTCTCGGGACAACCCTTGGTGCCGCCTGCGTCTTTTTCGTGAAAGGAGAGTTGAGGCCGGGAATCCAAAAGTGTCTGCTTGGATTTGCCTCCGGCGTGATGGTGGCTGCTGCTGTGTGGTCGCTTTTGATTCCGGCCATGGATATGTCCGGAGAAATGGGACAGTTGGCCTTTCTGCCTGCAGCGGCGGGATTTATGCTGGGGATCGGTTTTTTACTTCTGATGGATCGTCTGGTGCCCCATTTGCACCTGGGTGTCGAGAAGGCAGAAGGTCCCAAGTGTTCCCTTAAAAGGACAACCATGTTGATCTTGGCGGTAACTCTGCACAATATTCCAGAAGGCTTATCGGCAGGAGCCGTCTTTGCCGGTCTGATGACTGAGAACGCGACGGTGACAATGACAGGTGCCTTTGCGCTTTCCATAGGAATTGCCATACAGAACCTGCCGGAAGGATTTATTGTATCTTTGCCCCTTCGCAGCGAGGGCGGAAGCAGAAAAAAAGCCTTTGTAAGCGGTATGCTATCCGGCATTGTGGAGCCGATTGCCGGTTTGTTGACCATCCTGATGGCCTCCTTGGTTACTCCGGTTTTACCGTATCTGCTGTCCTTTGCTGCGGGAGCCATGATCTATGTGGTAGTGGAGGAATTGATTCCGGAGGCCAGCGAGGGAGAACATTCCAATATCGGAACCATCGGATTTGCCATCGGGTTTGTCCTGATGATGATTTTGGATGTGGCCCTGGGATAAGAGAATGGATGTGGCGGAACGGAATCCCATTTTTCACTCTATGTTTTTGAAGGAGAGTGTGATATAATAACTTTGCAAAGCGAAAGCCGTTAGAAACGGTTTGAGAAAAACGAGAGAGGAATAGTAGTTTTATGGAACAGACATCAAAGAAATTAGAAATGCTGGGGAGGCTCAGAAACAACGAGGAAGCCTTTATTTTATTTTCCAAGTGTACCAACATGCCCTATGTGTACTGCGATCCCGAGTCTTATAATGACCTGGTCTATATTTATGAAAAAGAGGAAGAAGCCAAGGAGCGGGCGAAAGAGCTGACCGAGGGACAGAAGCAGCCGGTGCAAGTGGTGAAGTTAAAAAAAGAGCAGTTTTTAAGCTTTTATTCCAGCTTATATCTGATGGGAGCCAACGCTCTGATGGTAAATGCAGGCACCCAGGAGGAAATGGAGATTCAGCTGGAAGAGCTGGTAAGAAGACCAGACTACTCCAACTTACCCAAGGATAAGGTGAAAGTGGAAAATCCCCAGTTACATCTGACAGCGCTGTATTTTATGCAGACACTGCGACGGGGAGAAAAGCCAGAGATTACACAGGAGCTGAAGGAATTAGAAGAAGAGATGCTGGTAAACCTAAGAAAGGGAACCTATGTAGTTCCGGTTCAGGAGGATAAAAAGGTACCTCTTATGAAAATGAAGAACGGAGATTCCTATCAACCTATATTTACAGATGTGATGGAATTTAATAAGTTTAATATTAAGAAAAATTTCCGCGGGGCGGTAGTCCCATTTGCGAATCTTCATAAGATTCTCATTGAGCAGTCCAAGGGTTTTGTGATCAATCCGTTGGGATTTCACTTAGTGGTAGTTCGGGAGCAGGTTACTCCGATCCAGCCCAAGACGGCATCTTAATATTTCATATGAAGAAACACCGGACAGGCGTTCCTTACAGGGTTGTCTGTCCGGTTTCGGCATTTCTTCCTAAAACATGTTTCCATCACCTGCATTGATGTTGGGAAAGGAGGGGTTGTCTTGAAATTTGATATGCACTGTCATACAAAGGAAGGGTCTATAGATGGGAAAGTCGGATTGGATCAGTATATTGAAATTCTCAAAAGCAAAGGATTTCAGGGAATGCTCATAACCGATCACAATTCTTACGACGCCTATCGGTACTGGAAGAAGGAGATAAAAGGAAAGCGGCATAAGGATTTTGTGGTATTAAAAGGGATCGAGTATGATACCTGCAATGCCGGACATATGCTGGTGATTATGCCGGAGGGAGTAAAGCCCAGAATCCTGGAGATGAGGGGAATGCCGGTGGCTTTTTTGATTACCGTGGTTCATGCTTTCGGTGGGATTATAGGTCCGGCTCATCCCTGTGGGGAAAAGTATATGAGCCTGACCAATACGGGATATTACCGGAAAAATAAGAACATTGTCAAACGTTTTGATTTTGTGGAGACGTTTAATGCATGTGAAACGCCGGCCAGCAACCAGGCGGCCAAGGAATTGGCGCAAGCCTATGATCTGCCGGGTTTTGGCGGTAGCGACGCGCACCGGGAAGACTGTGTGGGCCTTGCCTATACCAAACTGGAGGCCCAGATTACCACAGAGTCGGGGTTGATATCTTATATAAAAGAAAAGGCACCCGTCCGGTGTGGAGGATGCTTTTATAATGGAACCACTAAGGAAAAGATTGGAAAGATGAATCAGGTACTGGTCTATTCCTTCTGGGTTTACAACAAAGCAGCGGGCTTGATGAAGGTGAGAAAGCGCAGAAAACAGTCCAGATATATGGTGCTTAGAAAGGACGGCAACAGCAGTTACAGAATAAATTGAGCATACACAGATTCAGGCAGAAGTTGCTGCCGTCAGCCGGCCTTCCATAGGCGTCGCCCATAGAACGATACCAGGTACCGCCAAACCGTAATTGCTGCAGGAATTGGCGGTACTCTGCGTTATCCGGTTCCAGGGCAACGGCCTGTTCGGCCAGGTTTTGAGCGTTGATGTTGTTTCCCATTCCTGCGTTTGCCACGGCGCTGAAATAATACCACTGGGCAGTTTTGGACCCTACGGCGGAGAGCACATTTAAGGCTTCAGAAAAATGCCGGTTTTGAATATAATTGGCAGCAGCCTGCATCTTAATGGCATCCTCTCCGGAATATTGACCACTGTAGGTATAACGCCCGTCCCGGCCAAAGGAATCTGCCCGATCATAAAAGGAACCGCCTGAACCGTAAGCCCCCTGTTTTTTACGCTCATCCATAATCTGGCGGTATGCCTGCTGGATTTGCTTAAAGGTTTCTTCAATCTGCTCAGAATTGGGAGCCCCAATATTGGCATCCGGATGGTATTTTCTGCTGAGACGGCGATATGCTTTTTTCACTTCTTCGTCAGATGCATTTGGATCAATTCCAAGTATTTTATAAGGATCTGTGATCATGTCGATGTTCTCCCAACTTGCTTCATTCTTACAGAAAGCAGCATGGCGCCCAAAGGTGTCAGCTGCTGTTTCGATTATAACACATCTTTTCTACCCAGAAAAGGCAGGATACAGTAGAACCCGCTTCTCGGTACATAAGAAAGGACCGTTTCCGGCCCTTTTTGTGATGACTAGCTTTTTTTAATAAAGGAGGTATGGCATTTCGGACATGTCACCTCAATCTTTCCTTTTCCCTTGGGCACGCGTATCTTTTGCTTACAGCCCGGGCAGGTATAGATACGGTAGTCCTTCCTCTGAGAGGCCAGTTCCTTTTCCTGGCGTACCCGGCCAAGCACTTTGTTCTTTAATTTGAGAAACCTGGCATTTTCCTCATACCGTCTGGAGTGGTTTTTGGAAAACATCCGGACATAAATGACAACCAGTCCTATGAACAAAAGAAGACTAATGAGCGCACTTCGAAAAATAAAATTTAGAATCATCAATCCCACCAATACATATAGTAAAAATCGGGAGAGATCATCCACTCCATAACGTCCCAGCATAAATCGTTGAAATTTTTCCTTCATCCTTTTTTCCTGCCTTTATGTAAATTCTAAAAGTTGAAAATCCTGCTGTGTCTGAAAGGAGCTTAGGCAGGATTATTTCACCTTGGTATCATATCACAGAAGAGGGAAAAAGAAAATTGTTTATTTCTAAAAAAGTATGAAGTCTTTATAAACAGCGCAAGTTGTGGTAGAATAAAAAAACCGGTTGGCAGAAAGAAGCAGGGTGAGGTGAAATATATGAAGGCGTTAACGGAGGACATTAAAAACAGAACGTTTAAAAAGGTGTATCTGCTCTACGGGGATGAAGCCTATTTAAAGAAACGATACAAGAAACAACTGATCGACACCATATTACAGCCAGGAGATCATATGAATCTGAACCTGTATGAGGGGAAGGGAATTGATATTCATGAGGTCATCAGTCAGGCGGATACCATGCCCTTTTTTGCAGAAAAGCGTCTGTTGGTGATTGAGCAGAGCGGTATGTTTAAATCAGCTTCTCCACAGATGGCGGAGTATATTCCAAAGATTCCTGAGGAAACCTGTATTGTCTTTGTGGAGGATGAGGTGGATAAGCGGGGAAAGCTCTATAAAGCAGTGAAGAAAGAAGGCCGGGCGGTGGAGCTTGGCAGACAGGACGAAAAGACGCTGATGAACTGGGTTCTTTCTATACTCAGAAAGGAACATAAGCAGATTACTTCCGCTACCATGAGACTGTTTCTGGAGAAGGCAGGAGATGATATGGAACTGATCGGCAATGAACTGGAAAAGCTCCTCTGTTATACCATGGGCAGAGAGGTCATCACCAGCGAGGATGTGGAAAGTGTCTGTGTAAACAGAACGGAGAATAAAATCTTTGAGATGATCAATGCCATTGCGCAAAAACAACAGAAAAAGGCCCTGGATTTGTACTATGATCTTCTGGCTTTGAAGGAGCCGCCCATGAGGATTCTCTATCTGATTACCAGGCAGTTTCATCTGCTGATGCAGGTAAAGGAACTGCGCAACCAGGGCTTTGATCAGGGGGCTATTGCGGGAATTCTAGGAATGCAGGGCTTTCTTGTGCGAAATTATATCCGGCAGTCGGAACCTTTTACCCTCCAACAGCTTCGGAGAGCACTTGGAGAGTGCGTGAAAACAGAAGAGGCAGTAAAGACGGGGAAGATGGGAGACTCACTGGGGGTGGAACTTCTGATTGTGACATACAGTCAGAAATAAGCTTTTTTCCCGCAAAAAAACCGCACTGGTCGACGGTTCCCAGTGCGGTAGCGAAGTTCTATTAATAAAAAATTAGTTGATGCCGTTTACAGCTTTTGCTAAACGGGAGACTTTTCTGGCTGAATTATTCTTGTGATAAACACCCTTAGAAGCAGCTTTATCAATCACAGAAGTAGCCTGAAGCAGTGCAGCGCTAGCAGCAGCCTTATCCTTTGCAGCTACAGCAGCTTCTACTTTCTTGATTGCAGTCTTAACACCAGACCTGATGGCCTTGTTGCGCTCAGCCTTCGTTCTGTTCACCAAAATTCTCTTCTTTGCAGACTTGATGTTAGCCAATCCGTACACCTCCAAAATATTAAATAATTTCCTGTTTTCAGATCTCTGTTCCATTAAACCCGGACACGGACGTTCTTAATGTAAACATACTATTGTATTTTATTCCAACATCCTGTATCTGTCAATACATAATTCATAAAAAACGGGAAAAAATAAGAGAAATTCAGGGATGAAAAGGAGTAGTGTTATGTTGGGGAAATTTAGTATCCGAACAGATCTGGCTCTGGAAGCTAAGGAGAGCTTCGAGGAAGACGATGTAAAGATTCGCGGGGTCCGGGTAGAGGAACATGAGGATCAGGAGCTGGAGATTAAGACCACCACCGTGGTAATTGAGACAGAGAACGGGGCAAAAACCATGGGAAAGCCCGTTGGCACGTACATCACCATGGAGGCCCCCAATATGTCCATTCCCGACGAAGGTTATCACCGGGAGATTTCCAAAGTTCTGGCAGGACATGTGCGTAGCCTGATGGAGAAAGGGGAGCAGTCTGTACTGGTGGTAGGACTGGGAAACCGGGATGTCACCCCGGACGCCCTGGGTCCCCATGTGGTGAATAACCTGCGTATTACCAGACATGTGATTCGGGAATATGGAAAGGTTACCATGGAAGAAGAGCCTTCGCACATGGTCAGTGCCATTGTGCCAGGCGTCATGGCTCAGACCGGGATGGAAACGCTGGAAATTATCCGGGGTGTAGTGGAGGAGACAAAGCCCACCCTTGTCATAGTGATCGATGCGTTGGCGGCCAGAAGCACCAGGAGATTAAGCCGTACCATTCAAATCACGAACACGGGAATTAATCCAGGCTCCGGTGTGGGAAATCACAGAAATGGCATCAACGCCCAGTGTTTAGGTGTTCCCGTGATTGCCATCGGTGTACCCACAGTAGTGGATGCGGCTACCATTGTCAACGACACGATGGAGAATCTGGTGGAAGAGATGGATCATTCTGAACAGATCCGGAAGCTGGGAGGAACCCTTGGGACTTTGAACCGGGTGGAAAAACAGCAGATGATCCGGGAGCTGATTTCTCCCCACCTCAATACCATGTTTGTAACACCAAAAGATATCGACGAGACGGTGAAACGCATCAGTTATACCATTTCGGAGGGACTGAATATGGCGCTTCAGCTATCATAATCCCCTTGGACATCTCATATAATGGGAAAAAGAGCTGGTCAGACGGGCTTTTGGGGAAGGGGTTGAACCGTTTGCAGAAATGGATTCAAAGAATCCTGTGGGGATTGATTGTACTGCTTGGCCTCTATATCTTATATAGGGGCTTTCTCATTGCAGGCAGGAGCCAGTGGGTAATGGGAAAGCTGGAGAATGCCGCAGTGGATACATATCTGACAGGCGTCGGATATGAAGGGAGTGAAGGTGGAAGGGCCGGAGGATGGATGGATCGATTGCTTACGAATGTCCTTCCGGTGTTTGCGTATGCGTCCGGAGAACTGGAACAGCTTCCGGATGTGGAAAGCGGAAGAGAGGCCAGGTTATTGGCTCAGGAGGAGACAGAGCCGCAGACAGAGACACAAAACCAGGAGCCACAGACGGAGACAGAGGCATCAACAGAGGAAACACCACAAACGGAGCAAATTCAAAAGACGGAGCCTGCGGATATGCAGCAGCTGGAAAACTTTGAATATCTGGTCAGCAATTTTTATGTGGCAGATCCTTCCACCACAGCGGAGGAGGAAGAACTCAATGCGAGACGCTTCTTTGAAAAAGACTTGCGGGTAGCGCAGGGGGTATCCGGTCCCCAGATTTTAATTTACCATACCCATTCCCAGGAAGCTTTTGCGGACTCTGTGGATCCCAGCACCACGATTGTGGGGGTGGGAGAGTATCTTGCGCAGATTTTAAGAGATACCTACGGGTATGAGGTGATTCATCATACGGCTGTTTACGATATGATCGACGGGGAACTGGACCGGAATAAAGCCTATAATCTGGCTGCGCCGGATATTGAAAAGATTTTGGAGGAGAATCCTACCATTGAGGTGGTCATCGATCTGCATCGGGATGGGGTGGAGAAGCATTTTGTGACCGAAATCAACGGAAAGCCCACCGCCAAGATCATGTTTTTTAACGGTCTAAGCCGTACAGCCAGAAACGGCCCGGTGGATTATTTGCCGAACCCTTATATTCAGGATAACCTGGCGTTTTCCTTTCAGCTATCGCTGTGTGCAAGGGAAAAATATCCGGATTTTATCCGATGTATCTATCTGCAAAGCTTAAGGTATAATCTCCATTTGAAACCTAAAGCGCTTTTAATAGAATCGGGAACCCATCTAAACACCTTGCAGGAGCAGCTAAACGCCATGGAG
>CABSEG010000085.1 GCA_902476645.1 uncultured Lachnospiraceae bacterium | reverse complement strand
GTTGACGTGCCTGTCGCGCCTGCCATCACCGGAACCGCCAGGCCCAGTCCCATCGCTAAACAGAAGGCAGGTATCCATTTTTTTACTTTCATTCATACTCCTCTTTCTTTGAAAAAATTTTCCTTGTTGCTACTATATAATGTACTATAATCGCCTCGGACACGCAAGAGCATGTGGTTATCTTTAGGAAAATTTAAGATTTCCTCTTAGGTATCGTAAGAGGGATCAAAGACGGCCAGCTCCTCTACAGTATCAAATTCCAAGATGGCTCCTGCAGGGTAAGGTCGGATATAGAGCGGCAGCTTTTCCATATGCCGAAGGTAGATAGATTCCCAGAGGGCATCTTTGGTATCCGGCTCGTCATAGATATCCTCTAAGATGGACAGGAACTGTCTGGTAAAGCTTCGGTTCCAGTAAGAATGGCCAAGCATATACCAGGAGTTTTCCCCTCCAATCTGAACATCTGTGATCAACCCGGTGGGATCGGTGCGTAAACACCATTCCTTTGTAGGACCTTCGGCATAGACGGCAGCGTAATAGGAGCGCTCCTGATGAGGGAGAAAGGGATTGTCCGGAAAGTAGTTATCGCAGGAACAGATATAGGTATCGGCTAAGACAGAACGAGCCGCATAGATACTGGAATGATTATTACGGATAGCGAAGTCCTGATTATAGATCAGATCAATGCCATATTTTTTTTTCAGATAGGAATACTGCTCTTTTTTGTAACCGGTGATAAGAGCGATGTCACGGACTTCGGCCTCCAGCAGCTGGCGAATCTGGCGCTCTACCAAAATTTCTCCTTTTACCCTGGTAAGTCCCTTTGGGTGAATATGGCACAGAGGGGAAAAGCGGGAGGAAAGTCCGGCTGCAAGAATAACGGCATTACGACTCATAAGCATATCTCCATATTCTATAAGTGATTTAACTCTAGTCTAGCACAGAGAAAAAAGAAGTGCAATGGTTGACAAGTGTGTTCAAATTTTGTACAATCTATAAAGTTCAAAAAATGAACAACCTGAAGGGGATGAGACATAAGGATGGAAAAGTATTATGATTTGCTGTGTTGTTTGAACAAAGATCCTGCCCAGAGCCAGAGAGCTCTGGCTCTGGCTCTGAGGGTTTCCCTGGGACAGATCAACTATATGTTGCGTTTTTTGGTGGAGCAGGGCTATCTAAACAGAAAAGAAAGCAGATATGAACTAACCTTACGGGGAGAAGATATTCTGGAGAATATGGCAAGGGAGAGCAGAAAGCAAAAGCTGCTTCTGGAACCGGAATGTCGGGCAGAGTGTCCTCTTAGAAGCGCCGTGATTCTGGCGGCAGGGGAAAGTCCGGCTTTTTCCGTTCCGGTGGGGTTGTTAAAGATTGCAGGCCTTCCCGTGGTGGAGCGGTTGATACAGGCATTGCAGAAGCTGGGTATTACCCGCTTTTTTATAGTGGTGGGGGACAGACAGGAAGCCTATAAGGCATATTTTAAGGGAAGAAATATGACTCTGGTGGCTAATACCCGCTATAAGTGGACAGGAACCATGGCCTCGCTGGCTTGTGTGGAAGGAATGGTTCAGGAAGATTTTTTGCTGGTGGAGGCAAATCAGATCCTGGAGGCAAGGGGATTTGAGCTTCTGCTGAATGCCAAAGGGGCAAACGGCGTACTTTTAGCGGCCCCCAGCGGTTCCGGGGATGAGGCCTATGTGGAGCTAGATGCCCAGGGTGATATTTTCCGGATTTCCAAGGACATGAAACAACTAAACCGGGTAGATGCGGAACTTTTGGGGGTAAGCCGCATCAGTGGAAAGCTGTTTCAGAAAATGCTTTCTTATTATCGGGAAAATGAAAACCCATATTTGAATTATGAGTATGTATTGGAAACGATTGGACGCATTTATCGGATCCCCGGGATTCTGGCGGACGATCTGGCCTGGACGGTAATAGAAAACGAGAGACTGTATCAGTATGCCAAAAATCTGATATACCCAAAAATCCAAAAAAAAGAGCGGATGGTGGAGGAAAATAAAGTCAGAGAAATCCTGATGTCCTGTCTCGGTATTTCGAGGGAGGAGATTGGGCGAATAGAGCGGAGGGGAGGTATGACAAACCGCAATTTTTATGTGGAAGCAGGAGATGTTCCGTATATTCTGAGGTTGCCGGGGGCGTGTACCGGTAAAATGATCAATCGGCAGAAGGAATATCAAAATACCCTGATTGCAGTGGCTCTGGGTCTGAATCCGGAAGTTCCCTTCTTTAACGCCCACTCCGGAGTGAAGCTGTCCGCTTACTTAAAGGGGGCAAAAACTTTAAATGGCAAAACCGCCAGATTGGAGGTCAATATGAAGAAAGTGGCTGTTCTGCTAAAAAGGCTGCATAACAGTCAGGTGCCTATGGAGGGGATCTTTGATGTGTGGAGGGAATATGAAGAATATAAGCGGATCATTGAGAGTGAAAAGGGACAATGGTACGATGGATTTTCTGATTTGGAGAAGTTTTTCTGGAAATTGAAGTATGATTTGGAAAAGCTGGGAATAGAACAAAAGCCCTGCCATAATGATCTGGTAGCTGAGAATCTGATTCAGGATGAACAGGGAAGAATGTATTTGATTGACTGGGAGTACTCCGGGCTCAATGATCCTACGTGGGATTTGGCCTCGCATCTGCTAGAGTGCGGCTTTCTGCCCAGGGAGGAAGAGTTGTTCTTACAGCATTACTATGGAGAAGAGCCGGATTTGTCCAGGCGCCAAAAAATTGCGGCATATAAAATCTGTCAGGATGTTCTCTGGAGTGCCTGGACCATTGCAAAGGAGGCTTGCGGAGAGAAATTCGGAACTTATGGACGGGACCGCTTTGCACGCGCCCTGGAGAACAGGAGGGTGTATGAAACGATCTATGGGGCATAGACAGGGAATTGATTGGGTGTTAACGCTGGTCCCCCTGGCAATTATCGCATTGCTTTCAGCAGTTCTGATGCTGTTTCCCGGGAGAGCAGGAGAAATTTTAGAAAAATTGCGGGATATATTTGTAAATCAATGGGGTTTCTTCTATATTATATTGGGTCTGGGAGTACTTTGCATGGCTCTTGGCCTGGCAGTTTCCAAAAAAGGGGAAATCCGGTTTGGAAATCTGGAAAAACCAAGATACGGAAATTTCAGTTGGGGCGCTATGATTTTTACCTCCACTATGGCGGCAGACATCCTCTACTGGTCTTTGATTGAATGGTGCTACTATTATTCCCAGTCCTCCCAGGTGATAGAGGGAGCTACACTGTCTCAAAAACAGGAATTTGCCTCTGCATACCCTCTGTTCCACTGGGGGCCGATTCCCTGGGCGTTTTATATACTTCCGGCCTGTGCCTATGCCTATATGATGTTCGTTAAAAAGAGGCAGAGACAAACCCTTTCGGAGGCTTGCCGTCCGCTGCTTGGAAAACGGGTGGATACCAAGGCGGGAACCTGGATTGATATTTTTTCTATCGTGGGGCTTCTGGCTGGAACCGCTACCACGTTTTCCTTGGCCACGCCATTGCTGGCTGGAGCCGCTGCAAAATTAACGGGTATAAACTCCACACCGGCGCTTTCTGTTCTTTTTTTAGTCGTGATTGGACTGGTCTTTATGGTGGCAGTTCTCACCGGAATGAAGGCGATTTCCCATTTGGCCACCGGATGTGTGGTGGTGTTTTGTGTACTGTTAGGTATCTTTGTTCTGTTTGGACCCAAGGTCTATTTGATCGAGACAGGAATTACGGCAATCGGAAACGTGGCAGATCAGTTTTTACATATGGCAACCTGGATGGATCCTTTAAGAGTTTCCGGAACCGGGGGAAGCGGTTTTCCACAGAACTGGACGATTTTTTATTGGGCCTACTGGATTTCCTGGTTTGTGGCTACGCCCTTTTTTATCGCCAGAATCTCGGAAGGAAGGACGCTTCGCCAGACTGTTTTGGGAGGGTTATCCTGCGGACTATTGGGAACTTATACATCGTTTTTGGTCTTTGGAGGGTTTGGGCTATACCTTCAGACCTCGGGAGAAGAGAACCTGGCCATGGCTCTGGAGCGTGGAAAACCGCCGGAACAGGTGATTCTACAGATCTTTGAGCATCTTCCTTTCCAGAAATTGGCTCTGGTGGTGCTGATTTTGGCTATGATCGCCTTTTATGCCAGCACTTTTGACGCAATTACGCTGGTGGTGGCCGGATATTCCGAAAAGTCTCTGCAGGGCAGTGGGGAACCCAGAAGAGGGCTACGGGCATTCTGGGCCGTTGTGTTTTTACTTCTTCCTGTGGCTCTGTTGTTCTCAGAAAGCACGCTTACCATGCTCCAGACCATTTCGATTCTGGCGGCCTTTCCGCTTGGGATAATCATGATCTGTATTTTGGCTTCTTTCTGGAAAGAGTTAAAGCAGAGGAAATAAAAATGTAATAAGTATGTAATAATTTATTGACGATTGTTTCCCGTTCCAGTATAATCAAAGGCAGAGACATATCTGAAACCAGATGTGAAAAGAATAGAATACGATAAGGGGAATAGAAACATGATGAAATGGAAAAGCATGACAGTCTGGCTGTTGGCCGGAGCGCTGGTGCTGGGAGCAGTACCGGCAGATAGGGCCCTGGCAGACCAGGGACAACAATCAGAAGAAACTCAGCCTACGGAGGAGCAGAAGGAGCCTGCCTTGAATTATCTTTATTTGACGCCAAAGGAGCAGGCAGAAACCCGTGGGCAGGTTCTGGTGGCGTCTTTGGAGCTGGAAGGGCGGTCCTTGACCGATGCGGCTTTGACCTGGAAGGCAGAAAACGGCGAAACCATGCTGCTGGAAGCAGATGAGCTTCAGGAAGGTTATGCGGTGTTTGTGGGGGAAGGCGTTGCGATGACCCGGGAGGAACTGCTGGATTTGCAGGTTACCGTGGAGGATCGGGAATACCATCTGGATCTTCAGGAATTTTTAAACGAAAAAGATACTCAGGTGGAAGAAAAGAAGCCAGAGACTTTATCCGAAGGGGAACACCAGGAGATTGACCGGGAATCCAGGTATGATTCGGAACCGGAGAATCAGATGGTGGAGGGTGTAACGGTGCAGGAGGCAGATGGGATAGCCGGAGCACTGGAACAGGCCCAGGCCCAGGTAGAGGAAGCAAAGGATCAGGAAGCAACCAGAATGGCCAGATCAGGAGAGGCACAGTCCCAAACGGAGGCCACGGTGACACAGCCCACAGATGGGAGTCAAGATGTGATTATTGTTTTGGACCCGGGACACGGAGGCAGTGATCCGGGGGCAGTCAGAACCTGGAAAGGCGTGGATTACATAGAAAAGGACATTAATCTGAAGATTTCCCAGTATACCAAGGCAGAGCTGGAAACGTACGAAGGGGTGAAAGTCTATCTGACCAGGGACTCTGATGTGGCGGTAGGTTTAGAGTCCAGGGTAAAGTTTGCTGCAGACCTGGGAGCGTCTGTGATCGTAAGCCAGCATATCAATTCCACGTCCAAAGAAAAGGACACGGCCACAGGCTCCTTGGTTTTTGTGGCCAGTGGCAATTATCGTAAGGGAATTGCTCAGCAAGGGTGGGATCTGTCCGGCATCATTTTGGAAGAGCTTAGTAAACTGGGTCTGAAAAACAATGGGTTGATTAAGACTCTATCTCAGACTGGAAATACCTATCCTAATGGAAAATTGGCAGACTATTATGCCATCGTGCGCCATGGGATTCTTTATCAGGTGCCTGGAATCATTGTGGAACACGCATTTGTAAATAATCCCACAGACGCGGCTACCTACCTGAAAAGCGAGGAGAGTTTAAAAAAATTAGGAGTGGCCGATGCTACTGCTCTGGCCCGTTACTATGGGTTGCAAAAGAAGGAAGGCAGTGATGTGCCCCTGTCCCAGACCAGTTATGGATGGAAGCAGGAAAATGGAAAGTGGTATTATCTTCAGACAGACAACACCAGGATGCAGGGATTTAACATCATAGACGGAGAAGTTTATTATTTTGGAAGTGACAGCTACCGGGTGACCGGTTGGCAGAATCTGGAGATTAGCCGTTACTATTTCCAGCCAGACGGCGTTATGTCTAAGTTTTTAACGAAGATCGGTAAAAAGCACTATTATTTCAACAAGAAAGGCTGGTTAATGAAGGGCTTTTTCAAAGGTAAGGGAGGAGCCCGCTACTATGCCAATAAAAAGGGCGTTTTACAGACCGGATGGAGAGAAATCAAGAAGAACAAGTGGTACTATTTTCAGCCGGGAACCTATGAAGCTGCCACGGGCTTCCACAAGATTGATGGAAAATGGTATTATTTTGGCCCCAAAGGCGTTATGAAAACAGGCTGGCAGACCATAGATGGGGATCGATATTACTTTAGACCTAACGGAAGTGAAAAAGTGGGATGGCAGAAAAGAGGGAAAAAGTGGTATTATATCAGCAAGAAAACCGGTCGTATGGTGAAGCGCAAATGGGTAAAGAGCAAGAAGAAATATTACTATTTGGGCAAGAAAGGCGTAATGTTTGCCAATACCACAAGAAAAATCAAGGGAAAGAAGTATCGCTTTGACGCAAGCGGGGCTTGCCTGAACAAGAAAGTAAAGAAAAAATAAAAGCTAGCATGGTATCCAAAAAGCATCTCATTCTCAACCATATGGTGAGAGATGAGATGCTTTTGTTTATTCCATGAGTGGCGCATTGGGATCGGTGGGGGAGAAGATGGGGTCTTCTGGCTTTTCTAAGGCAGGAGGCGCGGATGGATTTACAGGCATCTTCTCGGTACAGACGCCATTTTTAGAGAATGTGTAGCGATATCCATCTACCTGGACGGTGGCATTTTTAATCATGGCACCGTTTTTCTGAAAATAGTAGGTTTTTTTCTTGTAGGTGACCAGTCCGGTTTGCATACGCCCATTGGAATCAAAGAAGTAGGTTCTTTTGCCGATCTTTTGCAGTCCGGTATAGGCTTTGCCATTTGGCTTTGCATAGGAGCGCCAAGTGGTTCCCTGTGTCCACCCACCGGAGGAAAGCTGTCCGTTAGAGTAAAACGCATAGGGAACGCCTTTGATTCTGGTGGCATCTGTGATCATTTCTCCTCTGGCGTTCAGATAATACCAGTCGTTGCCGGACTGCATCCAGCTGTTTCGTTTCACGTAGCCGTTTTTCAGCAGATAGTAATAATGGGACTGATAATAGAACCAGCCGGTTTTTTCGCGGTATCGTTTGTTGGAAGCCGTATAAAAGGCTGTCTTGGTTCCTTTTTTCCTTAAGGTCAGGTTGCCGGGAGCCGTCACCGTTAAGTTTTTTGTCTTCTTGTGAAAGACAGCAATTACGGCAGAGCCGGACGGCTGATTGTGAGTAGAGTATAACTGGGTGTTTAGCCTGTTTAAGGTATTTAAAGTCCCTGAAGCTAAATTGGAGACAGGACCAGTCACCACAGCATAGTCTGGCTTTAACTTCTTTAAGTAGGAGTTGGAATTAGAGCCGGAGTATCCGTGATGGTTAAGCTTCAGCAAATCTACACTTTTTAGCTGTCGGGCGATTTTGGATTCATCCCGTTCCGGGGAAGAATTGTTCATATCCCCACCCAGAAATGCGGTTTTTCCGTAGGCGGTTACTTTTACTCCCAGGGAGTTGTTGTTGTCATCCTTCTGGGGAATCGGCTGCCCGGAAGCATTTTTGCGGATCTTTTCATTCATAATCTCAATTTCCATATCCCCCAGGCGGATGATGCGATTTGATTTTTTGGAAAAATTTTGAATAATCTTGGTACCATGTTTTTTAGCGGCGGCCACCAGAGTATCGTAACAATACTGATTATCCCAGAGGGCATAGGGATTAGAAATATTTTCATCGCTGTATTTGCGAAGATACAGTCGTTTAGTGGGAAAGACTTCCAGAATTTCATCACCGCTGCCAATATGATCGCTGTGGGCATGTGTGCCAATATAAAAATCCAACTTTTTGACGCCTAATTTTTTCAGATAGCGGATCACGGTCTGCTCATATCCCTCTCCGGTGACGATGCCGGAACGAAAAGGGTAGCGGGAGTCCAAGCCGTCCGGATAGTCCGTATCCTCGCCGGAATCTACCATCCCAAAATGTCCGTTGCTCTCAAGCAGGATGGCGTCGGAACTGCCTCCCAGGCAGATAAAATGAATACGAGTTTTGCCCCCGGCGGCCATGGAATCAGCATCGCACCAGGCCCAAAGAAGAAAAAACAGCAGGATATAGCAAGTAAACATTGTCCATCTTTTCATAAGTAATACCCCTTATCTATCAAATAAATATAGGACTTATTATAACGGAAATAGAAGGGGGGCGCAACGAAAAGATACAGGGGAAGCCATAATTCGGGAGAATTCTTTGCGTACGGGTTGCCTTGGAAATGAAAAAATGTTATGATAGCAGAAAAACGCAGAGGATACTGAAAAACGGGGGAGAGGGATGCTTTACCGGGAATATGATGAGGATACGTTAAAACGTCTGCAGAGACTTTTGCTGATGATGCTAAAGGATTTCATTGAACTTTGCGAGTCAGAAAATATTGATTATTTCGGGGTTGGGGGGACTGCCATTGGAGCTGTGCGCCACGGAGGTTTTATTCCATGGGATGATGACATCGACGTAGGGATGACAAGGGAAAACTATGACCGGTTTTTAGAGGCAGCCAGGGATTATAAGTCGGATATCTATCGGGTAGTCAATGGACAGACAGACAAAAATTACCCCCTTCCCACCACCAGATGGATGCTTCGAAAAACCAAATTTAAGGAAGAGTGTTTCAAGGATCTGGACTGTGAACTGGGGGTGTTTCTGGATTTGTACTGTTTCGACAATATTGCAGATCAGGAAGCTGCCATGAGGAGGCAGGGGTATCGGGCATGGTTTTACGGAAAGCTTCTGATTTTGCGAAACATCTCCAGACCGGTGCTGTATCTGAAGGGATGGAAAGCTTCTCTGGTATTGGCAGCTTGTGTTCTGGCCCATTATGTTTTGTGTATCCTGCACGTTTCTCCGGAATTTCTGTACCGGAAGGCCATGGAGGCTGCTTCTTCCTATAGGGAGGAAAAGACCCAACGGGTCGCCTATTTTTTTGATCCTACCCCCTTTACCAGCATTATTCGCAAGGAGCACATTTTTCCCACACAGATTCTGGATTTTAACGGAGTTCCCATGCGATTTCCGGGAAAAGTAGAGGAATATCTGAAGCTTCGCTACGGGGACTATATGACCCTGCCGCCTCCGGAGAAGAGACATAATCATCCCCCGGCGGAATTTGATCTTGGGCCCTATAAGGAGGTAGAGGACTTTGCTGGAATATCAGGGAAATGATCTGGAGCGGGTGAAACAGGTGGCCAGGGGTGTGCTGAAGGAGTTTATCAGAATCTGCGACAAATATGAGCTGGATTACTTTGTCCATTGGGGAACTGCGCTTGGAGCTGTACGCCATCAGGGATTTATCCCTTGGGATGACGATATCGACGTTGGGATGCTGAGAGAAGATTACGACCGCTTCCTGGAGGTGGCGCCAAAAGAGATCGGGGATCGCTATGTGCTTTCCTCTGCTTTTCTTCAGGGCAACTGCTTTGGAATGTACACGATGATGTCTGCTGCCGGAACTCTTCATGTAACGGAACAGGAAAGTCTCTGGGGGTACCAACACGGAATACGCATGGACATCTTTCCTTTTGACGCGGTCAGCCGGGATCCCGGAAAGAGAAGACGGCAGATTTTGGGAGTTCGTTTTTTTAATATGCTCTATACGGTAAAGAATCTTCCGAGACCTTATCTGCCAGGTTCATCCTGGAAGGTGAGATTTTTACGCGGGCTCTGCCTGGTAGGTCATGTGCTGCTTACGCCTGTGCCAGTAACCATCTTTCTGGAGGGCGCAAGACGATGGGCTCTGAAATATCAGGGGGAGAAGGGACTTTATACGCTGCTGTATGATCTGGACGCGGAACGGTGGAAGCTGACCTGGGATGACATCTATCCTCTGGGCGAGGGAACCTTTGAAGGATTGAAGGTGAAGATGTTGCATCATACCCATGAAGCTCTCTGCAATGCCTACGGGGACTATATGCAGCTTCCCCCCAAGGAAGAACGAGTAAACCATTATTCAGGCAGGTTAAAGTTCCATGAAGAAAATCATTAGAAATTTGTTTTTACCTGAAAAACAGAAGAATCAGCTGAGGAAAACCTATTTTTGGAGCGTATTGTCCGGGGGACTTTATTCCATGAGCACCTTTCTGATGTTCTGGGTTACGACTTTTTTTTGCGGGACCTATGAGGCCGGGGTTTTTACCATGGCCATGTCAGTGGGGCAACAGCTTGTGACCATCGGATATTTTAACGTGAGAACTTATCAGGTCTCGGATGTGAAGCAGACGTACAGCTTTGAAGATTATTTTTGCTTTCGGATTCTGACATGCCTGGCTATGGGGATATCCGGTGGCGTGTGGATGTTTGCGGGAGAATTCCGGGGAGAGAAGCTGGCAGCAGTTTCCATTTTGCTGATTTTTAAGGTGGGAGAGGCGTTTGCCGATGTACTGGAAGGCCTTTATCAGCAAAGGGAACGATATGACGCGGCCGCCAGAGCCATGTTTTGGGAAACCCTTTTCTTTCTTGGAACCTTTGCTCTGGTCCTGGCCGTAAGCAGGAACCTGATCCTGGCTCTGGCCTCTATGACTTTGGTCTATCTGGCTTCCGTGTCTGTGATAGATGGCAGTCTTGTGGGCGTTTATGAGCGGCTGCGGTTACGCTTTCATCTGGAAAAGCAAAGACGGTTGTTTTTTGCCTGCCTGCCACTGTTTTTTAACTCGTTCCTGGTTTTGTACATCAATAATGCCTCGAAATATGCGGTGGATCGTCTGTCGGGTTCCAGGGAACTGGCCTATTTTAATATCATTTATATGCCTGCCTTTGTGATCAACATGCTGGGGGGATTTTTATTAAACCCCATGTTGGCCAGCCTGTCCCTGCGCTTTCAAAACAGGGAATTTGCCCGCTTTTTTGGGATTTTACAAAAACAGGTATGTTATATCGGGGCTGTGACTCTGCTTTGTGTGGGTGGAGCCTGGCTGTTGGGGATACCTGTGCTATCTTTTATCTACAGGACCGATCTTTCCGGGTATCGGGAAGAGTTGTGTATCCTGGTGCTGGCAGGAGCTTTCAGTGCCCTGTATCTGATGTTTCAATATGCGCTGATTATCATGCGTCATCAATATGCCAGTCTGGCGGGCTGTATTGTCACTGCGGCGACAGCCTGGATCGGGATACCGCATCTGGTAAGAGGGTATGGAGTCACTGGGGCGGCCTGGGGCTATCTGATGCTGATGATACTGATGAGCCTGATTTACTTTGGAATGTCCCTGTTTTACTTTAAAAAAGAAAAGAGGAAAAGCCTA
>CABSEG010000084.1 GCA_902476645.1 uncultured Lachnospiraceae bacterium | reverse complement strand
CAGAGCGAGGGCGCCGCTCAATCATCTAATTGGATGATTTTGCGACACCCTCTTTCTGAGCAGATACACTGGAATTGACAATCCGTAAAAGGAATGTTATACTTCTCCTAAAAACATTTTATTTTTAGGAGGATATTTTATGGATTCAGGTGACCCTGGCGGGGAAATCGCATTGCAACTATTGGTGTTGGTGGTACTCACCCTGGTAAATGCCTTTTTCGCAGGAGCGGAAATGGCGGTTGTTTCCGTCAACAAAAACAAGATCAAGAAGCTTGCGGAGGAGGGAAGCAGGAATGCTGTGCTGATACAGACCCTGTTTGAGGATTCCACCAAGTTCTTATCCACGATTCAGGTGGCGATCACCTTTGCGGGATTCTTTTCCAGTGCATCGGCGGCTACCGGTATCTCACAGGTATTGGGAAGGTGGATGGGAGGTCTGGGGATTCCCTACAGCGGTACGATTGCCGTGGGAGCTGTCACTATTTTACTTTCCTATGTGACCCTGGTTTTTGGAGAACTGGTGCCTAAGAGGGTGGCTTTGCAGAAGGCGGAGAAGTTTAGTCTGATGGCAGTGCGTCCCATCTATTACATCTCCAAGGTTCTTTCCCCCTTTATCCGGCTATTGTCTTTATCCACCAATGGATTTTTGCATTTGATCGGTATGAAGACGGAGGATTTGGAGGAGGCCGTATCCGAGGAGGAGATTCGGGCCTTGTTGGAGACAGGCAGCCAAAATGGAGTGTTCAACGAGATTGAAAAGGAGATGATCAACTCGATCTTTTCCTTTGATGATAAGACGGCAAGAGAAGTGATGGTTCCCAGACGGGAGGTTTTTGCCGTGGATTTGGGAGAACCTCTGGGAGATCAGATTGATGAGATTCTGGCCTCCAGGCATTCCAGAATACCGGTATATGAGGAAAGCATTGATAATATCGTCGGGGTTTTGTATATAAAGGATATGCTTTTGGAGCTTAGAAATACGCCCTTTGCCAAGATGGATTTGCGTGCCATGCTAAAACCGGCCCTGTGTGTCCCGGACAGCAAAAATACAGATGATCTGTTTTTAGAGATGCAAAAAAGCAGAAATCACATTGCCCTTTTGTTTGATGAGTATGGCGGGTTTTCCGGCATCGTGACCACGGAAGACCTGGTGGAGGAAATTGTGGGAGAACTGTCAGATGAGCACGAAGAGCAGGAAGAAGAGTTGGTAAAGCTGGATGATCATACATATCTGGTGGACGGCTCTATGCTGATTGTGGATTTAAACGATAAACTGCATCTGAAACTGGAGACAGACAGCTACGATACCGTATCTGGATTTTTGATTGAAATTCTGGATTATATTCCGGACTGCGCAAATGTGGAACCAATTCAGGTGGGCGATGTTCAGTTTCAGATTCTGGAAGTAAAAGATAAGAGAATTAAAAAGGTACAGTTAAAAATATAAAGAATCGGAGGAGAGCAAAAAGCTCTCCTCTGTTTTTTTGCAACATCAATCTTCCCAGGGCCGGATGCGGTACTCTGCCCCAATACTTTTACAGATCTGGGCACAAGAGTGTTCTTCCTCATGGGAAATGGTTGTAGCCACAGTGGTCATGACCACGTGGGGAACATAACGGGTACATTTTCTGGCGAAATCCAGCATGGCCTCAAAGGAGCCCTCTCCAAATTTGCTGCGCACCAGTTTTTGATACTCCCGGGCATCTGGTGTATTTAAGCTGATAGAGACCGTGTCAATCAGCCCTTTCAGTCGGGGAGTAATGTCGGTCTGATGAATCAAGTTCCCAAGTCCGTTTGTGTTTATCCGAATGGGATTCTGGTAATGTTCTTTGAGATATTTGGCCCCGCCTAACAATACCTCCAGGGCCTCTGTGGGTTCACCGAAGCCGCAAAAGACCACTTCTTTGTATTTGCTGATGTCTGTTTTTTGGAGCGCGGCGATGAGTTCTTCCAGCGATGGCTCATGCTCCAGCCACAGTACGTTGGATTGCTCCATATGATCTCTGGTCTGACGCAGACAGAAGGTGCAGGCACAGGGGCATTTGTTCGTGAGATTTACGTAGAGGTTTTCATGTACTTCATATAAGATCGTCATTGCCTTTTTCATAGATGACTCCTTTCCAGGCCGGCCCTTTGGCCTTTGTTTATTTCAGGGTTCCTAACACTTCCTCAAAACAGACCCCGTCTGTGGTGGGAATGTTCATCTCTATGGATTTTAAGATACATTTTTTGATAAAACGGGATGCCTTTCGGACAGAATCCTCAAAGGGAATGCGATTAACCGCGTCCGCAGCGATGATGGCAGAAAAGATATCCCCTGTTCCGGAGCGCTGGGTACCTACCTTGTGAGAGCGAATGACTTTGGAGGGCTTGCCCCGCTCAAAACAGTAGTTTGCGATAAAATCCCCCTGGGTAATGCCGGTAATCACCACCTTCCCGGGTCCCTGTTCAGAGAGTTGTCTGGCCATCGCTTCATATTCCCGCAGATAAAATCTATTCCGATACGGTGTGTCGGTGAGAATACAGGCCTCGGTTACGTTTGGAGTGAGAATATCCGCATAGGAGACCAGCTTTTTCATTTCCAGACATAAATCGGGCGTGTAGGTGGAATAGGTTTTTCCGTAATCCCCCATGACCGGGTCCACGATCACCAGGTTTTGGGCTGTTTTAAAGTCTCTGAAAAAATCTGTGACGATACGAATCTGCTCCCTGGATCCTAAAAATCCTGTACAGATTCCGTCAAATTTCAGACCCAGCTGTTTCCACTGGGCAATATAGGAGGGCATTTTTTCCGTGTAATCGTCAAAAAAGTAATTGGGAAAGCCCGTGTGGTTAGAAAAAATGGAGGTGGGAAGTGGACAGCACTGGACCTTCAACATGGAAATTACAGGAAGCGCCACACAGATGGAACAGCGGCCAAAGCCTGAAAAATCATTGATCAGCGCGATTTTTTTTTGGTTATTATGGGACATGGCAAGGTTCTCCTTTTTGTATCATTTGAACGTATTATAGAAAGAAACTGATATTTTTAAAATAGCCAATTTTGAAAAAAGGAACCAGGCCAGTATAAAACAGGGATATGGATTCTTGAAAAAGCCTGTGATATGATAGGAGAAAAGAGAGGAGGATTCCATGTATCGAATTTTCATTGTGGAGGATGATCAGGTGATCGCAAAGGCCATGCAAAAGAGATTGGAAGCCTGGGGATATGAGGCACTTTGTGTGGAGGATTTCAGAGAAGTACTGAGCGCGTTTATTGAATATACTCCATCTTTGGTGCTAATGGATATTACATTGCCCTTTTATAATGGCTATTACTGGTGTACCCAGATCCGGCAAGTGTCCAAGGTACCTATCATTTTTGTGTCTTCTGCTTCCGATAATATGAATATTGTGATGGCCATGAATATGGGTGGGGATGATTTTATCGCGAAACCCTTCGATCTGGATGTGCTGATGGCCAAGGTCCAGGCCGTTCTGCGAAGAACCTATGATTTTACAGGCCAGGCGACAGGCCTTTTAGAACATCGGGGGGCCATCCTGAATACCGGGGATACCACCTTGGTCTATGAGGGAAAGAAACTGGAGCTGACTAAGAATGAGTATAAGATTTTGTGGATGCTTATGGAACATAAGGGAAAGATTGTAAGCAGAGATGCCATTATGACCAGACTATGGGAGACGGACAGTTATGTGGATGACAATACGCTGACCGTAAATGTGACCAGGCTGCGAAAGAAGCTGGGAGAGCTTGGACTGGAACATTTTATTAAGACAAAAAAAGGCATCGGATATGTGGTGGAATAGATGAAGATGTGGTTACAATATTTGCGTTTTAGGAAAAGCATGATGGGTTTCAGTTTGGGATGTGTGGGAATCTGCGCCGTCACATTTCTCTTGTACCGGCTTCCTCTGGAGGCGGTAGGATATGCACTGCTGTTATGGGCTGTGCCGGCATTGGCGTGGATGATTTGGGATTATAGCCGCTTTTATCGAAAACACAAAAGGCTTGTGGAGATCACCTCCTATGCGGATATGACATTAGAGAATCTGCCAGAGTCCGCCAACTTATTGGAACAGGACTATCAACAGGTGATCCGCCAGGTATTTTTAGCCAAGGGGAGGATGGAATCGGAGCTTTCCATAAAGTACCGTAATATGATGGAGTACTATACAATGTGGGCGCATCAGATAAAAACGCCCATAGCGGCCATGAGGCTTCTTTTGCAGTCGGAGGCCTGTCCTCAGCAGGAAGAGCTTTTGGAGCAGCTTTTTCGCACAGAGCAGTACGTGGAGATGGTACTACAGTATATGAGAACGGAAAGCGGAGGAAAAGATCTGATGATTCGCCAGTATTCCCTGGAGAGGATAGTCAGACAGGCAGTGCGCAAGTACGCAAAGTCTTTTATCCGAAAGAAAATCGCGCTGGACTTTTCGAATCTGGATGGCACTGTGGTTACGGATGAAAAGTGGCTGACCTTCGTGATTGAGCAGATTCTTTCCAATGCGCTGAAATATACCAAAAAAGGACGTATCTCCATCTATATGGCCCCAGAGGGTTCCAGGACATTGGTGATTGAAGATACAGGAATCGGGATTGCCCCGGAGGATTTGCCCAGGATTTTTGAAAATGGTTTTACCGGATACAACGGGCGAAGCGATAAGAAATCCACGGGAATCGGACTGTATTTGTGCAAGAACGTGATGGGCAGACTGTCCCACACCATTTCCATTGAATCGGAGCTGGGGAAAGGGACAAGGGTGCGTCTGGGGTTGGAACACGTTCCGATTGAGGTGGAGTAGATCGACAGATTCAGATGCCGGACTTCTTACGAAACTGTAAGGTTCCTCGCCGAGATGTAAGGAGGATCGATGGCAGGAGATTTGATATGTGGGTATACTTGCATTCAGAACAGGATAGATGAGGAGGAATGAACATGTCGATCTTAGAAGTGAGCAACCTGAAAAAAGTATATGTCACCCGGTTTGGCGGAAACCGGGTCCAGGCCCTCTCAGACGTGACCTTTTCCGTGGAGGAGGGGGAATACGTAGCCATTATGGGAGAGTCCGGTTCCGGAAAAACTACCCTTTTAAATATTTTGGCTGCACTGGATAAGCCTACTTCAGGGGAAGTGCGCTTAAATGGCAAGGATCTTTCCGAAATCAGGGAAAAAGAAATCTCAGCCTTTCGCAGGGACAATCTGGGATTCGTGTTCCAGGATTTTAATCTGTTAGATACCTTTTCCTTAAAGGATAATATTTTTTTACCTCTGGTGCTCTCAGGTAAATCCTACCAGGAAATGAGCCGCAGGCTGTCTCCCATTGCGGCAAAGCTGCATATTTCTGAACTTTTGGAAAAGTATCCTTACGAGGTATCCGGAGGGCAGAAGCAGAGGGCAGCCGTGGCCAGGGCTTTAATTACGAATCCCCAGCTGGTGCTGGCGGATGAGCCCACGGGAGCGCTGGACTCCAAGGCTGCCGATGGACTGCTTCGGATTTTTGAACAGATCAATGAAGCAGGGCAGACCATACTGATGGTAACCCACAGTGTCAAGGCGGCCAGCCATGCCAAGAGAGTGCTATTTATCAAAGATGGGGAAGTCTTTCATCAGATTTACCGTGCCAATATGACCAAAGAACAGCTGTACCAGAAGATCTCCGATACGCTGACTATGATTGCGACGGGAGGGGATTCTGATGAGTAGATTCTTTTATCCAAAGCTGGCAGCCACAAACATGAAAAAAAACGCAAGACTCTATATTCCCTATCTGCTCACCTGTGTGGTCACGGTAATGATGTATTATATCATCAATGCCTTGGCGCAGAATCAGAGCTTAGCGGAAACCTACGGCGGGGCCCATGTGACTTACTGCCTGGATTTCGGAAGCTGGGTAGTATGTATCTTCGCGCTGATTTTTTTATTCTATACGAACAGCTTTCTGATGAAACAGAGAAAAAAGGAATTTGGACTGTTTAACATCCTGGGAATGGAGAAACGCCATATCTCTAAAATCATCCTGATTGAGACGGTCTATACGGCCGTCCTGAGCATAGTCCTGGGAATTGGATTGGGCATCTTTTTTTCCAAGCTGGTGGAGCTTTTGCTGTGCAACCTGCTGCATTTTGAGATTCAAATGGGAATTGAAATTTCCATGGCGGCCGTGGGCAGGACGCTGGCGCTATTTGCCGGAATCTTTCTGTTAATTCTGTTAAACAGCTTTCGCCAGATTCACCTTTCCAATCCCATTGAATTGCTGCGGGGAGGCAACATGGGCGAGCGGGAGCCAAAGGCTAAATGGCTGCTGGCGCTGAGCGGCTTTTTCTGCTTGGGAGGAGGATACTATATCTCTCTAACCACAAAATCTCCCCTGGAAGCCATGTTTTTGTTTTTCGTAGCCATCATCCTTGTGATGATTGGGACCTATTGCCTGTTTACAGCCGGAAGCATTGCGGTTTTAAAACTAATGAAGAAAAAAAAGAAGTTTTATTATAAAACCAGACATTTTACCAGTGTTTCCGGTATGATTTACAGAATGAAACAAAATGCGGCGGGACTGGCGAATATCTGTATTCTGTCCACCGGAGTGTTGATCATGCTCTCAACCACCTGCTCTTTGTATACCGGAATGGAAGACCTGTTAAGAAACCGTTTCCCAAGAAATGTGCAGATGCAGGCGGATGCCGTCACTTCCCAGCAGATAAAAGCCATCAACGAAGCGGTGGACCAGGCTGTACAGGAACAGTCCTTGCAGCAGGAGAGCAGGGTCAGCTATCGCAGCGTGGATCTGTTCGTAGGCAGAGAAGACGATCAATTCCTGTGGCAGGGAGAGAAAGAGCTTTCCATGGGAGGAAACCTGGTGCGCTTTACCTGCATTCCACTGGAGGATTATGGTACTATGGGAGGAGAAACAGAGCCCCTGGCGCCAGATGAGGTATTGGTCTACGAGGCCAACGGCCATCTGAATACCGATGTGATCCGCATGGGAGAAAAGGAATATAAGGTGAAAAAAATCCTGGATGATTTGTTTACTACCAACTCCCAGGTGGATGCCTTGACGGATACTTTTTACCTGATCGTTCCAAGTCTGGATACCGTGTCGGAAATGTTAAAGGATGGATTCGGAGCGGCGCAGGAGACGCCGGAGGTTGGCTATTATCTCGGATTTGACCTGGATGTGGAGCCTAAGATCGAGAAGGCCGTGATATCCCGCATCAATGAGAGGATTGAGAGTGAGAACCTGCCCTTTTACGTGGAGGGAGCCGAAGAGTCCAGAGACAGCTTTTTCAGTCTGTACGGCAGTCTGTTGTTTTTAGGCATTTTCCTGGGGCTGCTCTTTGTGATCGCTACGGTTCTGATTATATATTATAAACAGATTACAGAGGGTTACGAGGATAAAGAACGGTTTCATATTATGCAGAAGGTGGGCATGAGCCGCAGAGAAGTAAAAACAACCATTCACAGCCAGGTACTGACCGTGTTTTTTTTACCGCTTTTTGTAGCATGCGTCCATACAGCCTTTGCCTATCCGGTAGTGAAGAAAATTTTGTTAATGATGAATCTAAGTAACACTTTGATTTTCATCCAGACTACGCTGGTGACGGTGGCGGCCTTTGCGGTTTTCTACATCTTGATCTACAGCCTGACAGCTAAGATCTACTACCGGATCGTAAGCGCATAGCAGGGATGGCTAGATCCATCCGCCATCCAGGTGTATGACCTGGCCGGTCAGATACTGGTTCTCAGTACAAAGATCCAATACCAGCTTTCCCACTTCTTCCGGAAGCCCCATCCTTCCTGCGGGGATTTCTTCCAGCAGCATTTGCTTTTCCTCAGGGGAGAGGAAGCGGTTCATATCCGTGTCGATAGCGCCGCAGGCAATGGCGTTGACCTGAATGTTGCTGGGGGCCAATTCCTTGGCCAAGGCTTTGGTCAGCGCGTTTACGCCGCCCTTTGTGGCGGAGTAGGCAGCCTCGCAGGAGGCGCCTGCGACACCCCAGACGGAGGAGATATTGATGATTTTCCCGCTCTTTTTTTCCAGCATTATGGGAACTGCGCACTTGCAGGTGTAAAAAACACTGGAGAGGTTGGTCTGCACAAGGCGGTCCCACTCCTCAGGAGTCAAATCCGTTAAAAGCCCCACATGGGAGATCCCGGCATTGTTTACCAGTACGTCCAGGGAAGAAAAACGCTGACGTAGCTGTGCAAAGAGCCGGGTGACTTGATGATAGTCTCCCAGATCACCCACGAAGGTCATACAGGTGACAGGATAGCAAAGTTCAATGGAGGTTTTCAAAGCCTCCAGAGAAGCCGTGTTTTGTTTGCAGTTAAGTACCAGGTGATAGCCGTCGGCAGCCAGGGCAATGGCAATGGCCCGGCCGATTCCTCTGGAAGCCCCGGTGACCAGGGCGGTTTTGTAAGCCATAGAAATTCTCCTTTGCAAGGTCTTTTTGATAAAAATAGAAATAAGATACTTTCATTTTTATACATGATTTTTGACCATTTGTAAAGAGATATAAGGAGGCAGTGTCTGCAACCGGGGACACTGCCCTTAATTTTTACTTGTGTCCCAGGCGGAGTAGTAGTACAATAAGCTCAGATTTTATGCAGACGAGGAAGGGGATCTATGAAGGAAAAAGTCTTATTTATCATCAACCCCAGATCGGGGAAGGGACTGATTAAAAACCATGTTTTGACTATCGTGGATATCTTTATTAAAAATAACATGGAAGTAACCATTCATACGACCCAGAGAGAGCGGGACGCCTGTGAGGTAACGTATGAGAGGGCAGGAGAATTTGACTTGATTGTCTGTAGCGGAGGAGATGGTACACTGGATGAAGTCATCACTGGCATGATGAACCGGGAGGATCGAAAACCTGTGGGGTATATCCCGGCAGGCAGCACCAATGATTTCGCTAACAGCTTAAAGTTGCCCAGAAATATGGAAAACGCAGCCAGAAGTATTGTGCTGCGTCACCCTTATCCCTGCGATATCGGTTCTTTTAATCAGGACTATTTTGTCTATATTGCGGCCTTTGGTATCTTCACGGATGTATCTTACCAGACAAAGCAGGAGATGAAAAACGTGCTGGGACATCTGGCCTATGTGTTAGAAGGCGCTAAACGGATCTTTAATATCAAATCCTATCATCTGACGGTTCGCACGGCTGCGGAGGAAATGGAAGGAGATTTTATCTATGGTATGGTGACCAATTCCGAGTCTGTGGGGGGCTTTCGTAACATTACCGGGAAACATGTAAAATTAAACGACGGAGTGTTTGAGGTGACCTTGATTCGGACGCCGAAAAATCCTATTGAGCTTCAGGAAATTTTAGGCGCCTTACTTCTGCGGGAGGTGGACAATAAACATATTTACTCTTTCAAGGCAGCGCAGGTGGAGTTTGAGTCAGAACAGGAGATTCCCTGGACTTTGGACGGGGAATACGGAGGGGATCACAAAAACGTGGAAATCAGGAATCATAAACAGGCAATTTCCATCATGACAAAATCCTTTCCGGATGAAATGATAGAGAAATAATCCAAAAAAGAGTTTATTTTTTAACAGGTTTGCGTTATAATGAAAACTATCAAGAAACAAACCATATTTAACGGAGGAAATCAACATGTTAGTATCAGCAAAAGAAATGTTACAGAAAGCAAAAGCGGGACACTATGCAGTGGGCCAGTTTAATATCAACAATCTGGAGTGGACCAAGAGCATCCTTCTGACAGCCCAGGAGTGCAATTCTCCTGTGATCCTCGGCGTATCTGAGGGAGCAGGAAAATATATGGCAGGATATAAGACTGTAGTCGGAATGGTAAACGGAATGCTGGAGGAGTTAAAGATTACGGTTCCCGTTGCCCTCCACTTAGACCACGGCAGCTATGAAGGATGTATGAAGTGTATTGAGGCAGGTTTCTCATCCATCATGTATGATGGATCTCACAGCCCGATTGAAGAAAATGTTGCCAATACCAAGAAACTGGTGGAGATTTGCGAAGAGAAAGGGATGTCTCTGGAGGCAGAAGTAGGCTCTATCGGAGGAGAAGAAGATGGAGTTGTGGGCATGGGTGAGTGCGCAGATCCGGAAGAGTGCAAGAGAATTGCAGATTTGGGAGTTACCATGCTGGCAGCCGGTATCGGAAACATTCACGGAAAATATCCGGCAAACTGGGCTGGATTGAGCTTTGAGACCCTGGATGCTGTGAAAAAGCTCACCGATCCCATGCCGTTAGTACTGCACGGAGGAACCGGTATCCCCACAGATATGATTCAGAAGGCCATCAGCCTGGGTGTTGCCAAGATCAACGTAAATACGGAATGCCAGCTTGCTTTTGCGGCTGCCACAAGAAAGTATATCGAGGAAGGAAAGGATCTGCAAGGCAAGGGATTTGATCCGCGTAAGCTTTTGGCTCCCGGAACAGAAGCCATCAAAGAGACCGTAAAGGAGAAGATGGAGATCTTTGGTTCCATTGGAAAAGCCTGAGACAGATTCGGTATCGAAATTTTAAATTTTAAGAAATGAAAAATTGTGCTTGCATTTTTTCGGAAAGTAGGGTATTTTAGTAACAGATCAAAACCAGAAAGAAATGTGAAGTGAACGAAGGCGTTCCACCTGAGGGTGGAGCGCCTTTTTTTGACTTGAGACAGGGATTTCGCATTTCTGCGGTTAAAGAAAGGATGAGGAGTTTATGATGAGTGAGAAAATGAATGTTGCGGAAATGTTCGGGGAGAATGTCTTTAACGACCGGGTAATGCAGGAGCGTCTGCCTAAAAAGGTTTATAAAGCACTGAAAAAAACACAGGAGGATGGACAGGAGCTTGACCCAATGGTGGCGGAGGTGGTGGCAGAGGCCATGAAAAATTGGGCTGTGGAGAAGGGTGCCACGCATTATACCCATATTTTTCAGCCGTTGACGGGAATGACGGCAGAAAAGCATGATTCCTTTATCACAGCCCCCAGAGAGGATGGAACCGTACTGATGGAGTTTTCCGGAAAGGAGTTGATCAAAGGAGAACCGGACGCATCCTCCTTCCCGTCCGGAGGTCTGCGGGCCACCTTTGAGGCCAGGGGCTATACGGCATGGGACTGCACCTCACCGGCCTATGTGAGAGAGGATGCGGCGGGAGCTATCCTTTGTATTCCGACAGCCTTTTGCTCTTACACCGGGGAGGCTCTGGATCAGAAAACTCCTCTGTTAAGATCCATGGAGGCCATCAACGAACAGGCGCTTAGATTGCTGCGTCTGTTTGGAAACACTACTTCTAAAAAAGTGACGCCCTCGGTGGGACCGGAGCAGGAATACTTTCTGGTAGATAAGCAGAAATACTTGCAGAGAAAGGACTTGATTTTTACGGGGCGTACCCTGTTTGGGGCCATGCCACCCA
>CABSEG010000083.1 GCA_902476645.1 uncultured Lachnospiraceae bacterium | reverse complement strand
GCATTGTCGCATAAACGGTAGAAAACTGCAAGGTACGCACTATCTACCGTTTACCTCGAATGAGAAAAAGACACCACAGGAAAAACTACCGGATTGGTGTGTGCTGCTTAATTGTTATGGTGTTTATTGCAGCGGTCTTGCTTATTGGTAATATAGCTATTGTTCCTCAATTTTATGGAAATTCAATGGCAGGCCAAACAAACGGACAAAATCTATCAGGCTCCAATTCAACATCACAGTCTGATTTCATTGACTTGGAAAACTTATATAGTCCCTATGCAATTTTGATTGATGCAAGTTCTGGAGAGGTGATAAGCGAATACAACAGCGGCGATAAAATTTATCCTGCGTCACTAACCAAGATTATGACTGCAATTTTAGCGATTGAAAACACACCGGATCTGGAACAAAACATTACATTACCTTATGATATTTTTCCACCCTTATATGCTGAAAATGCATCTATGGCCGGATTTCAGCCAGAGGAAAATGTTGTTTTGAAAGATTTGCTTTATGGGATTATGCTCCCCTCTGGGGCTGAATGCTGCATTGCTTTTGCTGAACGAATTTCAGGATCAGAGCAACAGTTTGTATCATTAATGAATGAGAAAGCTAAAGAATTAGGAATGAAAAACACACATTTTACAAATTCAACGGGATTACACAATCCGGAACACTATTCAACGGTAGAAGACCTGGGGATTCTTTTGCAATATGCCGTGAAGAATGAAGATTTTCGGGCTGCTTTTACAAGTAGCAGATACAGCACTCATTCATCGGAACAGCATCCTGATGGATTTACTTTCTATAGTACGATGTTTAAGTATATGGATAGCACGGAGGTAGTGGGGGGAGAGATCATAGGTGGAAAGACAGGATATACAGAAGAAGCAGGTCTGTGTCTTGCAAGCTTGGCGCAGATTCATGGAAAAGAATATATCCTTGTAACTGCTAAAGCGAATGGAACACATCAAACGGAGCAGTTCCATATTTTGGATGCAATCAATGTTTATAACCAAATTGGAGAAAAAAATTTATAGAGTTATTATAATGGAGGATAGAAACATGAATACTTTTGAAAAAACACAGAAAAACATCATAGAAGAAATGGCTAATAGCGATCAATCAGCAACACAACTGGAAGAAAAGAAAGATGAAAAACTCATGCGGAGCTGTCCGGAGTTACGGAAGAAAATTGCTGTGATATTTGGTGGATGTTCGCCGGAATATAGCGTTTCGCTTCAATCTGCTTATGCGGTTATCAGCCACATGAACACTACTAAATACACACCCGTGTTGATCGGTATATCTAAGGCTGGGGACTGGTTTCTATATAATGGGGATATAGAAAAAATTTCCGCTGATACATGGTGTAATGCTACTGATTGTACACCGGTTGCTGTATCACAAAACCGTTCTGCACACAATCTTCTCGTAATGAAAAATGGCAGTGTAAAAGAAGTTGTTATTGATGCTGCCTTTCCGGTGCTGCATGGCTGTAATGGAGAAGACGGCACGGTTCAAGGAGTGTTTGAATTGGCAGGTATCCCCCTTGTTGGATGTGGGATCCTTTCTTCGGCTCTTTGCATGGATAAAGACCGGGCACATAAACTTGTCCAGTCTGAGGGGATTTTGGTACCGGCTTCTTTCACCATTGATAAAACAGTGGCCGAAGAGATCATTTTGCACAAGACGGATAAGCTTGGTTATCCTGTTTTTGTAAAGCCAATAAAGGCGGGATCATCCTATGGGATTACAAAAGTTTCTGAACGAGAAGAGCTCTTTGCTGCGTTGGAACTGGCTTTTGAATACGATAATCGCGTAATCATAGAAGAATGTATTTCCGGCTTTGAGGTTGGCTGCGCTGTTTTAGGCAATGATATATTGACCGTAGGCGAGGTGGATGAAATAGAATTAGCGGATGGCTTTTTTGACTTTACGGAGAAGTATACGTTGAAAACATCTTCCATTCATGTTCCGGCAAGAATTGGAAATGATATAGCGGAGCAAATCAAACAAACAGCTAAGATGATCTACCGGACGCTTGGTTGCTGCGGATTTGCCCGCGTGGATATGTTTTTATCTGACTCCGGCCAGATTATATTTAATGAAGTAAATACCATTCCAGGATTTACGACTCATAGTCGTTATCCCAATATGATGAAAGCTGCGGGCTACTCTTTCGAGCAGATTATTTCTGCGATCATCGAACAGGCGGTGATATGATGAAAACAATTAACTTGCCGTACGAAAATATATACAAAGGTTATCTTATTTTAGTAAATGAAAAATATCCATACCATGAGGGCCTGACAAGAACAGATTTAAAGCCGGTCAATACCTATGATAAGAATGTCTTATTGGAGCAGCACAGCGTTGAATTTTTGTCACATATGATGGAAGAAATAAACGGTTGGCAACAGATTTGTGCTGTTAGCGGCTGGCGTTCTTTACAAGAGCAGAAAGAAATTTACACGCAATCCTTGACAGATAATGGAGATGCTTTTACACAGCAATTTGTTGCCTTGCCAGGCCATAGTGAACACCAAACTGGCCTTGCGGTTGATCTCGGTATAAGAAAAGAAGACATTGATTTTATTCGCCCCGACTTTCCCTATACGGGAATGTGTAAGATTTTTCGTCAGCATTCTATTCGTTATGGCTTTATCGAACGCTATCCGAAAGGAAAAGAAAATATAACTGGGATTGCACATGAACCGTGGCACTTTCGCTATGTTGGATACCCTCATGCTGCAATTATGATGGAAAAAGATTTTTGCCTTGAGGAATATATCAATTTTCTCAAACAGTTTCGATATGGGGATGCTCCGTATTTTTGGCGAACAGAAAACAGCGATATAGCAATATCTTATATTGCTGCAAATGGAAATGATACTCAATTCCAGATTGCGGAGGATATTTCATATTCCATTTCTGGAAACAATGTTGACGGTTATATCATTACAGAGTGGAGGCAGGTATGAAGCAAAGAAACCTCGGAGGGATTGACTTTTTCAAATTTATAGCAGCCTTAGTGGTTGTGGCTATACATACCTCTCCGTTATCGTCATTTAGCGTAGATGCGGACTTTATTCTTACACGAGTTTTGGCAAGGATTGCCGTTCCGTTTTTCCTAATGGTAACCGGCTATTTTCTTCTACCGCAATATCTTTTTGAAAAGTCTATGGATAGGCGCCCCCTTCAGCATTTCTTGAAAAAGACAGTTCTACTATACGGTATTGCGATCATTATATACCTGCCGATCAATTTTTATGCCGGACAGTTTGAGGTGACGAGTATTAGAGACTTCTTGCGAATTTTGTTCTTCGACGGCACATTTTATCATTTATGGTATCTTCCTGCTTCGATACTTGCTGTACTTATAGTCTATTCAATAGGTTATAGGTGCCCCTTTAAGATTCTGGCAGGTATTTGTTTGATGCTATATTTGATAGGCTTATTTGGAGACAGTTATTACGGATTTATTGGCAGTACATCGATCAGTAGAATTTACGATCTGATATTTTACTTCACCTCTTATACAAGAAATGGTGTGTTTTATGCACCTATTTTTCTTGTGATGGGTGCCTGGCTGAATAATCGTGGGCGAAAATCAAAAACAATACTTCTTCTTATCGGATTTTTTGGCTCAGTGCTGCTTATGACCTTAGAGGGGATTGCACTTCATCATCTGGGAGTGCAACGCCATGATAGTATGTATCTTCTTCTTGTTCCTTGTATGTATTTTCTATTCCGATTGATACTTATATGGGACAAGACTCCATCTATACAGTTGCGGAAGATTTCCACATGGATATACTTGCTCCATCCCATTATGATTATTGTGGTTCGTGGAATTGCAAAAATAACGCATCTCCAAAAGCTTTTTGTTGAAAATAGTCTTATCCATTACATAGCTGTTTGTTTCTTTTCAATTATCGCGTCGCTGATACTGGAAAGGTTACTCCGTAAGCAGTATAAGGAAAAATGTTATACTGAACGTGCATGGATTGAACTTAGTAAAACAAATCTTTATAAAAATATAGATGAGTTGAGTCGACTTCTTCCTGCCGGATGTAAATTAATGCCGGCAGTCAAAGCGAATGCCTATGGGCATGGTGCTGTGATAATTTCAAAAGCATTGGCAGACAGAGGAATAAAATCCTTCTGTGTAGCTTCAATCATGGAGGGTATTGAGCTTCGTAAAAATGGCATAACCGGTGAAATTCTTATTTTAGGTTATACGCATCCGAGACATTTTTCATTACTCATAAAATATCGTTTAATTCAAACCGTCATAGATTACTCTTATGCTATGCAACTCAATTCGTACGGAGAGAAAATAAGTGTGCATCTGAAAATAGATACGGGTATGCACCGTTTAGGGGAACGTCCAGAACAGATAGATAAAATCTGTAATATATTTAATTTGAAAAACCTTGTGATTGAGGGGATCTATACACATTTATGTGTTTCTGATGGATCATCTACTGCCGACAAGAATTTTACGCAAAAACAAGCTGCCTCTTTTTCTCAAGTGCTTAAAGTGCTGGATGAACGAGGGCTTGAGTACCATAAGACTCATTTATTGGCTAGTTACGGGCTTCTAAATTATCCTGAATTATCTGGTGATTACGCAAGAATTGGAATAGCACTTTATGGAGTACTCAGTAATAGGCAGGATGAAGTGCGTTGTCCAATACATCTTTATCCAGTGTTGTCTATAAAAGCAAGGATAAGCATAGTAAAAGAACTGTTTAAAGGGGAAGGTGCTGGATACGGATTGCGTTTTATTGCAAATGAGAATAAAAGAATTGCTGTACTTTCTATCGGATATGCAGACGGTATTCCTAGAAGTCTTTCTTGTGGAGTGGGTAAGGTGTTAATCAATGGTAAATTTGCGCCAATCATCGGTAATATCTGTATGGATCAAACGCTCGTTGATATAACTAATATATCAGATGTAAAACAGGGAGATATAGCTGTTATCATTGGAAGGTCAGGAGATAATGAAATAAAAGTGTATGATCTTGCGGAACAAACAGGAACGATTACAAATGAAGTATTAAGCAGACTGGGGACTCGTTTAGAGCGAAAGCTTTTATAGAAAATTTTCGGTACAAGCTATATTGTCATACTTAACTCTAAAATTGCCTTTCGATGATCCTTATAAATAATTGAAAAAAGGTGAGCAATGAAACAAATTGAAATAATACTCCGGATTACGGAGAATCCTGAAAAAGTAACAGAACGGCTTCTGGCAAAATTTGAAGCTGAACACCTTATGCAAAAGCTGAACGAAGTGCTTAACTATTCCGGTCTCTGCATTGATCCTGTTCAGCATCAGATTTCTTATCAGGGGAAGGCAATTCCTCTTACGGAAACGTATGAATTTCAGACGTTTGTTTATCTTGCCAGTCAGCCAGGGAGAGTCTTCACGAAAGAGCAGATCTACCAGGCGGTCTGGAAGGAGGAGCCGGTGGATGTAAGTAGCTCTGTGTTCTGTATCATCAGGAATATCCGCCAGAAGCTGCGGAAGGTTACAAAGAAAAAATATATCCAGACGGTGTGGGGAGTTGGATACAAATTTGTAGATGTCCCAGGGGAGTGAGCCCCTGAAAAGCGCGACTGTATAACCAAGTGCCCCGGTCTGTCTCATGGAATGAGAAGATCGGGGCACTGATTTTAAAGCTGTTCTTTCCAATTCCGGCGGTTATACAAAATCCGTCGAACTTCCATAATGTTTCCAATCACCACATAGAAAACGGTGAAGTTCCGCACCTGGATGCGATAATATGGATATTGACGTTCTCGTGCCGAGTGAAAAGGCTCGAAGGATTCCGCACAGGGAAGCCTTTCTAAAATGGCTGCTTCCACATCGTCCACCAGTCGTTCTGCCGCAGCGGGATTTCTCAGCCGATAGGTAATATAGTCTACGATTTCATTGAGGTCATCTTCAAATAGAGGGAGAAACCGCAGGTCATAATGCTTTTCGTTCACGGATGCGCCTCCTCACCCGACCAAAAACCTCGTCGGCAGAATAGCGTGTATCAGAAAGGTCAGCGGCACGGTCCGCTTCATCCAGCGCCAGCTCCACATCATTCGTCAGTTCTTCGTATTGCTCCAGGCTGAGCAGAACCATAGAACCATAGCCGTTTTTGGTAAGAAAAACCGGTTCGCCTTTGGACAGGACATCCTCTTCAACTTCAGAAAAGCGGTTACGCAGATCTGAAACAGGCCGAATATTCAGCATAGTATCGCCTCCTTTATGGCGTTATTTTATCATAATTTTATCACAAAAGCAAGAAACTTATTCGTTGTCTGCGATTCCTTTATCTTAAAGTGTAGCAGGAAGAATACTTATTTGGTATATTTAAGGTGTCAACAGATTAACATTCGTAGTAATAATGGAAATGTTAATTTGTGTTGCTTGTGGCAACGGTGCTTTTGATATTTAATAGTTGTATCAAAACAAAGGAGGCACAGGTTATGCTGAATGAAAATATTAAAAATCTACGAAAAGCAAAAGGATTATCGCAAGAAGAACTTGCCATAAAGCTGAATGTAGTAAGGCAGACGGTATCGAAATGGGAAAAAGGTCTATCGGTTCCTGACTCCAATCTGCTCATTTCGTTAGCAGACGAACTGGATACTTCAGTAAGTATACTCTTAGGCGAAACCGTACAGGAGCCTTGTGTGAATGAGTTGGATCTCAAAAGTATTTCTGAGAAACTGGAAAGAATCAATCTTCAATTTGCCAAAAGAAGTGAGAGGAGGATTCGGACGATCCGCTATCTGCTTTTTGCGTTGTGTGCGGTTATCATAGTTGTATTTGTTGCTTTTGCAGCTATGCAGAGCGAATATTTGAATTGGGATTACAATGATCCGGAGCTGGCAGTTGCAGGGACCATCCTGCATGGCGTTGAATTTTTGTTCGTAAGACTGGCGCCATTCGCCCTTATTGCTTCTATCATCGGGATTATCTTCACCTATAAAAACAGATAGCTTATTACGCTAAAAGTGTCCTGTACACCGGATTGATCCCAGTCGTACAGGACATTCTTTATTCTTCTGCAGCTACTTCCATCAGTTCCTCGTAACCGATCAGCGCCGGATCGTGAAGTGCTCTTCCTGGATTTTCTTCCAGCGCGAATTCTCTTTTAAAATAAAGCCGATAGCTGTGACCAGCCAGAAGCCGGGTATTTTTTTCCAGGCTGAAGCGGTATTCTTTTCCGTCCGTAGTACGGAACAGCACCTGCTGGTTTCGAGTGAGGGGCGATTTCTCCCGCTTAACACAGGTGCCTTCCAGGATCAGGTAATTCTCCGTCTTGATGGTATGATATAAAAGAAGGAAGCGGATGATGCAGCACACTCCAAGAAGCAGGCTCATGACCAGCAGGATGGTATCCTTCTGGGACAGGGCATAAACGCCTCCAAACAGGACACAGAAAAGGCCGACTGCACAGATGGCAGCCAGCCGGGTGAATAATGGTTTCGGCATAGGGTTCTCCTTTCGGATCAAATCTTCTGGAACAGGATCTTCTGGTTCAGGTACAGGTTGCTGACCGCTTGCAGGATGGGATACTGGGCGTGGGTGATCTGCACGGTATCCGTAAGGGTGCTGCAGGTGTCTTCCGGCGAGGTGTAGAGCTTCTCCAGGATATCCTCTTCCTTCCGGATCAGGACGCCCCGCTCCATACTGAGCAGCAGCTCTGCCGTGGACAGAGACGCTTTCCCGGCAAGAGCCAGGACTTCCCGCTCCGTGGGCGTACATTTTGTCTTACGCAGGAGCCGGGGGATATCTTTCAGACGTACCTGCCTTTTGGTGTAGAGCAGGAATACGCTGGCAAGCCGGGGAAGAAAACGGTCCTCAACGGGCGTGATGGTCAGCGTCCCCAAAAGCCGGTACAGGGCATCCACGGCGCTTACCCCCATCCCTTTTACCAGAAGCCCCCGCAGGAGCAGACGGTTCAGGTAATGGGACAGCGGCAGGGAGATGGACTGGCCGGAGTCTGCACAGTTTTTTTCAAACAGACGCTCCAGTTCCGGATAGGTCAGGATCTGGAAGGCCAGGCAGCTCCACACCAGAAGCTCCTCTTTGGACATCCCGTATTCCTTCTGGTTGTTGATCACATGGGGGACCGGTTTCCCGTTCACATTTACAAACTGAAGACTGCCGACAGCGGTATAGAGCGTAAGCATAAAAGTTCCTCCTTTATTGTTCAGGATAACAGAGCGCACAGCGCTGCATCCTGCTGTAAAAATCTGCGGGCTTTGCTCTGCCAGGCCCGGATATGGTTGGAAGGCACCTGGTAGTGAGCGGACAGCTCCTTGGCCGAGTAGCCCTCAAGCTGGAAGCAGAGGGCTTCGATGCCTTTTTGGATGGTGCTGCACTGGGAGGCTTTGAGCGTCTCCAGATAAGCACCTGCCGCCGTATCTTTCAGTGCCAGGGGCGCTGCATCCGGCATTGCTTCCTGCTCCTGGGCAATCTGCAGGGCCGGCATAGCATCCAGCAGATCTTCCTGCAGTGGGCAGAAAAGATCTTTTCCCCGGATTTCGTGACGCCAGGAGTCATAAATGGCATTGCGGATAGCAGCTGCAGCGTATGGAGTGAAGGGGAGCCCTTCCCCGCAGGAGACGGCTGCCCGGCACAGGGCCAGGTATCCAATCTGGCAAAGTTCCTGCCGCTGCTCGCTGGGTAAAGGGCTTCCGTTTGTCAGTGAGCGGATGATCTTTGGAACCAGATCCATATGATCTTCCGCCAGCTGCTTCTGGGCGGGTGTCATGGGCTTTACCATCGCATTTCCCTCCCTTCAGCCTGCCGCCTGAAGGCGGGGGCGCTGGTTTGCCAGAAGTTTTTTGGACTCCCGGATCACCTGGTCACACATATAGTTCCCGAACATCCCGATGTGTGCCTGCTCATCGGAGAGGCAGAACTTGTCTGCCAGCCAGTGATAGGCGTCGGGACGGCTTAAGATTCCCCTCAGCCAGATCTGGTCAAAGATCTGGTGTGCCAGCATCCGTTTCTTCCGAAGTTCCTGGTCTGCCAGCGTGCCTTTGGGGATCCGGGTTCCGGGATGGACTCCTACATAGGCGTCGCACCTGGGATAGTTGCTGCATACATAAACCTTGCCGCCATAGGACTTCTCCCCATAGACGAAGGAAGCGTCCCGAAGGATGGCCGTGCCGCCGCAGTATGGGCAGCGGATGGATTTCTTCTGTTTCATAGTCTGTTCACCTCAATTTCATACGTATGGCATAAGTACGGCATACGTTTATCATTCTCTACGTATTGCTTACTTATAGTGTAAGGATAAAGGTGACAGATGCCCATAGGATGAGCGCCGAAACTGGTCCCAGATCCGGACCAAATGGCACTTTTCACCATTTTTACGGCCAGTCAGAGTAAAAGATGGCCTTGATCAGCGGAAACAGGCCGCTGTCCGTGAAGCGCTCATAGTTGACTGGTGTGAAGATGAATCCGGCGCAGAAGATACGCACCAGAAACAGGATCACCAGAACCTTGCAGACCAGGTACAGCCGCATGGTGCGGGGCGTCCAGGGCTTGGTGGGGCGGAACTTCCGGTACAGGATATACAGCATGGGGAGAAAGATCAGGGTGGTAAATGCCCTGTCGATCCAGCAGATAATCAGAATCAGATAACTCATGTGATGCTCCTCCTTTCGTTTTCTTACTTATCCCATACGTAGAAGCTCCGCAAAACGCAACTTTACCAGTCATAGCAGGCTGCCTCCTGGAGACGCAGCATCGCTTCCGGAAGACAGGGGGCCTCAAGCAGACCCTCTTTCTCCAGATAGGGCCGGTACAGGGAGTGAAACTGCTCCATGGTCAATGCGCCGGCGCACTCGGTGGGCTCCGGAAACCGGGCGAAAAGAAGCCTGGCATCCCTCATGAGGAGGACACAGGGCTTCCCCTCCGGATCCGGATGATACAAAAAGTCCGGCTGCCTGCAGTATCCCGGAGTTTTGCAGGAAACGCAGCGCACATATACGCACTGGTGCCAGTTCCCTTCGCAACAGTCCAGGAAATGGCGGATATGCTTGGCATCCGCCGTACAGTGGGTTCGTTCCATATCTGTCACCTTCCATAGAAACAGGCGGCCCAGTAATAGGAACCGCCTGTTAGAGTCAATGTGTGGGTTATTGGTTATCCTTCTGTTTCCGTCTGTGCAGATACAGGACGGTCAGTGCTCCGGCAAGGACAAGAGCGCCTGCCCCGATGCCGAGGTAAAGAAGGATGGGTGCATCATCCCCAGTCTTGACCGGATTAGAAACGGAAGGTGTTTCCGTCGGTTCTTCCGGTACTTCCGGAGGATTTTCGGAGAGATGTACGGTCTGTCCCGCATCGTCAATATCCTTGTGAGAGCAGATCTCCCGCTGTGTCCCGTCTGCATCTACATAGTAGAGGGTTTCAAAGACAACCAGGGATTTTCCTGCAAGGGAGCTGCCGTCTAAGGTAAATACAACCTCTACGGAGCCGCTGCGCCGGTGTAAATGCGGTTTCAGCCGTGACCGGATTGCCGTCAAGAAGCAATTCTTCCCCGGTTTCCTGATCCATCAGCACGCCCTTTAAGAGATAGGATGCCCCGGGAATCAGGTTTTCATAGGAAACCGTATCCTTGATGGTTACCTCGCTGTCGGCCAGGATCTCCTGATCCCCGTCCTCCCCGTCTGTGGCAGAGGTGCCGATCTGCGGGAAGTAGATACTTTGCGGATCGGAAGAAATGTCCCTGTGAGATGCAACCACCTGATCTTTATAAAGGATCTCCTCGAAGACGACCAGTGTTTTTCCGGCCAGTGCCTCTGCATTAAAGGTAAAGGTCAGCTCGGTGGTTCCGGAAGTCTCCTCCGGGGTAAATTCAGCTTCAGCCGTCACGGGCTTCTCATCGATCAGCAGCTCTTCGCCGGTTTCCTGATCCATCAGCGTGCCGCGGATCGTGAAGGTTTCCCCGGCAATAAGGTTCGTATATTCCGCCACATCCGTAATGGATGCTTCCTCCTTTGCAAGCCCGGTCTGGTTTCCAAGCTCCGGATTTGCTGCAGTGGTGCTGACAGAAGGCAGAACCAGGGTCTGCTCCGGTGAATCGAGATCCTGGTGGGAAGCGATTTCTTCCTCCCCATAATACAGGGACTCAAAAACAACCAGTGTCTTGCCTGCCGCTTCCGTGGCGTTGAAAGTGAACTCCACATCCACGGTCCCTTCCGTGCTTTCCGGTGTAAAGGTCAGCTCAGAAGTCACGGTTTCCCCGTCAATCTCCAATGCTTCCCCGGTTTCCTTATCCATCAGGATTCCCTGCAGGGTAAGCTCTTCTCCGGCGGGTACGTTGGAATAGGATACGGTATCAATGAGTGTTACCTCTTCATCTGCGTGAGCCATCTGAAGGCCGGTTTCGGAATCTTTCACCTGAGTACCGATCTCCGGGAAGAAGATGGACTGGTCCTGATCCTCGATATCGGCGTGAACAGCCATTTTCAGGTCATCCTGCCACAGTTCCTCGAAGCAGACCACGGTAGTTCCGCCAAGGCCCGTAGCGTCAAAGGTAAATTCTACTTCCACGCTGCCGGTAGATTTTTTAGCCGTAAAGGTCGTCTCTGCCGTTACCGGTTTCCCGTCGATCTCAAAGGGTTCCCCGGTTTCTTTGTTCATGAGCGTGCCGACCACCCGGTACTCCACGCCTTTTTTCAGCCCTTCATACTCAACCGTGTCCACAATCGTTACCTTATCATCCGGTTTTGCCATATGGGAGCCGCTTTCTTTATCCAGTGCAGTGGTGGCAATCTCCACCTTGTCATTGGTCAGCGTTCCCAGGTCGATGGTAACAGAGTCCCGGTACACTTCCACATCAAAGGTAAGAAGGTTTCGGCCTTCATTGGCTTCACAGCGCTGCTCTTCGATGGTGTAAGTATCATAGATCAGGGCGCCCTTGGAATCATCCGGCTCGGAGGTGCCAAACCAGATGCCGTCTTCCGCAGTCTCACCCCGGTTGGTATTGGAGGTATGTTTGTTCCACTCTGCGGATGTG
>CABSEG010000082.1 GCA_902476645.1 uncultured Lachnospiraceae bacterium | reverse complement strand
GTAGGGAAAGATCCGGCCAAACTAAAAGAACCAGGCCTAATATCATATAGATCACGGATACGACGCAGTAACTCTTTTTTAAATCCCTTGCACGCTCCATGGTTCTTATCTATTCCTCCGTCGGTGTAGTTTCTTCTTCCGGTTTTTCCTCCTCCGCCAGGATCTTAAGCTTTCCCTTATTTAACTCCTCTACTGCTATAGAAAGTGGCTTTTTGCCTGCGCTGTATACCATAGGTTCCGCTCCGTCAATCAGGTGTCTTGCCCTTTTTGCCGTTGCCAGCACAATACTGTAACGGCTGTTAACCACTGGAGTTTCTCCCTCCTCAACCTCACTGTTTACAACTTCCATTAGATCTGTGTAAGATGGATGTAACATATTTAATCTCCTTTCGAAAAGCGTTTCATATCTTCTCTGATATTTTGAATAAATACTTTATTTCTGGATGTGCGCAAGTGTTCCTTTTGGATGATCTGATGCATAGTCTCCACACATTTCTCTAAATTATCGTTTATGACCAGATAATCGTACTGCTCAATCCCTTCAGACTCCTCCACAGCACGGCCTAGCCTGGACAAAATCACATCCTCTGTCTCTGTACCTCTCCCGGTCAGGCGCTCTTTCAGGATCTCGGCACTGGGAGGTGTAAGAAAAAGCATCAGCGTATCCGGATACTTTTTCTTAATCTGCAACGCTCCCTGGATTTCGATCTCCAGAATCACGTCCTTTCCTTCGTTCAGTTTTTCTTCCACATAGGCTTTCGGAGTACCATAATAATTCTCCACGTACTTTGCATATTCCAGAAGCGCATCCTCTTGAATCATGCGCTCAAATTCTTCTTTCGTACGAAAAAAATAGGCTTCTCCGTCTTTTTCTCCTTCTCTAGGCATCCTGGTGGTCGCGGAAATGGACAGTGCATACTGATCGTGCCGTTCCATCAGCCGCTGAATCACGGTTCCTTTTCCGGAACCGGAAAATCCAGATAAGATTGTCAAAATTCCTCTTTTACTCATCCTCTTCCCCCCTGCTCTCCTCTCCCGTTTTCTCCGTAAATCTCCGAATGATCGTATCCGTCTGCAGGGCTGACAAAAGCACATGATCTTCTTGGGTAATAATTACAGACTTTGTCTTTCGTCCCTGAGTGGCATCGATCACGTTCCCACTTTCTTTTGCGTGCTGTACCAGACGTTTGATGGGAGCTGCCTCCGGGCTGACGACTGCCACCACCTTATCTGCATTGACCGCATTTCCAAAACCAATATTGATTAATCTGGCCATCCTTCTTCCTCGCTGTCATTCAATATTTTGAATCTGTTCCCGTACCTTTTCAATCTCTGTTTTTAAGTTAATTGCAGTATTGGAAGTCTCCAGATCATTGGCTTTTGAAAGGATGGTATTCGCCTCCCGATTCATTTCCTGAGCAATAAAATCCAGTTTTCTTCCTATGCCGTCTCCCTCCTCCAGGGCGGCTTTCATACTCTCAATATGGCTTTTCAGACGCACGGTCTCCTCATCCGTACAGATTTTGTCCGCATAAATCACCACCTCGGCTGCGATTCTGCTTTCTTCCACTTGACTGTCCTCCAGCAGCTCCTTCACCTTCTCCTCAAGCTTTTGCCGATACTCCTTCATAATCTGGGGATATCTCTTCTCAATAGACGCCACATCCTGAAGCATACCTTCCAGCTTCTCATAGAGATCCTTCTTCAGATTTTCGCCCTCTGCCTGTCTGGTCTCCACCAGCTGACGACAAGCGCCATCCAAAGCCAACTCCAAAACAGCCCAGATCTCCTTTTCATCCACGGTCTGCTCTTCCATCGTAAAAACCTCTGGGCTCTTTCCGATGATCGACGCGGTGACATCATTTTCCAGTCCAAATGTCTTTGCCATCTGCTTATAGTAGGCTACATATTCGGCTGCGATGCTCTCATTATACTTAATGGAGACATTGGCATCCGTGTAGTCTTCGTAGGTGATAAAAACATCGACCTTTCCTCGTTGCAGATACGTCTTAAGATGACTGCGAATCGCTGACTCAAAAAAGCCAAGCTTTTTGGGCATGCGGATATTTACGTCAAAATATCGGTGATTGACCGCTTTCATCTCAACGGTGCACTTACGCTCTCCCTGCTGGCTTTCCCATCTTCCAAAGCCTGTCATACTTTTTATCATGTATCATCGCTCACTTTATTTAATTTTGTGGCATAAACAGCCACATTAAATTTATTATAGTGCAGTTTCCGGGGCTCGTCAATTGTTATTTCCACAATCATAGGAATTGGGGCAGACGGATGATGCCTGCAGTGGCCAGACTGTAAAGAGCAATCACAAACGGCTTTCCCAACAGAATAAAGGCGGTGAATCTTTTCCAGGTCATTCTGGTCAACCCGGCGATGAAACACAGCACGTCATCCGGCGCTGTGGGCAAAAAGATCGCTGCCGCAAAAAAGAAGTCAAATTTATTTCCTTTTTCCAGCCAACGGATGTATTTATCATAATTTTTTTCGCTTACCAGCTTTTTTACGAGTCCCGTACCGAAGCGCCGCGCCGCGTAAAAAGCAAAAATTGATCCAATACACACACCTACATAGCTGTAAAAAAAGCCCGGAAGCGGTCCGAAAACCACTGCCCCTGCAATACAAGTCACAAATCCGGGCAGCATGGGAATCACCACTTGCAAAGCCTGAATCAACATAAAAATCAGAGGACCCCAGATTCCGGTCCCGGATATAAAGGCCTCCAGAGTCTCTCTTGAGCGAAAGACTCCCTTCTGATATCCATACCCCACAAATGAAATACATAGCAAAATCGTAACCACGGTCAGACACACGCTAATAAACGCCACCCGATTCTCCTTCTTTACCTCCATAATTATCCTCCCATACCAATCATCTTTTTTTATGATAACCTATAATGTTTAAAGAACTTTAGGGAAATTCTTAAAATCTTCTCTAAAAATCTTAATTTTCCTTAACCGGGCTTCCAGGCTTGGAATCCTTTTCTTTTCATTTTTTTCTTTTTCTGCTATACTCATTCATAGTTATCGGTGAAAATATATTTGTTCCTACAATCCCCGGATTTTTCTTAAGGGAAAAGGCAGAAAGGAGACATAGACCATGGCTTTAGACGGAATTGTAATCGCCAATATGGTAAAAGAACTGAATGAAAAAATACTAGGCGGTAAAATCAATAAAATCGCTCAACCGGAAACGGATGAGCTGATGTTAACCATAAAAAATCAAAGGACGCAGTACCGGCTGCTAATCTCCGCAGGAGCCAGCCTGCCTCTGATTTACTTTACAGAAAAAAATAAACCGGGTCCCTTGACGGCTCCGAACTTCTGTATGCTTCTTCGAAAATATATTGGAAGTGGAAAATTTACGAAAATCTACCAGCCTGGTTTAGAGCGTATTATTCATTTTGAGCTGGAGCACTTAAATGAGCTGGGGGATCTGTGCAAAAAAATCCTGACTGTGGAAATTATGGGAAAGCACAGCAATATCATTTTCTGTGATGACAAAGGAACCATCCTCGACAGCATTAAACATGTATCCGCCCACATGAGCTCTGTCCGGGAAGTGCTTCCCGGACGCCCCTATTTTATCCCTCATACCCAGGAAAAATGCGATCCTTTGACCATAACAGAGGAGACTTTTTTAAATCAGGTATTTCAGAAGCCGCTGCCGCTTGGCAAAGCTCTCTACACCACCCTGACCGGTATCAGCCCTCTGGTCGCTGAGGAAATTTGTTACAGGGCTTCTCTGGAATCCTCACAGATCGCAAACACTTTTTCCGATCTGGAGCGGATTCATTTGTTCCATACTTTTACTCTTTTGATGGAGGATGTGCGCGGAGGCGTATTTACTCCGAATATCATCTATCAAGGAAAGGAACCGGTGGCTTTTTCCTCCATTTCCCTCACCCAGTACCGGGATTGCCGCAGGGAGGTTTACCCGGATATTTCTCAGGTATTAGAGTCTTACTATGCCGCCAAAAATGCAATTACCCGTATCCGGCAACGCTCTTTTGACCTGAGACGCATCGTACAGACGGCTCTGGAACGAAACAGAAAGAAGTACGATCTACAGAGGAAGCAGTTACTGGATACGGATAAGCGGGAAAAATATCGTATCAACGGAGAATTGATAAATACCTATGGCTATGAGTTGGAACCGGGGGCCAAAAAACTGGAAGCTCTCAATTACTACACCAATGAGATGGTGACAATCCCACTGGACCCCACGCTGACGCCCCGGGAAAATGCGCAGAAAAATTTTGACAAATATAATAAACTAAAGCGTACCTACGAGGCTTTAACCCAACTGATCGTGGAAACAAAGGCTGAAATTGACCACTTAGAATCCATCAGTACGGCACTGGATATTGCCCTGTCTGAAGAGGATCTGATACAAATCAAAGAGGAACTGACCGAATACGGGTATATCCGCAGAAAACATACGGGAAAACGGGTTAAGATCACCTCAAAGCCTTTTCACTACATCTCCAGCGACGGATACCACATCTATGTGGGCAAAAACAATTATCAGAACGAAGAGCTAACCTTTAAGATAGCCACTGGAAACGACTGGTGGTTTCACGCCAAGGGCGTGCCAGGCTCCCACGTAATTGTAAAGGCAAATAATGAGGAATTGCCGGATGAAACCTTTGAAGAGGCGGGAAGACTGGCCGCTTACTATTCCAAGAACAGGGGGACGGATAAAGTGGAGGTAGACTATATTCAGAAAAAACACGTAAAAAAGGCGAATGGAGGAGCTCCGGGCTTTGTGATCTATCACACCAATTATTCCATGGTGATTGACTCTGATATTTCCAAAATCGCTCAACTATCATAGACAAAAAGGTACAAGCTTCATTTTATGGGGCTTGTACCTTTTTCGATCGGTTGATTCTATTTTACAACAAAATTGATAATCTTCTTTGGAACATAAATCTCTTTGACTACATTTCCTGTCAGCTTCTGCGCAATGGCTTCCTTTCCGGCTGCAATGGCATCTTCTTTTGAAATATCTGCGTCAAGACTGATTACCGCTCTGGTTTTTCCATTGATCTGTACCGGCACCTCCACCTGATCATCTTTCATGGCTTCCTCGTCATGCTCCGGCCAGGTGTTGTGGAATACAGAATCTCCATGGCCAAGCTGCTCCCAAAGCTCTTCTGCCAGGTGTGGAGCAAATGGAGCAATCAGAATTACCGCCGTTTCCAACGTCTCCTTGTCGATGCCTCCCTCTTTCTTAGCCAGGTCGATCATTTTATTGTTGAACTCCATAAATCCTGAAATCACCGTATTCAGGCTGAAGCTCTCCAGTCGCTGAGTAATCGTATGCACCATGGTATGGCGCAGTTTCAACATTTCTTTTGTGGCCTGTATATTCTTATCCTTGTTTTCCGTTACCAGTTTCCAAAAACGGGCAATAAAACGGTAGACACCGTCGATTCCTCTGTCATCCCACTCTGCATCCAACTCAGGCGGTCCTACAAAAAGCTCATACATACGTAAAGAATCACAACCGTAATCTCTCACCAGATCATCAGGAGCAACCACGTTACCCTTGGATTTACTCATCTTGATTCCATTCTTACCGGTGATCATACCCTGGTTAAACAGCTTCGTGAAAGGTTCTTCAAAATCCACCACTCCAATGTCGTACAGGAACTTGGTATAGAATCTGGAATACAGCAGATGAAGTACCGCATGCTCCACCCCACCGATATACATATCTACCGGGAGATACTGATGCGCTTTCTCCTTGGATACCAACTCCCGGTCATTGTGGGCGTCCACATAACGCAGGAAATACCAGGAGGAGCCTGCCCACTGGGGCATGGTGTTTGTTTCTCGCTTGGCCGGTCTTCCGCAGACAGGGCAGGTAGTATTCACCCAATCCTCCATCGCCGCCAGCGGAGACTCTCCCGTACCTGTAGGCTGATAACTCTCCACCTCAGGAAGCCGCAGTGGCAGTTCCTCCTCTGGCACAGGAACAGCTCCACAGTGCTCGCAGTGTACAATGGGAATCGGCTCGCCCCAGTAGCGCTGTCTGGAAAATACCCAGTCTCGCAGTTTATAATTGGTGGTCACCTTCCCAATACCCCTGGATTCCAGCAACTGTGGCAGATCCCTCTTGGCATCTTCCGAGTTCATTCCATTAAACTCTCCGGAATTAATCATAATACCAGGGCCTGTATAGGCCTCCGTCAAAGGCTCAATTTCTTTCCCGTCCTTGGCAATCACCTGAATAATGGGAATCTGAAATTTAGTTGCAAATTCAAAATCACGGTCATCATGTGCAGGCACGCACATAATGGCTCCTGTACCATAGTCTGCCAGTACATAATCTGATAACCAGATGGGAACTTTGGCGTTATTCACCGGATTAATGGCATAGCTTCCGGTAAACACGCCGGTCTTTTCCTTATCCTGAAGGCGGTCCACGGAAGACTTCATAGAAGATTTCAGAATATATTCCTCCACGTCCTCTTTCGTCTCCTCAGTGGCCAGTTCTTTCGCCATTTCATGCTCCGGCGCCAGCACCATGAAGGTGGCTCCGTACAGAGTATCCGGTCTGGTGGTATAAACCTTAATCTTTTTGTCACTACCCACCACATCAAAATCAATCTCCGCGCCGTGGCTCTTTCCAATCCAGTCAGACTGCATCTTCTTTACCTTTTCCGGCCAGTCCAGTTTGTCTAAATCTGCCAGCAGACGGTCTGCGTATTTTGTGATCCGGAGCATCCACTGCCTCAAATTTTTCTTGGTAACCGGAGTTCCGCAGCGCTCGCAGACACCGTTTACCACTTCCTCGTTCGCTAAACCGGTCTTACAGGACGGACACCAATTGATCGGGAATTCCTTTTCATAGGCCAATCCTGCTTTGAACATTTTCACAAAAATCCACTGGGTCCATTTATAGAAATCCGGATCTGTGGTATTGACCTCCATATCCCAGTCATAAATGGCAGAAATCTCATTGATCTGCCGCTTAATATTTTTTACATTTTCCGCCGTGGAAATCGCCGGATGTACCCCCATCTTAATGGCATAATTTTCTGCCGGCAACCCGAATGCATCCCATCCCATGGGATGAATCAGGTAATAGCCCTGTAGCATCTTATAGCGGCTCCAGACATCTGAAATCACATATCCCCTCCAATGTCCCACATGCAGTCCATTTCCGGACGGATAAGGGAACATGTCCAGACAATAATATTTCGGTTTTTTTCCGTCATTGACATTAACCGGATGCTCCTGCCAATGCTTTTTCCATTTTTGTTCAATCGCCTTATGATTATAAGGTACAGACATTTTTTTCTCCTCCTGCTTGTATATTCGCGCCAAAAGGCTCTTTCCTAAATTACAAAAACAGTCTTTCACCCTTAACTCTGGGGATGAAAGACTGGGTTTCACTATTTGATATTCTACTCATTTCTCATAGATTTGTCAATAGAACGATCCCGCAAATTCCCCAAGAAACCGGTTGAATCTCGCAGGAGAACCGTTGTATACTTTAAAGGAAAGAAAGAAGGAGGATTTATCTATGACCGTAAAAAAACACACGTTTCTCACCGCGCTTACCTCTGTCTGCTTCACCCTGTTTCTGATATCTCTGGCCGTGGTAGTAACGCTGAATTTTCGTCCGCTGTATTACCACGATATGAAGCAGATGCAGTTAAGCCAGTTATCCGGACTTTCTGAGGAAGAAATCAAAGAAAACTACGATGTTTTAATCGACTATAACTCTATGTTTTACCAAGGAGAGCTGAACCTTCCGACACTTCCTATGTCCGAATCCGGACGGATCCATTTTGAGGAGGTCCGCAGGATCTTTGTGTCGGTACAATACCTGTGTCTGGTCTCCTTTCTGTCCTGTCTTGGTCTCACCGTTGTCTCGGTTCGTCAAAAGACCGGTTGGAAATTTTTAAAATTTTCCTCCCTGCTTACGGTGATACTTCCTGTGGTATTGGGAGTCCTGATTGCCTGGAACTGGGATCGCTTTTTTGTTACCTTTCACCACCTGTTTTTTCGCAATGATTACTGGATCTTTGATCCCAAGACAGATCCTATCATCACCATTTTGCCGGATACCTTTTTCCTTCACTGTGCGTTGATGATTCTTATCTGTGTTGTGGCTTCCAGTCTTTTGATGGCTATCTTATATTATGTTCTTACCAAAAGTTCATATAAAAGTTCTCTGAAAAACGGACCGGCATCTCCATGATACCGGCCCGTTGGCTGAAACGCTATTGAATTCCAAGTACGGTGTTGACTTCCGCTCCTTCTGTATATTCTAAGGTAATTCGATCTCCCTCCTGATATTTAATGATATCCAAATAATCTACCACAGAGACATCAAAGATCTCATCTCTGCCCTCCAGCAGCAGATAATAGTGGGAGTTCCCGTCAATAACGCCCTGGGCAATGCGTTCAATGGCACCGGAAGCTTTTTTCACCTCTCCTTCCGACTCTTCCACTTCAATACCGCTTTGTCTTAACAGACTGTTATAATTTTTCTCACATTCGGATACCGTATCGCCAATCGCCACATTCTGATACTTCTGGATGTTTACCATGGCATATTTTTTCACCAATCCCGCATCATCTTTAAGAGCCATAAAGTAGGTTGGTTCTCCCGAAATATTTAAGAGCAACGGGAAGGTGGCCTCATATCCCAGATTCTGCACCTGTCCCTCTGCGGAACCCATAGCTGAATATTCCTGGGCTCCCGCCACCTCATAATATCTGCATTCCATAGTTCGCTGATTCATCAACACAAACCCCACGTTCGACTGATCCGAATTGACCGAGGTGATTCCGGTATATACCCAAACATCATCTTCCAAAGCCAGATAATTATATCCTTCTGTAGTCTTTAAACAACCTTTTTGTCCTAAAATACTATTAAAATATCCATTTTTTAAGGTTCCATAGTAATCATAAAGCTGAATCAGTAAGTCAGCAGAAAATACATGATCCACCCAGGTCGGACAATCTTCTACCTTGTAGTCCACGGTCTCTCCGGTCTGCGCATTACACAGCACCACCCGACCGATGGTGACACCGCCAAATAAACCAATATTATACTTTTTTACCGGGCATACCCAATAAGGGGTTCCGTTATCATCGATCTCAAAACTTAACGTGTCAAAGATATAAGTAGGATAACGGAAACGCAGATGCCGGTTGATATTTCTGTTAAAATACTCTGACTGGGAATAGCGTATGGGTTTATCCAGTTTTACCAACTCTGTATCCTGTGTAGCCATATCAATCTTAATGTATGCGGGAACTCCCTTGGACTGATTGGTCAACCATTTGATCGGGCTGGCATAAACTAAGGGTGTTACCCGGCTGGGACTGTCCTGATAATTGATCTGTGTGTAAAGAGGGCTCACTTCAAACTGGGAGACCATATCCACCATACTTCCCATTTTTCTGTCTCCCAGCAGCATAGCTGAATCCCGGTCTAAAAGAGGAATCTGACGATAATCCACTTCTTTAATGTCTTCCGCGAAATCCCGGTTCTCCACAGTAATTAATCTCTGGTACTTTTTCGCGTTGATAATTGGTGAGGACAAAAGACTCCCCACAAGATACACAGCTACCACCAACAGTAAAACACCGATCCCCAGCTTTATGATACCATTACTCTTTACGTCAGAAACCGTCCGAACCCTTGGAATGGCATACAAAACCACCACAACCGCAATGGCTACCATGAGAAAAGTCCAAAATCCGCTGGAATGAATGTTGATAGCAGGTATGGTAATGTAGTAGTATACTGCTGCAATCAGGATCGCAGCCAGGATTCCTGCAATTTTAAATCCGATCTTTTTCATATCATGCTCCTTAAATATATTGAGTGTTATTGATAGTTTTGAATTACAATCTGAATGCTCTTCTGTTCCCGAAACACATGAATCACCGGGTAATAAGTTACCATGAGCGCAATCCTGTTAAGCTGTCCCTGAAGCATTTTTTCCACTTCGGCTTCTTTGAACTTGCTTTTCAGATAGTCCAAAAAAGCCTGTATATCTCCAAAGTAAACGGCATCCATCTGTCTACCCGCTTCGCTGCACACCCGCATTCGCATTACATTTTTATGTTTCCCCAGAATGCGGCCCTCCAATACCTTTAGATTTTTCTGTGCAAACAGCGGTTTGGGATTGCCCTTTCCAAAAGGTTCCAGATATTCCAACTCCCGGATCAGCCGCTCGGAGATATAGTCAATAGGCATAGGCACATCGATCTTTACCTTCGGAACTAAGTCCTCTTCCGTTAATTTCGTCTGCTCATTTAACCTTTTCCTGAGCAGATCTATTTTATCCTCTTCCATAGTGAGACCTGCCGCCATAGGATGACCGCCAAATTTTACAAACAGCTCTCCACATTTTTCCATTTCCTGAAACATGTGATAGCCCTCAATGGACCGGCCGGAGCCTTTGATTCCCTCTTCCCCCCTGGTCAGTACAAAAACAGGTCGGTAATACTGTTCCCGGACCCGTCCCGCAATAATTCCGGCCAAACTCTCATGGCAATCTGGCAGAAAGATCACCAAGACCTTATCGTTTTTCAGGCTACTGTGCTCAATCATGTTCACAGCCTGCGAGACACCTTTTAAGGTCATTTCCTTTCGCTCTTCATTCAACTCTTTTAGCTCAGTTGCCAGATTCATGGCCTCTTGTTTTGAATCTGTCAGAAGAAGAGCCAGTGCCCTCTTGGCGGTGTCCAGACGTCCGCAGGCATTGATACAGGGCCCCAGTACAAACCCGATATGATAGGCGCTGAGCCTCTCAGGATCCAGACCATTGACCTGGATCAGAGCTGCAAGCCCTGGATTTTTCGTATTGGCAATCCGATACAATCCCTCTTTCACCAAAATTCTATTCTCACCGGTCAGATCCATTACATCCCCCACGGTGGCAATAGCGGCAAACTCAATAAGCTCCTGTGCTTCTTCCTGACCAATTCCCATAGACTCGTACAAACAGGAAATCACCTTGTAGGCAATAGCTCCCCCACAGAGCCCCTTATACGGATAAGGGCAGTCCTTTTGTTTCGGATTGACAATCGCTCTGGCCCTGGGAAGTACTTGGGGAATTTCATGGTGATCCGTGATCAGCACCGTCATCCCAAGTCTGTTGGCATAATCCACCTGCTCAAAGGCGGAGATCCCATTATCACAGGTCAGGATCGTATCCACTCCGTCTTTCCAGGCTAAGTCAATCAGATGTATATTAATTCCATAACCATCCCGTATCCGGTCTGGAATCTCTGTATCCACACGCGCGCCGCATCGCTTCAGCCCCCGATAAAGAATATAAGTAGAACATACCCCGTCGATATCATAATCCCCCAATATCCTGATCTTTTTCTGTTCCCGGATTTTTTCCGTCAGGATAGAGACTGTTTTATCGCAATCCTTCAGCAGATGAGGGCTGTTCAGATGCAAAAGACTCCCGTTTAGGTATTCCTCTATAGCCTCCTCACCGATTACATTACGATTTCGAATCAACCTGGCTGTTACCTGATCGATTCCAAACCTCCTTCCAATCTCCTGAAAATCCGCCCGTTTGGCAGACACCACCCATTTTTCCACGCTGCTCTCCTTTATAAAAATGTCCCTTTGCCGAACAAGATCGTCCGGCAAAGAGACATCTTATCTTATGTCTGGTTCTTATTTTTTCTTTCTTGCCAAATGTGTCCGCATCACATACCACAGTGCTCCGGTAATACATACAGAAGAGTAAGCACCTGCGACAATACCCACAATCAGGGGCAAAGCAAACTCCTGGATTGCAGACACGCCCATGATATAAAGAACCGCAATCGTAACAAAGGTGGTAAAGGAAGTGTAAATACTTCTTGTTAATGTCTGTGTGATACTTACATTTACCACGTTCTCCACAGTATCATTCTTCGCCATCGTCTTCAGGTTCTCACGGATACGGTCGAAAATAACAATAGTCGCATTGATGGAATAACCTAAGATGGTCAACATGCAGGCAATGAAGGTATTTCCTACGGAAATTCTGGAAACCGCATAGAACGCCAGTACCACCAGTACGTCATGTATCAGTGCGAGAACCGCGCTGGCTGCAAAACGAATGTCTTTAAAGCGGAACCAGATATAAATCAACATGCAGATCGCGGATACAATCACTGCCACAATGGCATTGGATCTCATCTCGTTGCTGACGGTGGAGG
>CABSEG010000081.1 GCA_902476645.1 uncultured Lachnospiraceae bacterium | reverse complement strand
ACACGGTACGGTGAGCAGGATACATAGTTCAGACCTACCTTGTGGCAGAACTCTACGGAAGAAGGATCTCCACCGTGCTCGCCACAGATACCCATCTTCAGCAGCGGATTGGTCGCACGTCCCTTTTCTGCTGCCATCTTCACTAACTGACCTACGCCTTCCTGATCCAGCTTAGCAAACGGATCGGACTCGTAAATCTTGTTCTCATAGTAAGAGCTCAGGAACTTGCCTGCATCATCACGTGAGAAACCGAAGGTCATCTGAGTCAGGTCGTTTGTACCGAAGGAGAAGAATTCTGCCTCCTCTGCGATCTGATCTGCGGTCAGAGCTGCGCGCGGGATCTCAATCATGGTACCAACATGATAGTTGATGTACTCGCCTTTTTCCTTCATTACTTCCTCAGCGGTGGCAACTACTACGCTCTTTACATACTTCAGCTCTTTTTTCTCGCCTACCAGCGGGATCATGATTTCAGGAACGATGTCATATCCCATCTCATCCTTCACTTCGATAGCAGCCTCGATGATGGCTCTTGTCTGCATCTTGGCGATTTCCGGGTAAGTTACGGCCAGACGGCATCCACGATGTCCCATCATGGGGTTGAACTCGTGAAGCTCATCGCAGCGAGCCTGTACTTCTTCCGGAGTCAGTCCCATCTCCTCAGCCAGTGCCTTGATGTCATCCGGCTCAGTGGGTACGAACTCATGCAGAGGCGGATCTAAGTAACGAACCGTCATGGGACGTCCCTTCAGGGCCTTATACATAGCCTTGAAGTCTTCCTTCTGGAATGGAATCAGCTCATTTAAAGCTGCCTCTCTCTGCTCTACCGTATCGGAAAGGATCATCTTGCGGATCTTCGGAATTCTCTCGGCATCGAAGAACATATGCTCGGTACGGCAAAGACCGATACCCTCAGCTCCCAGCTTCACAGCGTTCTCGGTATCCGCAGGCGTATCTGCGTTTGTACGCACCTGTAACTTACGGAACTGGTCTGCCCATCTCATGATACGTCCGAAGTTTCCTCCTACAGAGGCTTCTACCGTCTTGATATCGCCCTTGTAGATCTTACCAGTAGTACCATCCAGAGAAATGTAATCTCCCTCATGGAAAGTATATCCGCCCAAGGTGAACCATTTTTCTTCTTCACTGATCTTGATGTCGCCGCATCCGGATACACAGCAGGTCCCCATACCGCGGGCAACTACGGCTGCGTGAGAAGTCATACCGCCGCGAACGGTCAGGATACCTTCGGATGCATGCATTCCTTCGATATCTTCCGGAGAGGTCTCAAGACGAACCAGGATGACTCTCTCGCCCTTTTCATGAGCGGCCTTTGCATCCTCTGCGGTAAAGTATACCTTACCTGCTCCTGCTCCCGGTGATGCGGGCAGAGCAGTACCGATCACTTCGCCTGCCTTCAGAGCGTCTGCATCAAAAGTGGGGTGCAGCAGCTGATCCAGAGATTTTGCTTCTATACGGCAAACCGCTTCTTCCGGAGTAATCATGCCCTCATCTACCAGATCACAAGCGATCTTGATGGCAGCGGGAGCCGTTCTCTTTCCGTTACGTGTCTGAAGGAAATACAGCTTGCCTTCCTGGATGGTAAACTCCATATCCTGCATATCACGATAATGATTTTCCAGTTTCATAGCCAGTTCCATGAACTGCTTGTAGCATTTTGGCAGATCCTCTTTCAGTTTGGAAATAGGCTGAGGTGTACGAACACCGGCAACTACGTCTTCGCCCTGAGCGTTAATCAGGTACTCGCCATAGATCCCCTTCTCTCCAGTGGAGGGGTTACGTGTAAAGGCAACGCCTGTACCTGAGGTATCGCCCATGTTTCCGAATACCATAGCCTGCACGTTTACGGCAGTTCCCCAGTCGCCGGGGATATCATTCATACGGCGATATACGATGGCACGGGGGTTGTCCCAAGAACGGAATACGGCCTTTACGGCGCCCAGCAGCTGCTCCTTCGGATCCTGCGGGAACTCTTCTCCGTTCATTTCTTCGGAATAGATAGCCTTAAATCTCTTTACCAGTTCTTTCAGGTCATCTACCGTTAACTCTGTATCGTAGTGAACGCCCTTTGCCTCTTTTACTTCGTCAATGATCTTTTCGAAGAAGGACTTTGGAACTTCCATTACTACATCGGAATACATCTGAATAAAACGTCTGTAGGAATCGTATGCAAATCTGGGGTTGCCGGTTTTCTTTGCAAACCCTTCTACGGCAACATCATTCAGGCCCAGGTTCAGAATGGTATCCATCATGCCAGGCATGGAAGCTCTTGCTCCGGAACGAACGGATACCAATAACGGATCTTCCGTATCACCAAATTTCTTTCCCTGGATCTGCTCCAGTTCTGCCAGAGCATCGAAGATCTGTCCCTGAATTTCTTCAGAAATCTTCTTGCCGTTGTTATAGTAGTCTGTACAAGCTTCCGTCGTAACCGTGAAACCCTGTGGAATTGGCATACCTAAGTTGGTCATCTCTGCCAGGTTTGCGCCCTTGCCACCAAGCAGGTTTCTCATGTTGGCATTTCCTTCACTAAATAAGTAAACCCATTTTGCCATCTTGAATATTCCTCCTAAATTGTATTTTATGTTAGTACGCAGGACCGTCTCAGCGACGTCCGCATAAACTACCATATCTGCGCCTAAAATAGCTAGTCGCACAGTATTATTCTATCATATCTTGTGCACTAGTCAAGAAGAAAAAGGAAATTCCCTTTTCTTTTTTGGTATAATTTGCAGGTAAAATTTCGTGAAAATTATCCTTGTCTGTTTTGACTGATTTTGTTATAATTATATCTATAATTTTGTGCAAAACGCAAATTCACAGGAGGTACGTACTATGAAACGAAACGTAATTGTAGGACAATCCGGTGGTCCTACCGCTGTCATCAACTCTAGTTTAGCCGGTGTTTACAAGACTGCAAAAGACAGAGGATTCCATAAAATATATGGTATGTTGCACGGCATTCAGGGATTCCTGGACGAAAAATATATCGATCTGTCCAAATATATTAAAAATGATCTGGATATCGAACTGCTAAAAAGAACCCCTTCCGCATTTCTTGGCTCCTGTCGTTTCAAGCTTCCGGAGATACATGAAGACCGGGACATCTATGAAAAAATCTTCGGCATTCTCAATAAGCTGGATATCGACAGTTTTATCTATATTGGCGGAAATGATTCCATGGATACGATCAAGAAGCTCTCCGACTATGCGATCCTGACGGGTCAGACTCAGAAGTTTGTAGGCGTTCCAAAGACCATTGATAACGACCTGGCTTTGACAGACCACACCCCCGGTTTTGGCAGCGCAGCCAAGTACATTGGAACTTCCGTAAAGGAAATTATCCGGGATGGCCTGGGGCTTAGCTACAATAAGGATATCGTAACCGTGGTGGAGATCATGGGAAGAAACGCCGGCTGGCTAACCGGAGCCGCTGCTCTTTCCAAGGGAGAAGATTGCGAAGGACCGGATATGATCTATCTGCCGGAGTTGCCCTTTGACATGCAAAAGTTCCTGGAGCGGGTAAAACATACCCTGAAGAAAAAACATTCTGTGGTGATTGCCGTATCGGAAGGAATCAAACTGGCGGATGGCCGTTACGTTTGTGAGCTTTCTGCAAATAATGACTATGTGGACGCATTCGGTCATAAACAGTTAAGCGGTACGGCAGATTATCTGGCCAATGTAATTGCCGCTGAGATCGGTTGTAAGACCAGGGGCATTGAGTTTAGTACTTTGCAAAGAAGTGCTTCCCATATCGCCTCCCGGGTAGATATCAATGAGGCATTTATGGTAGGCGGTGCCGCTGTCAAGGCTGCCGATGAGGGAGACAGCGGGAAAATGGTGGTAATCGACCGGGTATCCGACGATCCCTATCAGTGTGCCACCGGAATTTATGACGTGCATAAGATTGCCAATGATGAGAAATTGGTGCCCAGGGAATGGATTACCCGGGACGGCACATATGTGACCAACGACTTTATCGCTTACGTAAAGCCCTTGATCCAGGGAGACTATCCCCCTGTTATGGTGGATGGTATTCCAAGACATCTAATTTACAAATAAGCACATAAGGTATAAGAAACGCCCGGAGTACGGCATGCCATGCAGCCGTCCCGGGCATTTTTTATCCGCTTATTTGATTAAAATGCAAATTTGTCGGCAAAATACTGCTCTAATTCGTCGATCTTGACACGAACCTGCTCCATAGAGTCCCGGTCGCGCACGGTCACTGCCTGATCTTCCTCGGAATCGAAATCATAGGTCACACAGAACGGTGTGCCAATCTCATCCTGCCTGCGGTAGCGCTTTCCGATATTTCCTCTCTCATCATACTCACAGTTATACTTTTTAGCCAACATAGCATATACCTTTTCCGCGCCTGCATTTAGCTTCTTAGAAAGGGGAAGAACACCAATTTTCACTGGGGCCAAGGCAGGATGAAAGCGCAGAACCGTTCTCATATCTCCTCCCTCCAGCTCTTCCTCATCATAGGCGCTGCACAGGAATGCCAAAACTACACGATCCGCTCCCAGAGAGGGTTCAATGACATAGGGAACATATTTTTCTTTTTTCTCATCGTCAAAGTAGCTCATATCCTGTCCGGAAGTCTCCTGATGGCGGGTTAAATCATAATCGGTTCTGTCTGCAATCCCCCACAGTTCTCCCCAGCCGAAGGGGAACAGAAACTCGATATCCGTGGTGGCCTTGCTGTAAAAACTCAACTCTTCCTTCTCATGATCTCTGACACGCATCTCTTCTTCTTTCATTCCAAGGGACTTCAGCCAGTTGATGCAGTACTCCTTCCAGTAAGCAAACCATTCCAGATCTGTATCCGGGGCGCAGAAAAACTCCAGCTCCATCTGCTCAAACTCTCTGGTTCTAAACGTAAAGTTTCCCGGCGTAATCTCATTTCGGAAAGATTTTCCCACCTGGCCGATTCCAAAGGGAATCTTCTTTCTCGAGGTTCTCTGTACGTTTTTAAAATTTACGAAAATTCCCTGCGCTGTCTCCGGGCGAAGATATACTGTATTCTTTGCATCCTCGGTCACTCCCTGAAAGGTCTTAAACATCAGGTTAAACTGACGAATATCCGTGAAATTATGTTTTCCACAGGTGGGACATGGAATTTGATGTTCCTCTATAAAATCCCTCATTTTTTCCTGAGACCAGGCATCCACAGCTCCATCCAGGGCAATCCCTTTTTCCTCGCAGAAATCCTCAATCAGTTTATCGGCACGGAAGCGCTCATGGCATTCCTTGCAGTCCATCAGAGGGTCAGAAAATCCTCCCAGATGTCCCGATGCCACCCAGGTTTGGGGATTCATCAAAATGGCGCAGTCCACGCCCACGTTATAGGGATTCTCCCTGACGAATTTCTGCCACCATGCCTGTTTCACATTATTCTTCAGCTCCACGCCTAAGTTTCCATAGTCCCAAGTATTGGCAAGCCCTCCGTATATCTCAGAGCCAGGATATACAAAGCCTCTGGACTTGGCCAGGGCCACGATTTTCTCCATTGTCTTTTCCATGATCTTCTTTCCTCTCTTCTATTTATTCCCGCAAGCAAACGGTTCTCAGACATACTGACTGTCCATCTGGGAACTGTCGCAAGAGTCAAATCCCCTGCTGCCGCGCCGCACTGCGAGTTTTTTCCCCATTGTCTACAGCGGGGATATTGCTATAACACTTTACTCATAGATGATATAGGCGATGGGAATCTCCTCCATAGTCTCGGTTTCCCTTTCCGTCTCTGTGCTCTCTTCACCCTCCGGTGCTATGGATACCAGATCTGTCTGCTCTTTCGTATCCGTCTCGGTCTCACGCTCCGATTGCTCCTGGATTTTTTCGTCTCCTACCACTTTAGCAGATTTCTTTCCGGTTACCTCCACATTCGAGCTCACATATACAATATCACCGGGAACCTCCACCCCCATCTCTTCCTGCAAAATCACCACGTTGTAATTGTAGCTATTCAGTACTTCGTCGCTGGTCACCTGGTTGTTGGTTACCTCACCCTTCTCCACTTTCTGAAACCCGGTATTAAAATCATAGCCTGCTCCCCCGGCCTCTACCATGTCTCCGGTGAAAAAGACGACGTTATTAAATTTTGCGTAAGCGTCTGCATTGGCATAATTCATAAACAATGTGACTTTACGATCTTCTGTCTCATACTTTTTAACCTTGACCAGATCTTCTCCGTTCTCCTCGGCAAAATCAGCCACGGCCTGATCAATCGACGCCTTCAATTCATCTTCTTTATAGTAGTCTTGGTCCAGTTGTTCTATCACCGCAGCAGTAATTTTTCCATCCTTCCCTACAGAAACCGCTGTCTCCTCAGGAGAAAATTTACTGCAGCCTGCCATGGCACACGCAGCAACAACCAGCACCGTCATCCATGTTACCCTTTTTTTCATGATACTCCTCCACATTGATACCCGATCACTTCGCTTCCCTGCGACTTATCTATTATAGCCTCTAAGCACTCGTTTTTCAACTAATAATTCTGAGTAGACTCCAAAATTTCCAGGCTCTTAAAGGATTTCTCTATGTATCTTTTCCGAAAGGAATCCACAACGGCACGAAATTCCTGAAAGACTTCGCCGGAGAGCGTAAAGGTATACAGCTTTTCCACTACAGCGGATACAACATACTGCAAAGCGTAAATAGAAGCTTCTTTCAGCGGCAGTATCTTTCCACTGACCGAGCTTGCGCACGCCTGGCAAACCAGACCGTTTTTCTCCGGCGCATATCCCATCAGTCTTTCTTTTTTTCCGCAGTGATTGCAACAAAACACCTCCGGATATTCTCCGTTGAGCACCATAGTCTTCAACTCGAAAATGTATCGTATCAATTCCTGGGGTAGCCTGGGATTTAAAAGTGCCTTTAGAGAAACATACAGCAGATTTACCATCTGGACCTCCGGGTTGTTTTCCCTGGCATAGTAATCTGCAAACTCCATAAAGTACGAGCCATAGCAGGTACCTTCAAAATCCCTTGCGATTTCGTGAAAATAGTGAAGCACCTCTGCCTGCACCAGGCTATAGGCGCTTCTTCCCTCATAGAAAAAAAATCTTCCGAAGACAAAGGGATTGGAGGCCGCCAAGAGGCTGCTGTTTTGTCTCCTGGCTCCCCTGGCAAAAGCCGTGATCTTTCCCCTCTCCCTGGTTAAAAGCACGACACGCTTGTCAAATTCCCCCACCGGCATGGCAGACAATACCACGCCAGTCAGCATAAGCTGTTCTCGCATTTAGATTTCCTTCTTATCATATCCAAAATTTTTCATGAGAAAATCACTGTCCCGCCAATCCTTTTTCACCTTCACCCACAGTTGCAGATTCACCTTCATTCCCAGCATCTGTTCGATCTCCCTTCTGGCAGAAGACCCGATTTTCCTGAGCATAGATCCTCCCTTACCGATAATAATACCCTTATGGGAATCCTTCTCGCAGACAATGGTTGCATCAATATCCATTAATCCTCCGCTTGTACGCTCTTTCATCCGCTCAATGGAAACTGCGATGCCGTGAGGTATTTCCTCGCTTAAGGTCCTTAACGCCTTTTCCCGAATCAATTCCGCCACGATTTGCCTTTGGGGTTGATCCGTAACCGTGTCTTCGTCATAAAACTGAGGGCCATAGGGCAGATAGCGGAAGATACACTCGATGAGTACCCGGGTATTGGTTCCCTTCAGGGCTGAGACAGGCACGATCTCCGCAAACTCATGTATTTTTCTGTACTCATCTATAAATTTTAATATTTCCTCTTTTTTGATCGTATCCACCTTATTAATCACCAGAATGACCGGAACCTTTGTATTTTTCAACTGTTCCGCAATATGACGTTCTCCTGCCCCGATAAAGGTGCTGGGCTCCCCCAGCCATAAAATAACGTCTACCTCATTGAGCGTTCTCTGGGCCGCGCTGACCATATATTCTCCCAGCTTATTCTTGGCCTTGTGGATTCCAGGCGTGTCCACAAAGACAATCTGTCCCTCTTCACAGGTATACACGGTTTGAATTCTGTTTCTGGTGGTCTGAGGCTTGCTGGAAGTAATGGCAATCTTTTGCCCGATTAACTGATTCATCAAGGTGGATTTTCCCACATTGGGGCGGCCAATTAAGGTGACAAAGCCTGATTTAAATTTTTTTTCTGTCATACGCTCTCTCCCTCTGTTCCGATCAGAGACTTCAAATGGTCAAACAAATCCTGTTCCTGTTTCAGTCTCTCCTCTCCTCCGATCACACAGAGATTCTGCTGATTCAAAATGGCCCTCACATGCGCTTCCAAACTGCGGATACTTTCCTGGGACGCATCCAGAATCTGGTCTCTCTCCTTCTGAAAATCTGCCTCAGTCACATGACTTAAATAGGCTGCCAGAGAACGGGAGCCTTTTGCCATAGGCGTAAGGGGTACGTCTAACTCACTGATCGTTCCGATAATATATTTCGTCATATCCCGCTCGCTCACCGTGAAATCCCGGACATAATCAGCGATGCCCTCATAGACCTCCAGGGTTTTTCTTAAATTGGGGTCTCGATAAGAGACAAAATAGGAATCCCCGGTAACTCCAAAGCCACTCATACATCCATAGGCGCCTCCCTTAACCCGAATATTGGTCCAGAGATATTCATAGCTTAAGATCACTTTCAAAATCCGCAATGCCCCAGTATAGGCAAGCCCTTCCTTGCGGTAATTGCCGGCCCTTGCCACATACTGTACCTTCGCGGAGGTTTCAAAACCTTCGTTTTGCCTTCCGTAAGCTAAAGTATAATTTGGAAATAACATCTCTTCCCGGGGTATTTTTTCCATCAGTGTCCTGGCAGGAGGCAATAAGGCTTTCAGCCCTTCTTCGTCTCCGGTAAAGCTTACAAGCAACAGGCTCTTTTGAAATAGCTTTTTCATGATCCCTTTCAGTGTTTTTACAAGTGTGTCTTTCCTTTGCTCAAACGCTTCCTCTATGGATTCCACCAGTTTGTAGAAGGCAATCCCCCCGGTCATATCATGGAAAGCTGAAATCTCTGAGAAGTAAGCCATCGACCGAACTGCTGCTGTGGAGTGTCCCGCAGAGGTCATACGCATCTGAAGCCTGGACTTTAACTGGGCTATGATCTCATACAGACGTTTTTCATCCTCCAGCTTTGAATGAAATAATATCTCCTCCACCATGGAACACACAAAATCCATTTTATGAAACAGCGCCTTTGCCTTCACCTCAAAAAATGCCTTATAATTTCCCGGTTCCTGGTAATCCGGATATACCCCTAGGGAAGTGGAGATTCCGCCTGTCTGCATATTGATCTCATTAAACAGCTCTCCATACCCGTAATGCTCCGTATCTACCATGGCCAGTACAGCCTTTAAAATGCCAAGATATGGGAGTTCATCCTGATCAAGGGCCCGCACGTCAAAGAGCAGGCGCAGATAACCTATTCCATTGGTATAGATCGGATGGTACAGCAAAGGTACGCCTGCCACCTCTCTCTCCTGGTTGCAAAGAGGCTGTGGGTTCCTTTTGATGTCCTTTCTGGAAAGCATAGGAATAGCCTTTAGCTCTTCCTCTGTGGAAGGTGTCTCCTGAAAGGCTCTCAACTTTTTCGTATCCTCCAGAAGCTTTTCGATCTCCCGGGGGGACAGGCTTTCTTTGTAGGCAGCCAGTTTCTTTTTGACCTCCTTATCCATCTTTGCGCTCAGTCCTTTTTCTGGTTCTATGATTACCACGGAAACATGGGAATTGTCCAGAAGGTAAGTCTGTATCAAATGCTCAAAATAACCGGTTCCAACCTGCTCCTTCAGATAGTCAAAAACCGGAAGCTGTTTTACATAATCAAATGGGCGCTCCTCCTCATACAGCCAACTGTCCATCATATCGATTCCATAGATAAGCCCTTTGGGATAGGCCCCAAAATCCGCCTCTCGGTAGCGAAACTCCATATAGTTAATGCCTGCCAGAATGGCTTTCTGATCCAGCCCTTCTTTTACGATGCTCTCCAGCTTCTCGCGAATAATCCTTAAAAACTGCTCTTTCTTATCCCGGCTGCCGTATTTGGCTATCACAGAAAAAACCGGCTGGTAAATACTGCTGTCATAAGCACCTAAAATATCCTTTCCCACTCCCTCATCTAAAAGCGCCTGTTTTAAAGGTGCTCCGGGTGCAGATAAAAGTGCGTATTCCAACACCGCAAACGCATTGGAAAGCCGCACATCCAGGCTTGTACCCACAGAAGCGTTGAAGGAGAGATAGGTGTTATCTTCCAAGGAGTCCGTCTGAGAGATGGAGTAGCATTTCCGGATCTCCCTGGGCTGCGAAAAGGCAGGCTGCAAAGGAATGTCGGACGGAATCTCTCTTGCGTCATATTGACTTAAGTACGCCTGATCCAGCCATTCCAGCCTCTCTTTCATATCCAAATCTCCATACAGATAGAGATAACAGTTAGACGGATGATAATATCTGCTGTGAAAATCCAGGAACTGAGAATACTTTAAATCCGGAATACAGGACGGATCTCCGCCCGATTCGTGTCCATAGGGCGTATCCGGGTAAAGAGAATTTAAAATTTCCCGGTCCAAAACGTCTTCCGGAGAGGAAAATGCGCCCTTCATCTCATTATATACCACTCCGTTATACGTTAACTCCCCGTCTGCTTCCTCCAGCTGATAGCTCCATCCCTCCTGACGGAAAATCTCCTCTTTGTCATAGATGTTGGTAAAGAATACCGCATCCATGTACACATGCATCAGATTTTTAAAATCCGCGTCATTACAGCTTGCCACCGGATACATGGTCTTGTCCGGATAGGTCATGGCATTCAAAAAGGTATTGAGAGAACCTTTTACCAGCTCCACAAAGGGATCTTTAGATGGAAATTCCCTGCTCCCGCAAAGAACGCTGTGCTCTAAAATATGGGCGACTCCTGTACTGTCGCTGGGCGGAGTGCGAAAGGTAATATGAAAAACTTTGTTTTCATCGTCATTTAAAATCACGCACACTCTTGCGCCGCTTTTTTTATGCTTCCAGAGGTATCCTGTGGAATGAATGTCCGCTAGCTCCTCTTTTCTTACCAATTCATACCCTGTTATTGTTTCGGTCTGCAACTTTGTCCCTCCAGTTTCGTTTTTTCATTATCATTTCGCTAATTATAGCATTTATTCAGTTTAGATGCAAACCTAGAGAATCCGGATTCGCTTTGTTCTCACGGCCGTTTTTTCGTACTTTTTCATTTTCATGGTGGCGCGGAAACTGACTTTATACACACCTGCAGGGACATAGGAGCCCTTAGGCAATCCCAGCTCGTTCTCAGCAGATACCCTGCCTTCCCAGCGATAAGTGTAGAACTTTCCCCTGGCTGCCCGGCATTTTTTGTAAAATACAGTCTGACCTTTCCTATTTTGAATCAATATTTCTGTCTTTACCTCCATTTCTGCCTTGGTGGAAGCCTGAATTTCCAGATAGCGTTTTTTCCCAGGTCGAAATACTCGTTTTCCCTTAGAAGGCTTCAGCTTCAAACCGGTCACTTCCGGATCGGACGCTTTCTTTACAGACAGCATATAAGCCCGGGTACGTCCCCGCGCTGTGAAGCGCATAAGATTACTCTTTAAGGTCTTTGATGGTGTCAGCGAATTATGCTGGAAGGATACGCCGCTGCAGGTACCATCCGAATCTTTGATGGAAAAGGTCACCTTCTTTGCCTTCGGATGTACCAGTATAGAAGGGGTATCCGCATAATATCCCATATAGCCGGATGGGGTACGTCCATAATAAAAATGTACGACCTGCTTTGCATAACCATCTTTTACCAAGATCTCCAGGGCTGGTCCTGCTGCTGCTGCTTCACCTTTCGGCAAAAACCCCAACAGAAAAAACGCCATCAGCGCCAGAAATATCCTGGAATACACTCTATGTTTTGTCATCACGTTCTCCTCTTATCCCACTCAAAATATGTCTCATATATTTTATTTATCCCTAGTATAAGGGGACGCTGCCCGAAAGCAGCGTCCCCAAAATTGATTTCTTTCTATTACTCTTCTACTCCGTAAAGAGAGATCAGCTTGTTCAGATAAGCATATCTTTCCTTTGCCTCGGCCTCGTTCTTTGCGAACAGCTTCTTCGCCTTTTCCGGATTGGATCTCATCAGAGAGTTGTAACGAACTTCCCCGTTTAAGAATTCCTGATAATCCTCGGTCGGAGCCTTGCTGTCCAGTGTAAAGGCTGGCTTGCCTTCCGCCTTGAGCGCTGGATTGTAACGGAAATTATGCCAGTATCCGCACTTCACAGCCAGTTCTTCCTCGGTCTGAGCTTTGCTCATGCCCTTCTTAATACCATGGTTGATACATGGAGCGTAAGCAATGATCAGTGATGGTCCCGGATAAG
>CABSEG010000080.1 GCA_902476645.1 uncultured Lachnospiraceae bacterium | reverse complement strand
TTCCCCACAGCTTTCGCTCTCAAAATAGGGAAAGCTGTGGGGAAGATTACGAGGCCGTAAAGCCTGCCACAGGGCGCGCCTGGAGTTGTATACACGCCACGAATCATTCCTTAGCCGGCTTTCCCCATTTGTATTACTACTCTAATCCGGCTTTTATCCTGGAGTTTTTACAATCCTGCGTGGAATATGGAGGAAGACAGAGATGATCCGATGGTTTTTACCCTTGCTGGTAGGATTTTTATTGGATCTTTGTATCGGAGATCCCAGATGGCTTTATCATCCGATTCGTCTGGTGGGGGGGCTGATCGCTCTTTGCGAAAGGGGCATACGCAGACTGCTTCCCAGAACAAAAGAAGGGGAGCTTTTGGGAGGGGGCTTTCTGGTTTTCCTGGTGGTTTTGATCAGTACCGGCATTCCGGCTTTTCTTCTGTATTGGGCATGGAAAGCGCACCCTGTTTTGGGAGGAGCGCTGGAGACTTTCTGGTGCTTTCAGCTTTTGGCCACCAGATCCCTTAGAGATGAAAGCAAAAAGGTATATGATAAGCTGAGAGAGAAAGATCTTTGCGGGGCCAGAAAAGCCGTATCCATGATTGTAGGCAGAGATACCCAGAATCTGGACGAGACAGGGGTTACCAAAGCGGCGGTGGAGACTGTGGCTGAAAACGCCTCTGACGGGGTTATAGCTCCCATGCTCTTTATGGCCTTGGGGGGCGCGGCCTTTGGCTTTTTTTACAAATCTATTAACACCATGGACTCCATGGTAGGTTATAAAAATGAACGGTATCAGTACTTTGGAAGATGTGCGGCTAAGCTGGACGATCTGGTTAATTTTATTCCCGCCAGGATATGTGCGTGGCTCATGATCGGAGCGGCCTTCCTCTCCGGATACAATACAAAAGGAGCTTTGCGGATCTATCGAAGGGATAAAGAAAACCATGCAAGTCCTAATTCTGCCCACACGGAGGCGGTGATGGCAGGAGCCTTAGACATCCAGTTGGCTGGGGACGCCTGGTATTTCGGAACGCTTTATAAAAAGAAAACCATTGGAGACCCCATCCGGCCAGTGGAGTGTGAGGATATTATAAAAGCTCACCGGCTTCTCTATCTGACAGCCGTGTTGTCTGCCGTGCTGTCAGCCCTGCTAATGGGAGTAGTCGGTTGGGTTTTCTGAAAAGAGGTCCATATATGAGAATACATAAGCACGGCGGAGACATCTATCAGGATGGCATCCGAGTGGATTTTTCCGCAAACATCAATCCCTTAGGTCCGCCAAAGGGAGTGCGGCGAGCAGCCTGTGAGAGTCTCGCATGGATGGAATACTACCCGGATGTGGAGTGCAGAGCGCTTGGGCAGGCCCTGGCGGAAAAGGAAGGCGTCTTAAGAAAGCAGCTGATCTTTGGAAATGGGGCGGCAGAGTTGATCTTTGCCTTGGCCATGGCAATCCGTCCACAGAAAGCGTTGCTGACGGCCCCCAGCTTTGCAGAGTATGAGCAGGCCCTTACAGCATCAGAATGCCACTGCACTTATTATAATAGAAGAGACGGATTTTTGGTGGGGGAAGACTTTCTGGAACAGATCAGCGATGAGTTGGATTTGGTGATCTTGTGCAACCCCAATAATCCCACCGGGGATTTGCTGAAAAAAGAGTTTTTAGAAAACGTATTGGAATGCTGCGCCAGACATCAGGTAGTGTTGGCAGTGGATGAATGCTTTCTGGGATTTCTGGAAAGGCCCCAGGATTACAGCCTTAAAGAGTACCTGAAAGGTTTTCCCAATCTGTTCCTGCTGAATGCGTTTACCAAGCTTTATGCCATGCCGGGATTAAGGCTGGGTTACGGCATGTGCAGCGATGAAAGGCTACTGGAGCGCATGCGGGGTGTTTTGCAGCCCTGGAACGTCTCCATTCCCGCCCAGGCCGCAGGGGAAGCGGCTTTGCGGGAGGATGGTTATGTGAGAGAGACCAGAAAACTGATTAGAAGAGAACGAAGCTATCTGGAGCAGGAAATGTCTGCTTTGGGGCTTAGAGTTTATCCGGGTACAGTGAATTTTCTGTTTTTTGAGGGCCCTGCGGATCTGGGGGAAAGGATGAGAAGGCTGGGCATTTTGATTCGGGACTGCTCCAATTACCGGGGGCTTCGAAAAGGGTACTTTCGTATTGCCGTGCGCACCAGAGAGGATAACAATGGACTTTTGGAAGCTCTTCGCACCTGCATGCAACAGGAGACCAGAACGGTATAAGGACAGTCTTGACAGAGACAGAATGTAGAAGAGAGGATGTGATACGGATGGCAAAGACCATTATGGTACAGGGAACCATGTCCAATGCGGGGAAAAGCCTGATTTGCGCAGGATTGTGCCGGATCTTTAAACAGGATGGATACCGGGTGGCTCCTTTTAAATCCCAGAATATGGCGTTAAATTCCTTTATCACGAAGGAAGGACTGGAAATGGGAAGGGCGCAGGTGATGCAGGCAGAGGCTGCGGGAATTGCCCCAACGGTGGACATGAATCCCATCCTGTTAAAGCCCACAAACGAAAGCGGTTCCCAGGTGATTGTAAACGGGGAAGTACTAGGCACTATGAAGGCCAGAGATTATTACGCCTTTAAAGAAACGCTGCGTCCCAAGGTACGGGAGGCTTTTGAGAAGTTGTCAAAGTCGTATGACATCGTAGTCATCGAGGGAGCCGGCAGCCCTGCGGAGATCAATCTGAAAAAGGATGATTTTGTCAATATGGGAATGGCAAAGATGGCAAAGGCTCCAGTCCTCCTGGTAGGGGACATTGACAGAGGAGGGGTGTTCGCCCAACTGGTGGGAACGCTGGAACTTTTGGAAGCCCGGGAGCGTGCCATGGTAAAGGGCATGATTATCAATAAATTTCGGGGAGATCAGAGTATCCTGGATCCGGGGGTACATATGCTGGAGGAAAGGACGGGCATTCCTGTGGTTGGCGTGGCTCCTTATTTGCAGGTACAGGTGGAGGATGAGGATAGCTTAAGCGAGCGTTTTAGCGGCAGTCAAGAGGTGGGAGCCATTGACATCGCCGTGATTCGGCTGCCAAGGATCTCTAATTTTACAGATTTAAATCCCTTTGAAAACATGCCGGGCGTGTCTTTGCGCTATGTGCAGAGAACCGCAGATTTGAAAAATCCGGATATGGTGATTCTGCCGGGAACGAAAAACACCATGGAGGATCTTCTGTGGATGCGACAGAACGGACTGGAGGCTGCTATCTTGAAACTGGCCGAAACAGGAAAAGCAGTCTTTGGAATCTGCGGCGGTTATCAGATGCTGGGAGAGACCTTGCAGGATCCGGAAGGAGTGGAGGCCGGAGGCTGGATTCGGGGAATGGGATTGCTTCCCATGGATACTGTTTTCACGCCGGAAAAAACCAGAACCAGAGTAGAGGGGGCCTTCGAAAAGATCGATGGACTCTTCTCAGACCTTTCAGGGGTTCACCTGACGGGCTATGAAATCCATATGGGTGTGACCACTCTTAAGGAGGGCTGTCCCAGAGCACTTTGGATTCAGGATCAAGTCGGAGAAGGAGGGCGCAAGCAGGACGGCACATTTTCAGGATCTGTGCTAGGCACTTACGTGCACGGAATCTTTGATAAAGAGGAAGTGGCTAAAGGCGTGGTAACGGCTTTGGCAAGACAAAAGGGAATGGATGCTTCTCAGATTACGGGAATCGATTTTCAAACCTTCAAGGAAACCCAGTATGATCTGCTGGCGGAGGGACTGCGCAGGCATCTGGATATGAAACAGATTTACGGGATCCTGGATCAGGGAATCCCCCATAAGGAGGAAAAGCCATGAAAGTAGAACTGGAACAAGTGGAGCCAAGAGAAATTGAGGCCAGAAGCTTTGAGATCATCACACAGGAGCTGGGAAGAGAGTTGCCACCCATGGAAGCGCCCATTATCAAGCGCTGCATCCACACCAGCGCGGACTTTGACTATGCGGATAATCTCTGCTTTTCCAAAGGGGCAGTGGAACAGGCTCTGGAGGCAATCAAAAACGGAGCCTGTATTGTGACGGACACTCAGATGGCAAAGGCTGGAATTAATAAAAAGAACCTGGCCAGATATGGGGGAGAAGTATACTGCTTTATGTCAGATGAGGATGTGGCTCAAAAAGCGAAAGAGCAGGGAATTACCCGGGCAGTGGCCAGTATGGAAAAAGCAAGGAAGCTGGAAAAGCCTCTGATTTTTGCCATCGGAAACGCGCCAACGGCACTGATTCGGCTGTACGAGTTGATTCGTGAGGGAAATATCCGTCCGGAACTGGTGATTGGTGTTCCGGTGGGATTTGTCAATGTGGTGCAGTCCAAAGAGCTGATTATGGAGACGGAGGTTCCCTATATCGTTGCCAGAGGCAGAAAAGGCGGTAGTAACATTGCAGCCTGTATCTGCAACGCCCTGCTGTATATACTGGGAAGGGAAGATTAGCGAAAAAAGCCAACTTTCTGTATGGATATACAGAAAAGTGGCTTTTTTTGTACGTTTCAATTTCCATAAAAGCTTGAAATATTTGGAAAATGGACTTATAATAGATATAATTATTGCATACTACCTGTAAAAGAACGGGAGCGGCTCCGGATGTCCTTGCTGATATGCGGTGATCCGGCTGTGAGAACATACATAAAGGAGAAAAAGGGAATCATGAGAAAAAACGGCAAGAGGTTTTGGATGTGGATTGCCCTGATCATATTACTGGTACTGGCTGTGGCTTTTGGAACACAGGCGGCATCCAAGGTGATCCAGGTGCAGGAAGCAGACCAGGTCATCACTTACACGAAGGGGACCATAGACACTGAGCTGGATACCAGCTTACATATTCGAAAATACAGTTCAGCAAAGGAAGGAATAGCAGGGGATGGACTGTATATGGAAGGAACGGTACAGGAAGCAGTACCGTTGTCCGGGGTAGTGTTCAAATACCTGAAAGTGGCCGACCTGGTACAAAGCGAGGCAGAACCCGCGGTTGCTCTGAAGTACGATCTTCAGGACCGGCAGGTGGCCTCAGCCTTAGATTTGATTCCGGGTGTTTACACTTCCGACGTGCTGGTGGATGCCCTCCAAAATGCCAATCAGGATGAGGTTTGGAGAGAGACACTGGAGCAGGTGACAGACCGGAAGGGAACGGCCATGGAGCCCACAGGCAGCGACGGAAAAACTTCTGCCAAGGGGTTAAAGCAGGGACTATACCTGGTGATTGAGTCAGAAGTGCCTGCGAATGTATATGAGAGAACCAACCCTTTCTTTGTGTCCTTGCCGATGACCAATGCGGGCACAGTTGTGGATGGCGATCAGTCCTACGAGCCGGGGACCCTGTGGCAGTATGACGTATTTTTGTATCCCAAAAATAAGGCGGATACTCCTGAAATCCAGAAACATATCGTAGAAGGAAGTGCAAGAGAGAAATATGCAAGTGCAGGTGTGGGAGATACCGTCCTTTATGAGATCCGGTCCCAGGTGCCGGGGGGCGCGGATGCTTTAACCCGGTATGCGGTTACGGATTGTATGAGTGAAGGTTTGACCTTTCAGGAGATTCAGTCTGTTACAGTGGGAGAGACTCAGATTCCAGTGGAACGTTTGCAGATAAGCGACGGGGAGGATGGGCTTTCATTTGTAATAGAGTTTATCACAGCTACCGGGAACTTGCTGCAAGGCCACGGAGGAGAAGATGTAATCGTAACCTATACAGCGATTTTAAATGAGAATTGTGTTGTAACATCAGAGGGAAATCCCAACCACGCCAGTCTGATCTACGGCTACGATGCAGGAATCCATCAGGGTGGAAGCGCAGACCAGGAAGACTCCGTGGTAGATGACGTGGCAGATCCGAGAGTATACACCTATGGCATTGATTTGACAAAAATTAATAAAGAGGAGGAGCCGCTGGCAGGTGTGGAATTTGAACTCTACCGAGAAGACAAGACCACAAGGATCGGTCTCAAACAGAAGACTTCCACCAATAAAGCCTATCAGGATGTAACCTCTTACTGTCCGGACCAGGAAAGCGAAAACGGTGTCATCACCACGGACAAAAACGGAAGAGCCTATATTTGGGGGCTCACCCCGGGAACCTATTATCTGAAGGAAACAAAGACCCTGGAGGGATACATTCTTTTAGAAAATATGATTCAGATCAAGGTCCAGGATGATGTCAGTTATGAAGTGGAGACAGAAAACCGGGGAGGCACCTACGGACTTATTCCACAGAGCAATGTTCCGGTGTACTATAAACTGGACGGAAACGGAATCTATAAGGAATATCAGGATATGTCCCAATTTGCGGGAACCTATGCGAATTTTGGCACGAATAAAATTTATACAAAGGATGCACAGGGGACATATGTGAAAGTTCCGATGTATTATCCGACTGTGAAAGCAGATGTGGAAGCAGCCAAGCCTTATGGGACAAGCGATATGAATGTGGTACTGTCCGTGTTGAACAATCCGGTGTATGATATTCCGGAGACAGGCGGTAGCGGCACCCACCTGTTTCTCATCGGCGGTATCGTTCTGATTATGGGAGCCAGCTTGATTTGGATCATAAAGAAGAGGAAGATAGTCGGCTAAAAAGGCGACCGGAAAACAGGGAGATATGTTTTCCGGTCGTTTTTTTAGCAGCTTTCTTTGGCGTGTTGTATAAGGATGCGGCGGATACCGGGATACTCTCCCAGTCCCAGCATATGGCATTCCACATGAAAACCGGCCTGTTCAAATTGGTAACGCCAGGAGTCCGGATTATCTCCGGCCATGTCGTTACAGGCGTGGTCTCCGGCTACGATCATGAAGGGGGCTAAGTGCACCTTAGACGGGCGAAATTTCTTTACCTGCTTCATGAGGGTATCCAGGCTGGGATAAGCTTCTACAGTTCCCAGAAACACATGATCAAAACCCAGATCCTTTAAGGTATAATCCAGCGCCGCATAGACGGCATTGGCGTAGTGGGTGGTGCCATGGCCCATTAAAACCAGCACCTCGTCTTTCTCCAAGTCCCTCCACTGTTCCATCAGAGCATGGATGGTATCTTCATTGTCCTGCTGGCTTGTGAGCAGAGGACGGCCGAAGGAAATTTTCTGAAAGTCATCGGAATAGGAGAGCACGTCCTTGATCATCAGATCGTTTTCAATGCCATTGATGACGTGGGTGGGCTGAACAATGACATGGGTGATGTGATCCTTCCGCATCCGCTCCATGGCTTCTTTTACATTGCAGATGTGAAGACCATCCCGTTTCTTCAGTTTAGCCAAAATCATCTTACTGGTCCAGGCCCGGTAGAGGGCGTATCCCGGAAACGCATCGGCCAAATCCTGCTCAATGGCGTCAATGGTGCGCTCTCTAGTGTCGTGGTAGCTGGTGCCGAAGCTGACAGCTAAGATGGCCTTTTTAGGTTCTTGATTCATGTTTGTAATCCTCCATTTGTTCTATGTAAGTTTCTAAAACTTCCAGGGTTCTGGGCCTGGGAAGCGAGGGATCCAGGATTCCTTTCCTGCAGAGACTCTCAAAAAGGGAGAGAACAGCGGGCTGCTTTAGATTGGACTCTAAAAGTAATTGTCTGTCCTCAAAAATTTCCAGGGTGTTTTTGTGGGCCAGCACTTTTCCATCCTTGATTAAAACCACCTGGTCAGCCCAGGACAAGGCGTAGTCCACATCGTGGGTGGACATTAAAACAGTGATGCCATCCGCTGTCAGCTGCTCCACAATCTGGTTGACAATGGATGTATGCTTCGGATCCAGGGCTGCGGCAGGCTCATCCAGGATCATGATCTGAGGGTGCATGACTAGGATATCTGCGATGGAAACCTGCTTTTTTTGTCCTCCGCTTAGGGCGTGGGTAGGTTTGTGGCGAAACGGGGTGATTCCCAACCTCTGCATGGCCTCCTCCACTTCCTGCTTTGCCTGTGCCTGGGAGACGCCCTGGTTTAAGATACCAAATGAGATTTCCTGGTATACACTGGAGGAGAAAAGCTGGTTATCCGGATCTTGAAAGACAATTCCAACCTGACTTCGAAGTTTCCGTAACCCCTTTTTGTCGTAGGAGACCGGAGTTCCGTTTAGAAAAAGCCGACCCCGGTCCGGGCGGTGAATCCCATTGCAGCAGAGAAAGAAGGTGGACTTTCCGGACCCGTTAGGCCCCATAAAGGCGATTTTCTTACCTCTCTCAAGTTCGAGGGAAAAGCCGTCTAAAGCGGGAATTTTTTCTTCATCGTAGGAAAAATACAAATCATCAGCTTTTAAGATCAATTCTTTCATAGGCAGTATCTCCAAATGAGTAAGACAATCAGAAACAATTCAAACAGAAGGATTAGGGCAATTTCTTTCTTTCGGGGCGGATAATCTTCTGCCAGCACCCGGATCTTTCCGTCATACAGGCGGGACTCCATAGAGTCATAGAGTTTGGACGATTTTACGAAAGCTCGTACAAACAATGCCGAACCCAGAAGTCCGAAAGATTTGCAGGAGGTAGAGAAATTCCGGTTTCCGAGCCTGGAATCCTGGGAAATGCGGATCGCGGCGGCAATTTCTGAAAGGACAAAGATAAAACGGTAGATTAACAGCATCAGTTCCACCATAAGGGAGGGAATCCGAAAGGTTCTAAGGGCCATCAGAATATCCGGCATAGGAGTGGAAAGAGAGAGAAAATACAGGCAGGATACTCCGGCCAAGGCCGTGAGAATGAGTTGCACTCCAAAGAACAGTGACGACCGGCTGCTTGTGAGAAAGTGATTGCCAATGGGAAGGGCAAAAGCGTCCAGAGGTGTCTTGGACCAGTTAAGAATAATGGCAACAGTACTCATAAGCAAAAAAGCCAGCGGGATTGTCATCAACTTTACATAACGGAAAAAGGGGGTTCCCCCTTTTTTTACGGTTAGGAACCCCATTGCTGCCAAAACGATCACGGAGATAACAATCGAACGACCCGTCACGCACAGCAGCAGCGTGACGATTGCAAACACCGTCTTCTCGCAGGCATTGACATACCGCAAGTTGGATTGATAGCTGAGCTTATCAATGATCATAAATTTTCTTTTTCCTCCTGGTGTCGTTTTCTCTCTACAAAAACGCCGATGCCATAGCCGATGACACCTGCGCCCAGGGCAGCCTGGAGACAGAACAGAAGACTTTCAATCTCTCCGCTGGCCGGTTCCATCACCGGATTTGCCCAGACAGAATAGTCAGAATCCAGCTCTTCAATGACACCTGAGGCGGCATCGTCAGATCCGCCAAATTCTGCTCCTTTTCTGAGAAACAGCGGAACTACTGCGATCACAACCACAAGCAGAGCCAGAATCAACACGGTTTTTGCATTCTTAGACATGCGCCCGACCTCCTTTCAGAAATCCCAGCTCCTTTAATTCAGATTTTGCATAAGACTCCAGTCCAATCATGACAATGACAGTGAGAATTCCTTCGATGATGGCCAGAGGAAGCTGAGTCGTTGCAAAGATCCCCAAAAACTTCACCATAGAAGCACCAAAACCACCTACCTGGGAGGGGAAGGCAATGCCCAGCTGAAGGCTGGTGATGCAGTAGGTGAACAAATCTCCCAATGTGGCAGCCAGAAATACGGCTACCAGGTGATTGACTTTCAGCCTTTTGCAGAGCTTATAGATGCCAAAGGCCAGAAACGGTCCTGCAATCGCCATGGAAAAGGTATTGGCACCCAGAGTGGTCAGACCTCCGTGAGCCAGCAAAATAGCCTGGAATAAGAGGACAATCACGCCAAGAATGCTCATGGCGCTGGGGCCAAATAAGATAGCGCCCAGGCCCGTCCCGGTCATATGAGAACAGCTTCCGGTGACGGAAGGGATCTTCAGGGAAGATAGCAGGAACGTGTAGGCCCCTGCCATGGCCAGAAGAATCAACGTTTTTCTGTGTTGGCTTAAGGTCTTTCGGATGGAAAAGAATCCAGCCAGAAGGAAGGGAACGCACAGAACACCCCATCCGATACAGAACTGGACGGGAAGATAGCCTTCCATGATATGCATGGCATTGGATACAGGAACCACCCCGAAAGCCAGAGCCAAAATGCCGCTGGCGGTAACCAGCCGAATTTGTTTTTTGCTCATGTTTCATCTCTCCTTTTTTAGTCATAAAAAAACCCGATAGTTATACTAACGGGCAGATGGGAAAACCCCTGTCCAGACCAAATGCCCGAGCAGGTTTTCCTACACTTTGCCATCGTTCGTAACAAGGTGTAAATCGCTTATCTCAGGCAGGTCTTCTGACTTAAGCTTCCACGGAATCCCTCGCCTTCCCATTACAGTGACATAATGAAGGATTCCTCTTCTCTTACAGCGGCGTGACCGTGCGGGATTTGCACCCGACTTTCCTATTCTCCTCCTAGGAGGCACCTGTAGATACTCAATTATGAGGAAATATTATCATTAATGGAAGAGAAAGTCAATGGATACCGCGGAAATTAAAACTTGATTTTATACCACGATATGCTATGATGAAACAAGAAATAGCAGTAAGGAAGGTCAAGAAAGAAAAAATGGGCATTCAAATGATAGGAATCGATCACAGCATTGCTGAGATTGATGTAAGAACAATCTTCTCCTTTACAAAGACCAAAATAGTGGAGGCATTGGAAGTCTTAAAGAATATCGAGGAAATACAGGGATGTGTGCTGCTATCCACATGCAATCGTATGGAGCTGTGGGTCAGCTGCTCAGAGGAGTTCCACCATTCCCTGTATGAGATCCTGTGTCGGATTCGCCGCGTGAATCCGGATCCCTACCGTGGATATTTTGTGTGTCGGAAGGATCGGGAAGCGGTAGAGCATCTGTTTGCCCTGGCCAGCGGGTTAAAATCCAGGATTCTGGGGGAAGATCAGATCCTGACTCAGGTCAAGGATGCCTTGTTGCTGGCAAGGGAGCATTATGCCACGGACAATGTGTTGGAAACCCTGTTTCGCATGGCAGTGACAGGGGGAAAGAAGGTAAAGACAGAGGTGGCGATTCCAAGAGCAGGCCGTTCCGCGATTCATCAGGCTATGGAGACCTTAAAGCAAAAGGGCTGCACTTTTGAAGGAAAAACCTGCATGGTAATCGGAAACGGAGAGATGGGGAAGCTGGCAGCTACAGTGATGACACAGGCGGGGGCCCGGGTTACGGTTACAGTGCGTCAGTACCGGAGCGGTATGGTGGAGATTCCCAGAGGTTGCCAGAGAATCGACTATGGAAACCGTATGCAGCTGTTTGGAGACTGTGATTATGTGGTAAGCGCCACGGCAAGTCCCAACTATACGCTGAAGGCGGAGGCAGTTGGCCGGGTAGAGATTCATCATCCCATGATTTTGATCGATCTGGCTGTTCCAAGGGATATTGATCCGGAGATCGGGAAACTATTTGGTATCACATTGTACGATATCGACGATTTCCGCGCAGATGAGGAGGACGATCAGGTGAAAAAAAGCCTGGATCAGGCATACCATATTCTAAAGGAAAAGATGGAGGAATTTTATCAGTGGTATGAGTGCCGGGATATGATCCCAAAGATTGAGGGAATCAAAAGCAGCGCGGTGGAAGATTTGGATCTTCGCATTCAGAAAGTCATGCGCAGCCTCCCTATGGAAGAAGAGCAGAGGGCAAAGCTTCAGGAGCATATTGATCAGGCTGTCTCTAAGGTGGTAAATAAGATGATGTTTGGCCTGCGGGACTCGGTAAGCAAGCAGGCCTTCCGTGAGTGTATTGAAGGATTGGAGAAATTATATGAGTCTTAAAGTGAGGATCGGAAGCCGTGAGAGCAGATTGGCAGTCATTCAGTCAGAGATGGTGCTCTCCTACATAGAGAAAACGGTTCCGGGTGCAGAAGTTTGTCTTCTTACCATGAAGACCACAGGGGATCGCATTTTAGACAGAACGCTGGATCAGATTGGCGGAAAGGGACTGTTTGTAAAAGAGCTGGACAAAGCCCTGCTGGAAAAGAGAAGTGATCTGTCTGTACACAGCTTAAAGGATTTGCCCATGGAGGTGCCCGGGGAGCTTCCCTTGGTAGCCTTTTCCCAAAGGGAGGATCCCAGGGATGTACTGGTATTGCCAAAAGGAAGTAAACAATGGGACCCCTCTTTTCCTGTGGGATGCTCCAGCAGGCGCAGAATGTTGCAGTTTCAGAGTCTGTATCCGGATGCTGTCTTCGCCTCTGTCCGGGGAAATGTGCAAACCAGGCTTGCAAAACTAGATTCCGGTCGATATGGGGCCCTGATTTTGGCTGCCGCCGGGCTTAAGAGGCTGGGACTTGAAGGGCGAATCAGCCGGTATTTTGACCCAGAGGAGATGATACCGGCTGCCGGGCAGGGAATTCTGGTTGTCCAGGGAAGAAAAGGGGAGGATTATTCTTATCTGAAAGGATTCGCATCCGCAGAATCGGATGTGGCTGCCCAGTGTGAGAGGGCCTTTGTACGAACTTTAGATGGGGGGTGCAGTTCTCCGGTGGCCGCCCATGCCAGGCTTCTGAATGGAAGACTAAAGCTTCTAGGCCTTTATTATGACGAGGAGACAGGCGGCTATTGCAAAGGGGAAGCCTGGGGCAGCCCAGATCATCCAAAGCAGTTGGGGGAAGAGCTGGCAAAAAGACTGCGAAAAGAATATCAAGAGAAAGAGGATCAGATATGACAGGAAAAGTATGGCTGGTGGGGGCAGGTCCCTCCGATCCGGGATTATTTACCCTGA
>CABSEG010000079.1 GCA_902476645.1 uncultured Lachnospiraceae bacterium | reverse complement strand
AAAAGAAAGGCCGGAGACTGTGCAGGTCTGTACGTCTCCGGCTTTTTCTTGCTTTTTTTGTTTTTAAATATTATGCGCTAATAAGGTATCGTACGCTTACATCTGGGGACCCTGACCGGTTCCGGACATCTGACGCTCCTGCGCCTCGATCATTTTCTTTACCATATAACCGCCAACAGAACCGTTCTGTTTAGAGGTCAGGTTTCCATTGTAACCATCTGTTAAAGGTACTCCAAGTTCATTTGCAACTTCCATTTTGAAACGATCCAGTGCACTTTTTGCTTCTGGTACTGCTGCTGTGTTAGATGATCTGCTTGCCATAATTGAAAGCCTCCTTTTAAATATACTTTGTAATCCTTTTTCATTCTTTGCAATTGTTAGTTGCAGTTCTAGTATGTGAAAAAAACGTAAAGTTAAACTAGGAATTCTTTCATTATTTTACAAATTTTGATAAATACCAAAAAATAATTTTCCCTTTTGATTTCCTTTATGATATAATAAGAACTAAGTATGCGAATCATAAGAAAAAGAAATAGTTGAGGTAGAAGTCATGAATATAGGGTTTATAGCTCATAATACGAAAAAGAATCTCATCGAAGATTTCTGTCTGGCTTATAAACGAATCCTGGAAAAGCATGAGTTGTATGCCACCGGGATCACAGGAAGAAGGATAGAAGAAGTCACCAATCTGAAAGTGCATAAGTTTTTGCCCGGAAGTGTGGGGGGAGAAAAACAGTTTACGGAAATGATTGAGCGAAATGGGATGGATATGGTGATTTTTTTCTATAATCCTGTGATGTGCAGTCCGAAGGAGCCGAATATCTATCGCATTTCCCAGAGCTGTGACAAGTTTAATATCCCCATTGCAACCAATATCGCAACAGCAGAATCCTTGATTATCGGTTTGGCCAACGGTGATCTGGAATGGAGAGAACAGGTATGACAATCAATGACATAGAGAATTTGTTTTTATTTTTGGGTGGTCTGGGAATGTTCCTGTACGGAATGCACAGCATGTCGGACGGCATTCAGAAATCTACAGGACAAAGGCTTCAGGAACTTCTGGGGATTCTGACGAACAACCGTTTCATGGCGGTAATTGTGGGGGCATTGATTACAGCCATTATCCAGAGCAGTGGCGCTACCACGGTGATGGTGGTGGGATTCGTTAACGCGGGGATCATGAGCCTTGGACAAGCTGTGGGCGTCATCATGGGAGCCAATATCGGAACCTGTATCACCTCCTGGATCGTGTCTTTGGGGCAGTTGGGCGATACCTTTAAAGCGGTTTCTCCCTCCCTGTATGCACCGCTTTTAGTAGGAATCGGTGCCTTTTTCATCATGTTCTCCAGAAAGCAGAAGAAGAGAATTGCAGGTGAGATCGTCATAGGTCTGGGGCTTTTATTTATAGGTCTGGATTTTATGAAAAATTCCGCTTCCGATTATATGGGATTACCGATCTTTACGCAGGCATTTGCACTGTTTGGCAGCAATCCTTTCCTTGGTATTGCGATCGGAGCGATTGTCACGGGACTGATGCAGAGTTCTTCCGCTTCTGTAGGAATTTTGCAGACGTTGGCAGCCACTGGAGGCGTGGTAACCACAGGATCCGCGATTTATATCAGTCTGGGTTCTAACATCGGGTCCTGTTTTACTGCGCTGTTGTCCAGTATCGGAGCCCCCAGAAATGCCAAAAGAGCCGCGGTGATTCACTTGTCCTTTAATTGTATCGGAGCTATTTTGTTTGGAACCGGCACATTTCTGTTATTCCAGCTAAAGCCGGCATGGGGTATGGGTGGAATCGACAGTGTGGGCATATCCATCTTCCACACGGTATTTAATATTGTATGTACCTGTATCCTGTTCCCGTTTGCGGATAAGCTGGTACAGCTGTCCGGCTTCCTGGTAAAAGATCGTCAGGAGGATGATCTGGAGGATGCCAACGATGAAATGCTGACATTGCGCCATTTAGATGACCGGATTCTGGAGACTCCGTCCTTTGCAGTGGAAAATGCCATTTTAGAAGTAGTACACATGGGGAAGATTACAGAGGAGAATATGCGCAGGGCTTTTGACGCGGTGTTGGAGCATAATGAGGAGAAGGTGCTTCAGGTCTATGAGACAGAAAAGACCATTAATACCATGGAAAAGCTGATTACAGAATATTTGGTAAAAATCAGTAATCTGTCCCTGAATGAGGAACAGCACAATGTCATCAATAATCTGTTTTATTCTGTCAGCGATATTGAACGGGTGGGGGATCATGCTGAGAATATTGCGGAACTGGTGGATTCCCGAAATAAGGAGCCCGTGGTTTTTTCTGAGGATGCCAGAGAGGAATTGAAAGAGATCATGGGGCTGGTTGGCAACTCCTTTGCCTATGCCATGAAATCCAGAGAAGAAATCAGTATACAGGCTGCGAAGGAAGTGGTCAAGTATGAAGATCTGGTGGATAATATGGAAGAAGAACTTCGTGAAAAGCACATTGAGAGGCTTTCCAATCAGCAGTGTAATCCTGCCAACGGAGTAATCTTTTTGGATATTATCAGCAACCTGGAGAGAATATCCGACCATGCATATAATTTGGCTGGGTATGTAATGTCAGAACAATAGAGGTAGAAATAATGAGCGTAACAGTTTACTGTGTTGAGGATGACACAAATATCAGAGAGTTGGTAGTCTATGCTTTAAAGACAGCCGGATTTCAGGCATCTGGTTTTGAGACGGCCGGCGAGTTTTATAAAGCTCTTCAGAGAGAAAAGCCTTCTTTGGTGCTTCTGGACATTATGCTGCCGGATGAGGACGGTATGATGATTTTGAAAAAATTGCGTTCGGAAAAAGCGACGGAGAATCTTCCCATTATTATGCTGACTGCAAAATCCGCGGAGTATGATAAAGTCTGTGGTCTGGACGGTGGGGCAGATGACTATGTGACAAAGCCTTTCGGTGTGATGGAATTGATCTCCAGGGTAAAGGCAGTGCTGCGCAGAATGGAAAAGGGCAAGGTTCAGGAGACAGAGGCATTGGTGCTGGGAGATTTGCAGGTGGATGAGAAAAAGCATGAGGTTCTTGTGGGCGGAAAGCCGGTAGAACTGACCTTTAAGGAATTTGAACTGTTGTCCTATTTGATGAAAAATCAAGGGATTGTCCTGTCCAGAGATAAAATTCTGGATGTGATCTGGAATTATGACTATGAAGGAGAGAGCAGAACCGTAGATGTACATATCGGATCCTTACGGCAGAAATTAGGTCCCTGTGGGGAATTGATCAAGACTATCCGGGGCGTGGGCTATAAAATAGGAGCATGATATGAAAAAAAGCATCTATACTAATATATTGGGGCTGGCTGTTTTAATGTTTTTGATTATTTCCTCCATATTTGTTGCAGCGTTTAACCGTGAGATGCATGAACAGAGAAATGAGGAGATCCGCCAGGAAGCAGAGCTTACGGCATCTGTTTGTGAGATGGCGCAGAATCCCGTATCCGCACTGCAGAGGCTTGAGACGGAGGCTTTACAGAGAGTAACCCTGATTCAAAAAGACGGAACCGTGCTTTACGACAATCAGGCAGATGCAAAGTCTATGGAGAATCATCTAGAGCGCCCTGAAATACAAGAAGCAATGGAAAAAGGAACCGGCAGTGGCAGCAGGATCTCAGATACCCTGCAGGAGGAAACCTATTACTATGCGATTTTGCTTTCTAACGGGGATTTCTTGCGTATTTCCACGGTGAGTAGCAGTATTTTTAAGACATTTCTGGATGTGTTGCCTGCAATGCTGTTGGTGGCAGCGGCTTTGTTCTTGTGTGCTTTACTGATAGCGCGCAGATTGATTCGGCGAATCAGCCAGAAAATCAATGAGATTGATCTGAAGCATCCTATGGACAGCGTACCCTTTCAGGAGTTGGAGCCTCTTTTGGGAAGAATTGAGAATCAAAATAAGCAGATATCCGAACAAATGAGTAATCTGCTGGATCAGGAGCATAAATTTAACACCATCACTCAGAATATGAATGAAGGGTTGATCCTATTGGATACCGGTTCTAAAATTATATTTATCAATCAGAGCTGTAAGGATCTCTTTCACATGTCCGGAGTCTCTATGGTAGGAAAACATGTATCCTTATTTTATCAAAGTGAGAAGATGCAGGAAGTTATCACCGCTTCTCTGGAGGGAAGGACAACCAGTAAGACGCTGGATTTGAAAGAAAAGCAGCTTCAGTTTTTTGGAAATCCGGTTGTGGAGAACGGCAGCATCACCGGTGCGGTGCTGTTTGTGTTAGATATTACCGAGAAACAGAAAGCAGAGCGCCTGAGAAAGGAATTTTCCGCAAATGTGTCCCATGAGCTGAAAACGCCCTTGACTTCCATATCCGGGTATGCGGAGCTGATGCAGAATGGTTTAGTGGCATCTGAGGATATTCCTTCCTTTGCAGGCAAAATTTATGAGGAGGCGGCAAGACTTTTGACACTGGTCAACGACATCATAAAGATCAGTCGGCTGGATGAAGGGGATGTGCATCAGAGCCGGGAACAGGTAGATTTGTATGGTGTGGCAGAAGAAGTGGTGAGCCGTCTGGAGCCTGTGGCACAAAAACAGCAGGTGACGGTACGGCTGGAAGGAGAACGGGTACATCTGCTGGCCATCCGGCAGCTGATTTACGATATGATCTATAATCTCTGCGAAAATGCGATCAAGTATAATGTGGTGAATGGAAGCGTTCTGGTACAGATTCTGGAAGAGGAGGGCAGACCCATGGTCAGCGTATCCGATACCGGTATCGGTATTCCAATGGAGTACCAGGAACGGATTTTTGAACGGTTTTACCGGATTGACAAGAGTCATTCCAAACAGACAGGAGGAACCGGCCTGGGGCTTTCCATTGTCAAACATGTGGTGGAATATCAGGGCGGCTATATTGATCTTCACAGTAATCAGGAAGAAGGAACTACGATAAAGGTCCATTTATAGTGGTTCCTTTTTTTATGCAAATCTTTTGCTCTTTACATACATTTTACATAATCTAAATTTATTCTTGAAATCCATCCGTTAGAATCCTTACTTGTAGAACAGAGCGGCAAGTGGCTGCGAGAACTTATTTTATTTGGAGGAAAAAGAATGAAAAAATTATTTGCGTTGGCATCCATCGGTGTTTTGGCATTTGGACTGGCTGCATGTGGAAGTAATACAGAAACAGAAGGGACACAGACAAATGCGGCATCTGAGGAGAGCGCAGCCGAGGATGTAAGCATTGAGGTGGAAGGAGACGAGGCGGACACAGGAATTGAAGTGGAAGGCTCTGAGAGCGCAAGTGCATCCACAGGCGCTGTCAGCGGCAACATTGTGATTACAGGTTCTACCTCGGTAGAAAAGATTTTAAACGATATGAAGGATGAGTTTGAGGCCTTAAATCCGGGCGTGACCATTGAATATACGGGGAGCGGCTCTTCTGCGGGTATTACAGATACCAAGGCGGGCACCAACAACATTGGCGCATCTTCTAGAAATCTGAAAGAGGAAGAAAAAGACGGATCATTAAAAGAGGAAGTCTTTGCTTACGATGGCATTGCCATTATCGTAAACCCGGCCAATGAAGCCGTGACCGATATCACTCCGGAGCAGCTGGCTGACATCTATTCTGGGAAGATAACAAACTGGAGCGAGCTTGGAGGAGACGACGCGGAAATTTTTGTGGTATCCCGTGAGGAAAGCTCAGGAACCAGAAGCGCCTTTGAAGAACTGATTGCCCTGGAGGATGCCGGCGGACTTTCAGGAAAAGCCTCCGTATCGGAGGGGAACGGACCGGTACAGGCGGCAGTGGCAGGGAATGAGAATGCCATCGGCTATGTGTCCTTCTCCTTCATCGATGATACGGTGAAGCCGTTGACCGTGGGCGGTGTAGAGGCAAATGCCCAGAACGCGAAATCAGGAGATTACCCCTTGAGCAGACCGTTCCTGTTCTGCTATTATGATGACAAGGTGACCGAGGCAGGCAAGGCTTTCCTGGAATTTGCCCTGACGGCAGATGCCCAGAACTTGGTTGAGGAGCACGGCGCCATCCGCGTGGATCAGTAACGAACAGTCACTGGAAAGAAAAAAGAAGAGACGAGGAAGAAAACCGTATGAACCGAAACGTAAAGAGAGATGTATTAGAAAAAGTTGTGGAAACGATCTTTTTAATCTGTGCACTTGTGGGAGTGGTTTCGGTAATTGCAATTATTGTGTTTGTCTTTTACAAAGGATTACATCCGTTTTTCGGAGAAGATGCCTACAGCTTTGTGGATTTCATTTCCGGAATCCGGTGGGCGCCCAGCGAGAACGTATACGGAATCTTTTATATGATTGTAGGTTCCGTACTTTCCACGCTGGGGGCTATCCTCATAGGAGTCCCAATCGGGGTGCTGACAGCCGTTTTTATTGCGGAAATTGCCCCTAAGGGTGCTGTGAAGATTATCACACCGGCCGTAGAATTATTGGCCGGTATTCCTTCTGTCCTGTATGGAGCCTTCGGCCTTGGTATTGTGGTTCCCATCATTAAGGCCATTTCCCCTCAGGTACAGGGACAATCGCTGCTTGCAGTTATCATTGTTCTGACCATCATGATTCTGCCCACGATCGTATCCCTGTCTGAAGCCGCAATCCGTGCGGTTCCAAAATCCTACCGGGAGGCTTCCCTGGGACTGGGAGCGTCCAAGATTCAGACCATTTTTAAGGCTGTATTGCCTGCGGCAAAGTCTGGTATTCTTTCGGCAGCAGTGCTTGGAGTCGGAAGAGCCATTGGTGAGACCATGGCAGGGATGATGATTGCCGGAAATCCCACTCAGGGACTGCCAAGCAGCATTTGGTCTATGATCCGTCCATTGACGACGAACATTGCCATGGAGATGAGTTACTCATCTGGAAGACAGCAGGAAATGCTGTTTGCAACAGGTGTCATTCTTTTCGTCTTCATTATGATTGTAAATATTACACTGATTCGAATTACCCATAAGGCAGGTGAAAAATCATGAGCAGGAAGACGAAGGACTCCATTGTAAAAGGGCTGATTTACGGCTCTGCCGGGTTTACGGTATTGATTTTGGTGGTGATTATTGGTTTTATCGTAGTCAAGGGGTTGCCTGGTATCAGCCTGGACTTTTTGACCAGGGATTATGAGGATAAGACCACGTATGTGCTGGTTCAGACGGACGTGGACGCGGGAGAATTGCGTTCGGGTGAGGTGGCAGGACTTGGAGTGACACTGAAAGCTACGGAAGAAAAGCAGCTTGAGATCGTAAAAATAGATTCGGATTCCGCATTAAAGTCTGCCGTGGATATGACCGGAAATCACTACGGGCTGAAAAAAGGAGATCTATTGGTGACAGCCCAGGATATGGAAAATGGCCAGATGCGCCTGAAAGTGGTGCGCCCCGGAGGAGGAATTGTACCTATGGTGGTGACAACCCTTTATATGATCGGTTTGTCCCTGCTGGTAGCGGCACCCATTGGTATTCTTTCCGCAGTGTATCTGATTGAATATGCAAAGCCTGGAAAATTAATGTCTGTGATTCATTTTGCGATTCAAAACCTGGCGGGAATTCCATCTATCATCTATGGTTTGTTCGGTTCTCTGTTCTTTGTGAGGGTCTGTGGATTTCAGTATTCCCTATTGGCAGGCGCGCTTACCTTAAGCATTATTTTGCTGCCCACTATCATTACCACTACAGAGGAAGCGTTAAAAACCATACCCAGAACCTATCGGGAGTCTTCCCTGGGACTGGGAGCTACCAAACTTCAGACGGTAACGAAGATTGTCCTTCCCAATGCCCTGCCCGGGATTTTGGTGGCAGTCTTGCTGAGTATCGGACGAATAGTGGGCGAGTCAGCGGCATTGCTTTTGACAGCAGGAACCGTGGCCCAGATTCCGGGAGCTCTTTTCGGAAATTCTGCCAGCGGCGCAACCCTGACGATTAAAATGTATACATTAATGAAGGAAGAAAATGATTTAACCACAGCCTGTGCTATTGGTATCGTGCTGCTGGTGATTATCATTGCCCTGAACTTCCTTTCTAAGCTGGTCACAAATAAATTATTGAGGAAAAAAGGAGCATAAGCCTTATGGATACCAACGCATTACCGAAATTCAGAGTAGAGGATTTAAACCTCTATTATGGGGACTTTAAAGCGCTCAACCACATAAACATGGAGATACCCAGCAATGAGATCGTGGCTTTTATCGGACCTTCTGGCTGTGGCAAATCCACCTTTTTAAAGACCATGAACAGGATGAATGACTTGGTGGAGGGATGCCGGGTGGAAGGAAAGATCTATCTGGATGATGTGGATATATATAGCGACATTGATGTGATCAAGCTACGCCACAGAGTGGGGATGGTATTCCAGCAGCCGAATCCTTTTCCTATGAGTATCTACGATAATGTGGCCTATGGTCCCAGAATTCATGGAATCAAAAAGAAATCCCAGCTGGATGAGATCGTTGAGCGAAGTTTGAAGCAGGCAGCCATCTGGGATGAGGTGAAAGACAGACTGAAAAAAAGCGCTCTGGGCGTATCCGGAGGACAGCAGCAAAGAATTTGTATCGCCAGAGCTCTGGCTGTGGAACCGGAGGTAATCCTGATGGATGAGCCTACCAGCGCATTGGATCCTATCTCAACCTTGAAAATTGAAGATCTGGCTGTGGAGCTGAAGGAAAAGTACACCATTATTATTGTGACTCATAACATGCAGCAGGCCAGTCGAATTTCGGATAAAACAGCTTTCTTCCTGACCGGTGATGTGATAGAATATGGAAATACGATTGATATTTTCAATAACCCAAAGGAAAAAAAGACAGAGGAATATATTACGGGAAGATTCGGTTGATGGAAGGGAGAGAAAGAGCATGACAACAAGAAAAGTATATACGGCGGAGCTGGAGCACTTGACTACCAGAGTGGCGGATATGGGAAACCAGCTGGAACGGATGATCATTCAGGTGATGCAGGCTTTGGATAGCCTGGATGTGGAGCTGGCAAAGGATATTATCCAGCAGGATGATATCATTGATGATTTTGAAAGGGAAATTGAGCAAAGCTGTATAAATATTATGGCAAAGCAGGCGCCAGTTGCCACGGATTTGCGCCGGGTATCCTCGATTATGAGGATCATTTCCGATATAGAGCGAATCGCCGATCACTGTGGAGATGTGTCGGAATATATTATTGATCTGGCAGAAGAACCGGTGGTTCCGGTTCCGGAAGGATTAAAGGATATGTTTGTGGAGATGCGCAGAATGGTGCGCAAGACCATCAACGCCTTTGTGGATGAAGAGGTTCAGGATATCGACAAAATCATCAAGGATGACGATGTGATTGACAATTATTTCGAACAGATAAAACAAAATTTGTGCGCCTCTATGGAACAGCATCCAGAGTTGATCAAACCTTATGTGGATTATTTGCTTATCACGAAATATGTGGAACGTATGGGTGATCACTGTACAAATATTGCAGAGTGGGTGGACTTCATTGTCACCGGAGATCTGGCGGAATACATGAATTGCTAACGAAAGTTAAGTGTATGAGAGGAAGGAACGAAAATCCTTCCTCTTTTGTGTTGTTTTTGAAAATTCTAAAGAAAAGAATTGACAGCCCGCCAACCGAACATCTATAATAGTTACGAATTGTAAAAGAAAAAGGGATAGCGCACATGAGAGTAATCGCAGGAAAGGCAAGAAGGCTGCCCCTGAAAACGGTTCCGGGCCAGGAGACTAGGCCGACCACGGACAGGATCAAGGAGACCTTGTTTAATATGTTGCAGGATCAGCTTTGGGGCATCCGGTTTCTGGATTTGTTTTCCGGGAGCGGAGGAATCGGTATTGAGGCCTTAAGCAGAGGAGCGGATTATGCAGTGTTTGTGGAACAGAATAAGAGGGCTGCCCGATGTATACAGGAGAATCTGGTATTTACAAAGCTGGAAGAGAGCGCCAGTTTGATGAATATGGATGTTATGAGTGCTCTTTGCAGGCTGGAGGGGCAAAGGCCCTTTCAGATCGTGTTTCTGGATCCCCCTTATGGAAAGGGGCTGGAGAGAAAGGTTTTAGAATACCTGGAGCATTCGTCACTGGTGACGGAGGACAGTTTGATTATTGTGGAAGAAGCATTGGACACTTCCTTTGACTATCTGAGGGAGTTGGCCTATACCGTAAAGAAAAGGAAAGAGTACAAGACAAATGTTCACATGTTTTTACAGCGGACAGGGGGAGAGAAAGGATGAGAAGAGCCGTATATCCAGGCAGCTTTGATCCGGTGACAAACGGGCACCTGGATGTGATCCGGCGCTCGGCCGCACTGGTGGACGAGTTGATTGTGGGAGTTCTGATTAACAATGCAAAAACACCGTTGTTTTCTGTGGAAGAACGTGTTAAGATATTACAGGATGTTACCAAGGACATTGGCAATGTGTCGGTGGAATCTTTTTCGGGATTATCGGTGGATTTTGTGAAGAGATGCAACGCCAGGTTCATTGTGAGAGGGCTGAGGGCCATTACGGATTTTGAGTATGAATTGCAGATGGCACAGACCAATCGCATTATGGATTCGAATATTGACACCATATTTCTGACCACGAGTCTGGAGTATGCGTATTTAAGCTCAACCACTGTAAAAGAGGTGGCTGCATACGGAGGGGATATTTCGAAATTTGTCCCCGAGGTTGTGGTGGAGCAGATCCGCCACAAATATATGGAAAAACACAGTAAGGAGAGGTAATCATGAGCAGCAGAATTGAACAGATTATTGAAGAAATCGAAGAATATGTAGATAATTGTAAGTTTCAGCCACTTTCCTCCACGAAGATCGTGGTGAATAAGGAAGAACTGGAGGAGTTATTGCGGGAACTGAGAATGAAGACTCCTGACGAGATTAAGCGTTATCAGAAGATTATCAGCAATAAGGATGCGATTCTGGCGGATGCCCAGGCAAAAGCCGATGCCCTGATTGCCGACGCTAAGGCCCAGACCCAGCAGATGGTGACGGAAAGCGAAGTGATGCAGCAGGCTTATGCTCAGGCAAACGAGCTGCTGGATAAGACGAATGCTCAGGCTCAGGAGATCCTGGACAATGCCACTACAGACGCGAACAATATCCGTATGGGAGCTCTCCAGTATACCGATGAAATGCTGGAAAATCTGGAAAAGATTATGAGCCATACCATTGATACGGCAGGAACCAAGTACAACAATTTTATCAATTCTATTCAGTCTTGCTATGACATTGTCAGCAAGAACCGCAGAGAGCTGTCTCCTCAGGCGGCACCTGCTACCAATTATTCCGGCAAGTCTGCACAGGAGCAGGAGGATTATGAGGAAGGGGATGCAGAGTAAAGAGCTTCCCTGTTAAAATAGAAGGCTAAATAAGAGCGCGCCCCCGCCAGACAAAAAAGCGGAAAGTATTTTTGCGTTCAGATAAGGGCGCATGGGAAAACGCGCCTGGTTTGTCACGCTTTCCGTCTGGGCCAGGGAGGAGAGTCCTCCAAAGGTTGTTAAAAACATCAGGAGCGGAAAACTGATGGAAAGCGGATATTTTTCAGCAATGTAGGCGATTCCGTTTGTGATTTCGGTTACGCCGATAAGGATGGATTTTGCGCCTTCCGGGAGCATGGGCAGGGCTTGAATCATTCCGGCCAGGATGGAAAAGAGAATGATATAGGCACCCAGCTTTGTGATGGTGATGACCGCGTCCATAATACAGGCATCTATCAGTCCAAAATGGATTTGGACGGTAGGTGCCTTTTTTACGACGAACAGTCTTGCCCCATCCCGCTTCATCTCCCGGCGAAAGGAAGGGTTTTTCAGAATCCCGTACAAAAGCGGGGCTCCATAGACCAGAAGCAGCGTGGGAACAGCTAGCTCCGGGCGTTTTAACTGCTCGGATGCCAAAAAAGTAATCAGAAAGGCTGGACTGGCATTGTTACAAAAAGAGAGCAGATACTTAGCCTCTGGATCCGGGATTTGTCCGGCTACCTTAAGCTGTGCCAGAATCTTAGCGCCCACTGGATAACCGCAGAGAAAGCCGGCGATCAGGGCATAGGTGCCCGAAGAGCTGATGCCCAGAAGCCTGCGAAATACAGGTGAGATCCATCCGGTGAGTTTGGGGATCAAATTTGCCTGAATCAGAATGTTGGAGAGAATCAAAAATGGCAGCAGAGTGGGCAACAATACCTGGAACCAAAGGGCAAGCCCGGAACGGGAGGAGAGCAGGGCCTGGGAAGGAAAGGACAGTAGATAAAAAAACAGACATAAAAGCGCCAGATAGGGCAGGGATTTTTTCATAACTTACTCCGAAGAAGCTTTTCTACCAGTCTATGAGCGCCAACTCTGGAACATGTTCTTTTAGAACAAGATTTGATAAAAAAGAGGGTGATTTTTTTGTTCTATTTTGAAAAAAACAGCATATAGTTATTAAGATAGTAGCACAGGATGGCGCTATGAAACGACAATTTTGGCTTTTGGCTTACGTGTTGCTTTTGGCCTTTTCCATCAGCAGTCTGACGGGCTCCCTAAGGCTTCAGGGAAAGATCCGCAACCTGAAAAAATGGGATACGGAATCCTCCGGATTTCGAAGGCAGGAGTTGTCAAAATCGGCTTTGGAAAAGCTGCTGCAGCAAAAACAGGAAACCGGATGTTCTATGGGAGAGTTGCTGTCTGTCTGGATGCCCAGGTATGGCTACACCTTAAAAGGAGATGAGAATCTGGATGAGGATACGTTTCAAACATGGAAGGGATACTATGAGCAGATCCGTCCCGCCCAGTTTGCAATTCTCCAAGAGGCTTATCAGGCCGTATGGGATGACGTAAAGTATTTTCCCGTTTCCGATGAAGTACGGTATGAAAATTCCTGGATGGCTGAGCGAACCTTTGGAGGAAAGCGTGGCCATGAGGGAACGGATCTGATGCCTCCTAAAAACAGAGCCGGTTATTATCCGGTTTACAGTATGACAGACGGTGTTGTGGAGAAGATGGGGTGGCTTCCTCAGGGGGGATGGCGAATCGGCATCCGTAGCCCCGGAGGCGCGTACTTTTACTATGCCCACCTGGATTCCTATGCCCAGGGACTGGAGGAAAAAGACATTGTGCGGGCAGGGGAACTGTTGGGCTACATGGGGGATACGGGGTATGGCAGCGAAGGTACGA
>CABSEG010000078.1 GCA_902476645.1 uncultured Lachnospiraceae bacterium | reverse complement strand
ATACTTCAGATCTGCCATTATGCGTACACCTCCTCGATTGTCGCTACAGCGTCCTTGGTCAGGATCAGTGTGTTGTACTTCAGGATGTCGTATACGTTAATCGTATTCGTCAGAGCCGTCTTCACTGTAGGAATATTTCTTGCGGACATTACCACATTTGCATCGTTCTCGTTCAGAACTACCAGAGCCTTGTCAGCCTTCAGGTTGTTCATCACGTTTACAAAATTCTTTGTCTTAATCTCATCGAACTTCAGCTCGTCAACTACGATAAGCTTGTTCTCCTGAAGTCTGGAGGTCAGAGCAGACTTGAGTGCCAGTCTCTTCTCCTTCTTGTTCAGGCGGATGGTGTAATCTCTCGGTACGGGTGCGAATACCACGCCGCCGCCCGTCCACTGGGGAGCTCTTGTTGAACCCTGTCTTGCATGACCGGTTCCCTTCTGTCTCCAGGGTTTCTTTCCGCCTCCGGAAACTTCTGAGCGGGTCTTTGCTTTCTGCGTTCCCTGACGTTTATTTGCAAGCTGGCTTACCACAGCCATGTGTACCAGGTGTTCGTTCACTTCCACACCAAACACGGCATCGCTTAATTCGATCGTACCAACTTCTTTGCCTTCCATATTGTAAACAGCTACGTTAGCCACTGTGTGTTCCTCCTCTCATCGCAAATGCTTATTTGCCGGATTTTACGGTTTCCTTGATTGTTACCAGGCACTTCTTGGGTCCCGGAACAGCTCCCTTTACCAAAAGCAGATTGTTCTCTGCGTCAACCCGGATCACTTCCAGATTCTGAACGGTGATTTTCTTATGTCCCATCTGTCCGGGCATCTTCTTTCCTTTAAATACCCTGCTTGGATCGGATGCCGCACCGTTGGAGCCTGCGTGACGGTGGAATTTTGAACCGTGAGTCATCGGTCCTCTGGACTGTCCATGTCTCTTGATCGCGCCCTGGAAACCTTTACCTTTGGAGATTGCTGTTGCGTCCACCTTATCCCCTGCGGAGAAGACGTCCACTTTGATCTCCTGAGCCAGCTGATAATTTTCAGCATCCTCAAGTTTGAACTCTCTTAAGAATCTCTTGCAGGAAACGCCGGCCTTATCAAAATGTCCTTTCTCCGGCTTGTTCACCAGCTTTTCTCTCTTGTCCATGTAGCCAACCTGTACTGCGCTGTAACCGTCGTTATCAACGGTCTTCACCTGAGTCACCACGCAAGGACCGGCCTGAAGCACTGTTACGGGAGTTAACACTCCGTCTTCGTTGAAGATTTGAGTCATTCCGACTTTGGTAGCTAAAATCGCTTTCTTCATTGTTTTACCTCCTGTTTTTCTACAGCGGATTACACTGTGTTGTGCAATCATCCTAGTCAAACAGTCAATATAAGTGGAACTTACCGTTACTTCTATATCAACCTTTTAGGATAATTTTCTTAGAAAATAGTTATTTTGTTTTCATTTTGATATCGATATACACACCGGCGGGCATCTCCAGTCTGGACAATGCATCTACCGTCTTCTGGGTCGGTGTGATGATATCAATCAGTCTTTTATGAGTTCTCTGTTCGAACTGCTCTCTGGAATCTTTGTACTTGTGTACCGCACGGAGAATGGTAACAACCTCTTTCTTCGTGGGAAGGGGCACAGGGCCGCTCACCTTAGATCCGTTCTTTTTTACAGTTTCGATGATTTTCTTGGCAGACGCATCCACCAGCTGATGATCGTATGCCTTTAAGGTAATCCTCATTACTTGACTTGCCATAAAAAAAGTCGCCTCCTTTTCGCACTTTCTTGCAGTACGACAAGCGGTGACTGTACACTCTCCCGTGTGTGTCCACATACTTCACACGGAATTCCGGTTTTTCCGGTTCCATTCTTTATTGTACAGTGACTTGTCGCCAGTTTTATAACTTGACATTCGCTCCACGGAAAACCTGCGGGGAACCTCTGCGGCAACCTCCGCAGCAACCTCACGTTTCAACGCTATCAAGGTCACAACACGAGTAATTATAAAGGAAAACCCCTGCGAATGCAAGGGTTTTTTAAAAAAATATAACCTTTTTTATGAAACTGTCGGTTTGCTGTGTTTTTTCCTGTTTTTTCCCGTTCCGGTGGGAATTTTGACCATAAAAACTTATTTTTCCACCCTTCCGGCAGCCACATCCTCAAATTCCTGAATCATCTGCGCATCCGGCTCTTTGGTACAGAGGCTGACTACAGCAATCAAAATCAGGCTGACTGCAAATCCAACCACCAGAGAATAAAGTCCCGTCGCGGTTCCCAGGGTTTCTCCTCCCACCAACGGGATGTAGTCCCAGATGATTACCGTCAATCCTCCGGATATGATGCCTGCCACCGCACCGGCCAGATTGGTGCGCTTCCAAAACAAAGAAAGCAGAACTGTCGGGCCAAATGCGGCTCCCAACCCGGCCCAGGCATTGGACACCAGGTCCATAATACTGCTCTCCGGATCCAGCGCAATAATGTAGGCTAACACAGCCACCACAATAACGGTGATACGGCTGATGGTCATCATCTTTTTATCGCTGGCTTTCTTATTGATCACTCCCTGGTACAAGTCCTTCGACGCGGAAGAGGCCGTGATCAAAAGCTGAGAGTCTGCCGTTGACATAATTGCAGCCAGAATTCCGCACAAAAAGATTCCCCCGATAAATGGAATGGGCACATCCTCTGTAAACAGTTTCGTGATCATCAGAATAAACACATTTTCCGAAGAGTCTGCGCCGCTTGTGCCCAGCAGAGTGGGGAACAAATAAGCGCGTCCCACAATTCCGATAATCACCGCCATGCCCAGTGAGATCGCTACCCAGATAATAGCAATCACTTTGGATTTCTTTAATTCTTTCTCACTTCTTACCGCCATAAAGCGCGTCAGAATATGGGGCATCCCACAGTATCCCAGGCCCCAGCCCAGCTGGGAGATAATCTCTACGGCACTGTAATTCCTGTCTCCGTTGCGAATCATACTCAAAAAACCGTCTGTGGCCTGAGGGGCAATGCTGGCAGACAAATTTGCCATGAATCCGTCCGGACTCATCAGTATGTATGCTCCAATGGGAACCACCAAAAGAGCCACCAGCATCATCATGCCCTGCACAAAATCTGTCGCACAGACTGCCAAGAAGCCTCCCATAAAGGTGTAGGCCAGGATCACCACCGCCCCGATGGTCAGAGCAATCCGGTAGTCCATGTGGAATACACTGGCGAACAGCTTTCCTCCTGCTGCCAGGGCTGATGCTGTATAAACCAGGAAGAAAATCACAATTACAATGGATGAGATCAGCAACAAAATCTGCTTCTTGTCATGAAAGCGATTCTCCATATATTCCGGGAAAGTAATCGCATTGTTGGCCCGTATGGTATAACGGCGAAGCCTTCTGGAAATACAAAGCCAGTTAAATACCGTTCCCAAAAACAGACCTACGGCAATCCAGGCTTGCCCGGTACCCAGGGCATATACTGCCCCCGGCAACCCCATCAGCAGCCACCCACTCATGTCAGACGCCTGAGCGGAGAGGGCAGCCACCCACCCGCTAAGGCCTCTTCCTCCTAAAAAGAAATCATCCGCGCTCTTATTGCGCTTCATGCAATAGGCTCCGATCACCAACATCACGGCCAGATAAATCACAAACGCCGCAAGGAACCAAAACGTATCTGAATTCATCATTTTTTCTCCATTCCTTTTTCTTTTCTTATTTTATAAATTGTAAAAATGCCCGGTATCCCAGGTAAGCCTCATAGACGTCCACTTTGCTGACGATTTCCCAGGGAGCGTGCATGTTCAACACGGCCACCCCGCTGTCGATCACTTCCATCCCGTAATTGGCCAGAATATAGGCAATGGTTCCGCCGCCTCCCTGGTCTACTTTTCCCAATTCTGCCGTCTGATAGGATATACCCTGCTCATCCAGAACTTTTCGGATGCCGGCGATATACTCCGGATTGGCATCGTTGGAATTGGACTTTCCCCTGGCTCCCGTATATTTATTAAAGGTCAGCCCTTTTCCCAGGTACGCGCTGTTATTTTTCTCCATGACGCTGGGATAATTGGGATCAAAGGCAGCGCTCACATCGGAAGAAAGCATCCTAGATCTGGCGAAAGCCCTTCTTAAGACCAGTTCACTGTATACCCCCATACAGTTCATCACCTCTGCCACCGTGTTTTCAAAAAACCGGGAATGCATCCCCGTGGCTCCCACACTTCCAATTTCCTCCTTATCCACCAGGATGCAGGCGCAAGTCCTATCTGTCTCCGGTAAGTCCAGCATCGCGCGAAAAGACGGATAAGCGCAGGCTCTGTCGTCGTGCCCGTAAGACATAATCATACTTCTGTCCAAGCCATAATCCCTGGCAGCTCCCGCCGGAACAGCTTCCAACTCCGCGGAAAGAAAATCTTCCTCCTCAATCCCGTACTTTTCTTTTAAAAGGCACAAGATCTGCTGTTTGACAGGCTCCTTTTCCTCCCCTTCCAGCGGGATACTGCCAAAGAGGATATTCATATCCTCTCCCTCAATCACCTTTGAGGCTTTCTTTTCCATCTGCGTTGCGGAGAGATGAATCAGCAGGTCAGACACGCCTACCACCGGATCGGCAGGGTCCTCCCCCAGCACCACCTGTACACAGGTTCCATCCTTTTTCACCACAACTCCATGAAGGGCCAGCGGCAGGGCCACCCACTGATACTTTTTCACGCCTCCGTAATAGTGAGTCTCCAGCATGGCCAAATCACCATCCTCGTACAGAGGGTTTTGTTTCAAGTCCAACCTGGGGGAATCAATATGGGCCCCCAGAAGATTCATCCCCTGTTCTAAGGGTTCTCTCCCAATCTGAAACAGCACCAGGGTTTTTCCCATAGCCTGAGCATAAATTTTATCTCCGGGAACGGGTACCCGGCCATTTTGCATGATGTCTTCCAGCCGCCGGAAACCGCATGCCTCCGCCTGAGCCGCCAGCTCTGCCACACACTCTCTTTCTGTCTTACATTTGGTCAAAAAATTCTTATAGTCTTCGCAAAAGGCCTCTATCTGTTCCCTCTGCTTTCCGTCATACTTCTTCCAGGCATTCTCTCTTAGCATTTTCTCATCTCCTACATTCCTTTTGCCTTGCTGGTGCAGGCTTTCATGGCTTCGATTACGGCACTGCGAAAGCCCTTCTCTTCCAGTACTCTCACAGCCTCAATCGTAGTGCCCCCGGGAGAGCAAACCATATCCTTTAGTTCTCCCGGATGCTTTCCTGTCTCCAACACCATCTTAGCACTTCCTAGTATAGCCTGAGAAGCAAACTTATATGCCTGTGCCCGTGGCATTCCATCGGCCACCGCCGCATCTGGCATAGCTTCAATAAACATAAATACATAAGCGGGAGCGCTGCCGCTTACAGAAACCACCACATCCATCAGACTTTCCGGCAAAACCTCAGTCTTTCCGCATCCGGACAAAAGCTCACAGATGCTTTCTAATTCTTCCTTCTGTACCTGCTTGTTACAGCATACCCCTGTAATTCCCTCTCCAACCATGGCCGGCGTGTTAGGCATACAGCGTACCAGCTTTAACGGCCTGCCAAACTGCAGATCCAGCCATTCCAACGTCTTACCGGGGGCGATGGATACCACAATCTTGCTATCCGACAGCTCGTTTCGGATTTCCCCTATGACCTCTTCATAAAACTGAGGCTTAATGGCTAACACTAGGGTATCGCACTCCTTTGCCACCCTGCGGTTATCCGGAGTAACTTCGATCTTGTACGTCCTTCTGACTCTCTCCGCGCAGGCCTGATCCGGCGTGGATGCCAAAATCTCTGACGCCTCACAGATGTGGTGCTTGAGGATCCCCCCAATGAGGGCTCCTCCCATATTTCCGCATCCTATAAATCCCAGCTTCATCTCTTCTGTCTCCTCTCCTTGCAAAATTCTTCTACTGTTCACTTTATCAAAAGAAACGATTTCGGTCAAGTTTTTCGTTGAACATCCGCCCTATTTGCACTATAATGAACAGGATATAGCAGCGCCTAATCATAACTTGCTGTCTATGCAGTCTTATACTGGAGGGATATCCCATGGAAAAAAGAGCTTATATGAAATTAATCGAGGAACTCTCTCTAAACGCCTGGCCGTCGCATAAGATTGAGCTCTACGACGGATGGTTAATCCGGTTTTCCCATAATTATACATACCGGACCAACAGCGTAGAACAGGTGGGAGCCTCATCCCTTCCCCTTGAAGAGAAAATTGCTTACTGTGAAGGGATCTACGCCAACTTCCATACCCCTTCCAACTTTAAAATCAATCCTCTGCTGGATCCCTCTTTTGACCGGCTTCTGGCAGAGCGGGGATATGAGATTGCGCACACCACTGAGGTGATGACCATGCCTATGGAGTGTTTTCGCCCCTACGAACCCGTCTACGTGGAGTATGAGTACTACGGACGAAACTCTGGCCTTCCTTCTTCCATCTTTTTTCCCAATAACACGGTGGTGCAGCTCCGGGACCGGATTACAGATGAGTGGATCACGGCTTTGTTTCGCCTAAATGGTACCACGAATCCCACCCTCCGGAGGATCGTGCCTTCCATGTTTAAAGCCATCCCCAAGGAGACCATCGTGGCCTTCATTGAGATTGAAGGCCGGGTTGTGGCCAGCGGTCTGGGTATTCTGGATCGGGATCACGTGGGACTCTACGCCATTTACGTGGATGCCAGTTGCCGCAGAAAGAGCTTCGCCAGGGCTATTTGCAGCCAAATCTTGACCGAGGCGAAAAAAAAAGGCGCAAAAAGAGCCTACCTGCAGGTGGTACGGGGAAACCTGTTTGCCAAACGGCTGTATGAGTCTTTAGGCTTTACGGATTTTTATACGTATTGGTTTCGCACGCGAAACGTCTGATTGACTCGTTGCCTTTGAGAATAAAGAAAGGAAATGCAAATTATGTGGATTGCAGACCATTGGAAAGATTATGAAGTGATCGATACTTCCCAGGGAGAAAAGCTGGAGCGCTGGGGAGACTATCTTTTGGTACGTCCGGACCCTCAGGTGATCTGGAATACGCCAAAAACCCACCGGGGCTGGAGGCGTCCCAACGCCCACTACCACAGAAGCAAAAAGGGCGGTGGAGAATGGGAATTTTTTGATCTTCCGGATCAGTGGACCATCACTTACCGGGATCTGACCTTTCATCTGAAGCCCTTTAGCTTCAAACATACCGGCCTCTTTCCGGAGCAGGCCGCCAACTGGGACTGGTTTTCCGATAAAATCCGAAAAGCAGTCCGTCCCATCAGAGTACTGAACCTATTCGCTTACACGGGGGGAGCCACCCTGGCGGCGGCGCAGGCAGGGGCATCCGTCACCCATGTGGACGCCTCCAAGGGCATGGTAAGCTGGGCCAGGGAAAACGCCCGTTCTTCCGGCCTGGAAGACCGTCCCATACGCTGGATCGTAGATGACTGCGTAAAATTCGTAGAGCGGGAAATCCGAAGAGGAAATCACTACGATGGCATCATCATGGACCCGCCCTCCTACGGACGCGGCCCAAAAGGGGAAGTCTGGAAAATCGAGGAAGCCATCTATCCCCTGATTCGCCTGTGCGCCAGGCTTCTAAGCAGCGATCCCCTCTTTTTCCTGGTAAACTCTTATACCACGGGACTGGCTCCTGCGGTATTGACCTACATGCTGGCAACGGAACTGGCTCCTTTCCACGGAAAGGTAGACTCCCAGGAGGTGGGACTGCCCGTCTCCTCCAACGGTTTAGTTCTCCCCTGCGGTGCGTCCGGTCGTTGGGAGGCAAGGTAATTTATGTTTTCTTCCCCTGAAATGAAGTCCAATTCTTTCTGGCTTCATATCTCCTACCGTTAAAACAGGCCGAAGCTTTTGTCGCTTCGACCTGTTTTCTCTTTATCGGATCTTTACGGTCTTCTTCTGACCTCTGTTTTTCAGCAGCTTTGTATAAGCCTTCTTCTTTCCCTTAGGTACTTGAATCACAGCCTTGGCCGAGATTCCTCTCAAGGCTTTCGTGCCTGCCTTCCGGATCTTCTTGCTCTTGATTATGATCTTTTTCAGATTCTTATCTCCATAGAAAGCTCTTTTTCCGATCCTGGTGACGTTGGCCCCAATCACTGCTTTCGAAAGCTTTTTGCTGTTGGAAAATGCTTTATCTGCAATCGCGGTTACCTTACAGGTGATGCCGTGTATCTTTACGGTTTTTGGCACGGTCACGGACTTGATATTTTTCTTCTTTGCCTTGTACGCTTCCACTTCTCTGCCATCGGCATCTGTGACACGATATACAATGCCTTTGACCGTAGCTGTCTCTCCTTTTTTCAACGTGACCGGTACGGTCTGCTGCTGTGCCTTTAACTGTTCCAGTTCCTTGAGTGCCTGTTTCAGTTCTTCTTCCTTCTGCTGTCTTTCCTTCTCGGCTTTCTCTAATGCTTTTTCTAATTCTGCCTTCTTTTCCGTAAGCTCTTCCACCTGATCATTCAGAAGCCCCACCTGAGTCTCCAGCGTCTGGATTTGCCCCTCCAACTGGGCTTTTTCCTCCTCCAGACTGGTCACTTCATTTTGTGCCTCCAGAAGTAGTTCTTTCAGCTGTTTTGCCTTTTGTTCCCACTTGGCCAATTCCTCTGTGGATGTCTCGGCCTCTCCTTTCAGCTTTTCAATCTCCTGTTTCGCATCGTTTAACTGACTCTGTATCTCTGACACCTGGTCCTTGGCTTCTGTAAGCGCCTGATCTGCTTTTTCAAGCTTTCCCTTTAACCCCTCCAATTCCGTTTGCTTTTCTGCCAGTTCTTGTTCTTTGTCGTTTAGCTGTCCCAAAAGCTCCTGATACTCACCGGAGGCCTTCACTTCTATTTCTAGTCCATTTACGGCTGCCAGAAGGGCCTGCAACTGCTCATCCACATCTTTCTGGGATACGTCCGGCTCTTGGTATACTTCTTTCGCCTTGGCTATTGCCTGCTCCAATGTCTGATAGGAATTTGCCGTATAATCCGCTTTGTCCAACGCCATTGCCAAATCTATGGCGGCTTTTAGTCCGGCTTTATCTGCCTTGGGGGCTTCCACAACCTGGAACATAAGACGATATGTCCTGGACTCCGCCCGGCTTTCGGATACGACGATCACTCTTCCTTCTCCTTCGGCGCTGATGGGTGGTACAATGGTGACTGCCCCATTATCAACAGCTGTGGCCTCGATCTGCGGAATGGTGTTCTGTTCTCTCTTCACCTGGTACTCTGTCTGATCCTGATCAAAATCCAAAAGAAGTTCCCCATCTATCCGGATTTCTGAGAGACTGGCACTATTATTGGAAAGGACTTCTCTGGCTGTGCCATAAATCTCAGTAATTGCTATGTTTGCCTTTGGATTTTCCTTTCTCCTTTGGGTAATATCCATCACAAGACGGAATCTGGAGGTATAGATATTATCAAAGGTATAAATCGTCTTATATCCTCCGGTGGACCCAACCTTTCCAGGCTGTCCGTCGGCCGTCATTTCCGTCACGTCCTGTTTCTGGTTTTGTACATCCACCCATGCTTCTCCATCCCAATACTGAATTTTACAGGTATCCGGAGCTCCTGAGCCGTATTTGTCATAGAAATAATCTACTTCCAGTTGGTTGATATTATAGGGGAGTTCATTCTGATTTCCAATCACGTACTCAAGGGTTACAAGGTCCTCTCCTGTACCATAGGTACTCCACCGATTTTTCTCATCGTCATTATAGGAGACAATTCCATCGCATATATCCTCTGTCGTACTTCCTCCTTCGGAGGCAGAAGCGGTGATAATTGGAAATTGATCATTGTGGCGTGTTGCAAAGTCCATGCCCTCAATCTCCTCATCAGTCACACGCACAGATGCCTCTGCCAAAATGTCCGTTCCCTCTACTCTTCCTTCCAGAGTAAACGTGCCCGGTTTCGCATATTGTTCCTGAGATGCTTGATTCCAGACTACGGGAGCCTGTGTATCATTTCCGTCGCTATAGTAAACCTGTACACTTTCCGGCAGCGCAAAATCCGGGTTTACGCCAGTAATCGTAGCTATGGAAATATGTTCCACTGCAATAATATCCAGAACCTTAATATTTGCTGTGGGCCGAAGATCGGTTCCCCGCACAGTTCCCTTTACAGTAAACGTACCGTATTCTTCCAACAGACTTCTGTCATAATCATCCCAGGTAACTTCCACCAGTCCCGGGAATCCCCTGTCATACTCTGCGGTTACCTTGGCTGGTAAACTTGGGGTCTCCCCTTTTTTCACAGTAAGCTCCACAGGAGCGAAGTCTACAATGACTTTCTCATAAGGTGCCTTGGTTACCGTAATCTCTATGGTAGCGGATAGACTCTCTCCGTTATAAACCACTGTGGCTGTAACCACTGCCTGTCCCGGGGCAATGGCCCGGACGGTTCCTTCTGAGACAGTAAGTACGCTTTCATTGCTGCTCTCCCAGGAAATCTGATACTCAGAGGCAGACAATTTGGTTCCTGCCTGATCCGTTACCGATTCCTGGATCTTTGCTTCTGTATCCTGCTGAATCTGTGCTGTTTCCATGGAAAGCTCCACTTTGTCCAGAGGAGCGTTTTCAGATCTCACTTGTATGTTGTAAACTGCCGTATGTTCCCCATCTTCACTAGTCACCAAAATTTTATAAGTTCCGTTCTCCTTCATCGGCGGTACTACCATGATTCTGGAATTTTCATAGGGTGTCGCGGTGATGTCCGGTTTTCCTGTTTCCCATCCCAAAGTCACCTGGTAATCATAGGTATCCGGCGAAAATCCGGACAAAGTCTCTCCATTTATGCGAATCTCCGATACCTGAGCACTTGCATAAGGAACCACCGGCTTCTCCACCGCAACGTCAGCATGGATCTCCATCTCTGTAATGGCCAGACACTTGGTCTTGCCATTGGAAGTAGTTCCAGACTGCTTCATTACCAATCTGATTCTGGAAGTCTTCACTGCATCGAACGTATAATTATATACTCTGCTATCCTCTACCTTCTCTTCCAGATGCTCTACTTCTTTCCATTCCTCTCCGTCCCAATACTCTATTGTGGCAGAATCCGGAACCGCAGCACCATAGTTGTCGGTATAATAATAGACCTGCATATTGTCAACCTCATATGCACCTTCCTCTTTTTGGCCAAGGGTCATGGTAATGGTATTGGTATCATTCTCTCTGATCTCTCCATAATCAGACCAGCGATTTTTGGGTGAGTTGCTAAAGGATATCACACCGTCATTTAACTTCTCCGTTGCGGATGACGCTTCCCCTTCTGTATAGGCAGCCTCTATCACAGGATATTCATTTCCCTCCTGCGCCAGCAGAATATTTTGTTTCTCCATTCCGTGTACGGTCTCACCCACGCGGACAATGGCCGTTGCCGGATAAGAGCTTCCTTCAGCCGTTCCGGTAACCGTAACCGTCCCTGTGACATTCCACACAGATTCTTCCGGCATCTTCCATTCCACCGAGGTTACACGTTTGTTGCTGTCTCCATATACCAGATTCACTTTATCTGGAAGTTCTGGTACCGTCCCCACCGTCACTGCGGTCGTATATGGTTCCACTCCAATCACGTCTACCACAAGAATGGTCGCCTCGGCGCGTACAGAAGAGCCTTGAACAGTGCCAGCAACCTGGTATTCCCCGCTTTCATCATAGTCTGCAAAGTTTTCCCAATTTACCGCAACCGATTCCACGGAGCCATCGTTGTAGACCGCTTGTACCATGGTGGGCAACACAGGCTCCTCACCCAGATAAGTAACGGTTCTCACCGGAAGGATCTCTACGATCTCCTCCTTCTCCGGTGCCTCCTCCGTATAGGTATACACCGTCGTGGTTCCCGCAGTTAACCCGTTTGAACGGGCAGTAACCCGTATCGGTTCCCCACTTCCATCAGATCGAACAATCAGCACGGCTTTTCCGGAGAAGACGCTTCTGTAATTTGCCTGATAAGGCTCCACGTTTGCCCCATCTCCATTGTCCACGCCTGCAATTTCTCCGCCTTCCACTTCGAAGGTAATCAAGTTATCTGCATCCGGCACTGTGATATCTTGATTATCCACCACGTCAACCGTGATAAAGGACAAATCCTTCCCGTCTGCCTTAATGCTCCTGCGATCTGGGGTTAAGAGGACGGCATCCTCATTTCCGGCGGTCTGAATCACATCGGTCGCGATAACCTCCCCTTGTCCGTCTTTTTCAGAGTAAGCTACCGCTTTCAGCTCCCCTGCCTCAAAAACCGTATCCCAGTCCAGCCAAAGCTTCCCATCTTCTGTCTCCCGGTATTCCAATCCGTAAGAAGTATACTTGGTCTCAAAATTGCGGATTCCCTGGGATTTTCCATTGATAAACAGCTCCACAGATTTGGCGTTTGTATAAGCCCAAACTTCAATCTGTTCTCCCTCTTCCCAGTTCCAGTGGGGCAGCAGATGCACCATGGGATTCTCCTTGGCGGTAGTCCAGATACTCTGATAGAGATAATAGGAATCCTTGGGCAGACCGGCTGTATCGATTAGTCCAAAGTAGGAAGATTTGGGCTTTCGGATAGTTCCGTCCTCCAGAGTAGTCTGCTGACCGGAAAATGGTGTTGGTTCCCCTATGTAATCAAACCCGGTCCACACAAATTCTCCCAGTGAGTACTCCCGGTCTCGGTCCTGCACCCAGCTTGTGGTGACCGGTGTCCCATTTCCCTCCACTTCATAGGAGGAAATCAGAAAGTTTTCACTGTCTTTGTTGGATTCCGGATCTGCCCCCGTAGGATCGTCCTGGTTTAAATAATAGCCGCGGCTGGCATAATGTGAACCAACCTCTGAGCCTACCATGATCCAATCCGGATGCTCTTCATGATACTTGTCGTACTCCGCGGCGGTTCGATAGCTGAATCCAGGCACGTCAATCATATCGTGAATCATATCGCCATAATTATTAAACGCATATCGGTTATTCCAGGTCGTAGGTCTGGTTTGATCGATGGAACGAACCCACTTCATCAATTCCGGAACCACTCCCTCAGTCCATTCCTCCTTGCCAGAGACGCTTCCCACCACCCCGGACTTACAGTCTGAGGCAGACGGTTCGTTTCCGATGGACCACATAATGACGCTGGGATCGTTTTTATCCCGGTCTATCATTGCTTTGGTATCTTCTTCCCCGTGGGCAGGGAAAAATCTCGCATAGTCACCGCTTCCCTTTTTATTCACCCACATGTCAAAGGCTTCTTCGATGACTAAGATGCCCATTTTATTGCACAGTTCAATCAATACGCGGGATGCCGGATTATGGCTGGTTCGAATGGCATTGGCTCCCA
>CABSEG010000077.1 GCA_902476645.1 uncultured Lachnospiraceae bacterium | reverse complement strand
CTGGGTTCAGAACGTCGTGAGACAGTTCGGTCCCTATCCGGCGCGGGCGCAGGACGTTTGAGAGGAGCGGGCCTCAGTACGAGAGGACCGGGCCGGACGGACCTCTGGTGGACCGGTTGTCATGCCAATGGCACGGCCGGGTAGCCAAGTCCGGAAGGGATAAGCGCTGAAGGCATCTAAGCGCGAAGCCCCCCTCAAGATGAGACGTCCCACGCGAGAGCGGAAAGACCCCTTGAAGACGACGAGGTAGATAGGTTGGAGGTGGAAGCGCAGTAATGTGTGGAGCTGACCAAAACTAATCGGTCGAGGGCTTAACCAAGAGTGCGGAGAAGCACAGGCGGAAAGCGGGACAGAGAAGAGAGAAGGATGGGAATCAGATATCCGTATGCGGTTTTGAAGGTATAAGCCTTCTAAACAGAATAATCCTCGATAGCTCAATGGTAGAGCATTCGGCTGTTAACCGAAGGGTTGTTGGTTCGAGCCCAACTCGGGGAGTTAAAAAACTTGCGGATTTTTTCTGCAAGTTTTTTGTTGGTGTTTGAATTCTATATTCTATAGAATCAGAATGGAAAAAGCCGGAGGAACATATCCCCCGGCTTTTCTGATTAAAATCTGCTTATTAAAAAGTGTCTATTTTTTCTGAAGCAAACTGAAGAATTAGTACAGCATCTCGAGTATCTGCAATGCCATCTCCATTCACGTCAGCACCCTCCAGTGTTTCGGCATCCGGGCTGTCAAGCTCAGCAGCGTAGCGCAGGAGAGCAGTGGAGTCTTTTGTGGTAATCGTACCATCCTGATCCAGATCCCCTCTTAAGCGGGCCTGTACCAGCACTTTGGTGAGTGCCTCTGTAGCGGTATTGACTTCTGCCTGTGAGGCGTTTTCATTGTCATAAACAGCCTTTGCATCGGCAAGAGCTTCTTCTAGCCCTGCGATAGTAGATTCTGTATAATTGGAAGCAGTGCCCAGAATGGCTTCTGCCTTTTCTATAACGGCAGTAAGAGCTTCCTTGTTGCCCTTCATAACCAATCCCCGGATGGCTTCTGAAAGCTTCAAATAAGCATCTGCAAGGGCTCCGTCCGCCCGATCAGGATCTGCAAGGACGGTCTTCGCATTGGCTATCGCCTCTTCCAGCGCAGCCCAACTGTCAAAAGTGTATTTGCTGCTATTCAGACCTTCTACTGCTACGATAAGGCTTTCCAGAGCAGCCAGTTCTTCATCCGGTGCAACCTGCACAATGGCTTCAATCAAGTCGCTTACCATTTGATTTACCTGGTCCTGAGTTGCTGAAGAATCGGCTAACAGGTTTTCGGCATCTTCGATCAGTGCTTTTAGTGCGGCAAGACTTTCTGCATCGTAATCCTGTTCCCTGGAGAGAATACTTTGCGCTGCCTTGATAGCTTCCTGTAGATGCTGTTTTTGCACTCCATATTCCAATCCTCCGAAAGCGGCCACTAAATTAGCAATTGCCTGATCGATTTCAGATTTTGTAGCATTTGTATTTGCCTCCACTTCTTTGGCTGCCTGAAGGGCTTCTTCCAGAATCCTCCAGCTTGCGACCGTATAGTCTGATTCGGAGAGGGTTTCCATGAAGAGAATCCAATCTCTTAGCTCCTGAGCCTGGAAGCTTTCTTTGGCTTTGTAGACATAAAACTCCGCCGCGTTGATGTACTTGTTGGCACCGTTCGCTTCCACGGAATAGGTGGAAAGGGCCTCAATACGGATGTAACGGGCCGAAACGGTCTGGAATTTGGCGGTCTTTAAAGAGTAGTCGTTTTCCCAGGTTCCGGTGCATACCACAGACATGGAATCTTCAGTAGTACCGGCCAGGATGCGGTAGTTGATAATGCGTCCATTTTCACATCCGTCGTTGGGTCCGGTATACTGTCTGGGCAGATATTCTAACTTTGTTACCGGATAGATGTCCCCCAGATCAATGATGTAACCGTTATTCTTGCAGGCATCTGGATTGTTAGGATCGATCACCACATTGTTGTTAGTCCAGTTGGAATGCCAATGGGTGTTTACATTATTATCTGTTGCGTTGGAGGCAGGCTGCGTACTCTGCTGACTTTCTGCACGGCCGGTGATGGATTCAATCTTTTCCGAAGGCACCTCCGCAATCTCCCATACGGCTGTGAAGGTTACATCTCTGGAACCAATGGTCAGAAGCGTATTTTCGGGATAAATGGAAATGCCGTTGCTCCATCCTGCGAAATCGTATCCCTTCTTTACAAAGGTATTCTCAGGCAGGTAGAAACGGGTTCCTATGGCGCCTGTAATGGGTGCGGGGGCCTGGCCAAGGGCACCCTCTCCGCCCTCAAAGGAAATTGTGTATTCAGGCACTGCTTCTTTGGTGCAGGTAAACTCTGCTGTAGTGGAAACCTCTTGAATGACCTCATTCTGCGCATCCAGCGCCTGGGCGGTGACCTTCACAAGAACCGTACCGCTGCCGGTGAGGGTTAGAGTGCTGCCAGTCAGTTCTGCAATCTGGTTTTCGTCCTGCTCGATGGAATAGGTATACGTAAGGACGGCGTTTTCATGGCCGTCTTCGATACAGCCATCCCGCAAGGTAGCGGAGGCTTCCAATGAAAGCTGCGCGCTATCCTCATAATAGGGAATGGTAAGACTTTGGCCTTCCAATACAAGATCCTGGATTTCGCAGATACACTCTGGCTCTCCGGGCGCATAAACGTAGAATTCTGCCGCGCTGATGTATTTATTCTGGTTTTCCGGTTCCGTGTCACCTGTATAGGTGGAAAGCGCTTCAATACGGATGTAGCGGGCCTGTAATGGCTCAAATCTGGCAGACTTTAAGGTTTCGTCATTCTCCCAGCTGCCTTCGCTGACAACACTCAGGGAATCCAGAGAGTTTCCGGCTAAAATACGATAAGTCAAAATTCTTCCATTTTCAAAGCCGTCCCCTGTGCTTAACGGTTGTCTGGGCAAATATTCCAGCTTGGTTACTTCCTGTACCTTGCCAAGGTCAATGGTGTAACCGTTGTTTTCACAGTCGTCCGGACTGTCTGGGTTGATGACCACATCGTTGGAAGTCCAGCTGGTATGCCAGTGAGTACTTACATCCTTGTCTACGGCATTGGAAGCCGGCTGCATGGATTCGGAGGTCTCTTCGCTGTCGGCAAATCCGGTGAGATCCTCAATGGGAATATCCGCTCCGTTGACCCGAATGGTAAAAGGAGCAGAAGAGATGCTCTTTCCCTTGTAGGAGGCGGTTGCAATAGCCTGTACCAGTCCACTTTCTGGGGCAGTAACCAGTCCGGTTTCTGTACAGGTTGCCTGGCCTTTCACCTGGAATGTGATCTGGCAGGCATCTGTGATGTCCTCCCCATCCTGATTCAGAGCAGTTGCCTGTAGCTGCAGGGTGTCATGTTTAGCTACAGTGTCTGTGGGGGCCGTTACCATTACCTTTGAGAGGTAACTGATGTCGGGATCCATATTTTCAAAAATAAAGGTGTAAGCTTTGGATTCTGTCCTGTCCTCGGATTTTGTCAGGATCTGAACGGTATTCCCATAGAAGGGAAGAACCGTATACGCAGCATTTTCCCTGGGCGTTACACCGGTTATCTGGTTTCCGTTTACGGTATATTCCGTGGTGTCGGAATCAAAGTCAGCAAGAGGAATCCCGTCGATTTCAATACCGCTTAAGTCCGCAGAAGTGTTTGCGCGATAAGAAACGCTGGTGCTCATGATCTCGGCTTCGGTCAAACCAATGAAATATCCCTTGTCATGCCCTAGAATGATACGGATGGCAATGGGGTTAATCATTTCGTTTAGGTGGAAAATGCGACCGTCATTTTCGATTTCTTCCACATTGGAGGTATCATATCCCACGGGCTGCCAATCCTGTCCGTTTAATGAATATTCGAAACTTACGCTGGTGGGGCGCTGAGAATTGCTTACGCCTTCCTCGGTGTAGTAGAACAGATTGATCTGATCTACCAAATGGGCAGTGGCCCAGGTAAAGGTGATGACAGGGCTGGAAGGATCGTTGCGCATATTCCAGTTTGACCACCGCTCATTCTGTCCACCAGAAACGGAACTTTGCTTGACACCATTTACAATGGAGAGCAGATTATCGGTGGGCGTAGTACAACTTTGGGTCAGTTCCAGGTAATCTGGGGCTATGTTATTTTTCTCACCGAGGATCGGTTCCGCCACCCGTATCTTGGCAGTCACCGGATAGATTTCCTGGAAGGGCGTGGTAACTGTTCCTGAGATCGAGACCACTGCTCCCACGTCGGCGAATTGTTCTTCTGTAAGCTGTGCCGTATTCCATTCCACTGGAAATTCTTCATAAGCCTCACCGTTCCCTAGATAGGTCTGAAGCACGCCGGGGAGAGTGGGAATGGTGTTGGGAGCAGTGATGCCAGAGTAGTTTTCAGCAGCTACCACGTTGCCATACACATGAACCGTCATAGAGACTGCCACCTGCTGCCCGCCGCTTTGGAAGGCTCCTGATACCACAAAACTTTCCGGCTGATTCAGATTGTCTTTATCGTAAGGCTCCCAGGTAATGGGAAGGCTAACTTGCTCTCCGTCTGCATAGGTAGCCAGAACGGTATCGGGGAGAGCCAGGCTGTCTGCTCCCTGGCGCACATAGCAGTGCGTGGGAAGCTGATAACTTTGCAGCTCTTTCTTTCCATCTTCATAGACGGACTGTGTGGTAACGGTAATACGATCTGAAATCAGGCCATCTGCGGAGGCTGTCAAGGTGAAACTTCCGGCCTTTTTCGTGGATTTTACGATTGCCAGAGCTTTTCCATTATAAGCTTTGCGTGTAGTCTGAGTAGTACTCTCAGGTACAAAACAGGTGAGATCTCTGGAATCGCCGTTATCAGTTCCGATCAGTTCTCCGTCGCCCTCTACCGTGAAGGTAATTTCATTTGCCGCATCCGGATCCATAACGCCGAAGTCGTCCATGACATCCACGGAAATATAAGAGAGACTGGCTCCATCCGCATCGATGGTAGAGTAGTCGCCATAGCTGTAGGTATCGGTTAACTGAAGACGACTGGGAGTAGAAGAGGTGGTGACACTGCTTCTGCCCACAGTATTGGTAATCAATTGGTTCTGCTCATCATATGCTTTTACGGACAAGGTTCCGCGTTCATAGGGAACAGAAAAGGTGGGGTACAATCCGGAAGCGTTGTTTTTTCCTTGCCACATACGATAGGAGTAGCCAGCCTTGGTGGTTACGACCTTGGAGTCTGCTTCCGCAACTTTTTTATTATTCAGATAGAGTTCTACTCTCGCGGCATCGGTATATACCACCACTTCCGCCTCGCCGTTTGTCAGTACGATGTTTTCCTCATCCCAACAGGGAAGGATATGAAGTGTATGCACATCCTCATTCCAAAGGCTCTGATAGAGGTAATAATCGTCCTTGGGGAAACCGGCCGTATCTACGATTCCAAAATAGGAAGAACGGGGAGAAGGCTGTCCTCCGGTCACGCTCCCGGCACCGGTTCCGTTCCAGGGGGTGGGCTCACCAATGTAATCAAAGCCTGTCCACACATAAGTCCCGGCGATAAAATCATTGCGGATGACATCAAACCAGGCGCTGCTTGCTGTGGCACCCCAACCTACGGCTGTTTTATCATAAGCGGTCAACTCGTGCGTACTATTATCCTGGCCCTTGGTGTGATATACGCCACGGCTTCCAATGGCAGATGCCGTTTCGGAGCCATATAGGGCATAGTCGGGATGGTTGTTGTGCAGACTGGTGTAAATGCTGTGGCCACAATAGTTTGCGCCAATCATACCACCTTCCCTGGTCAGTACATCAGAGATTTCAAATGCTTCTGACCAGTTGGCTTTTAATTTATTATCGCCAAAGGTATAGAATCTGGTGTCATCGATTTCTTTTCCCCAGGTAATCAGCTGCTGGGCAATGTCCGAATATATGGAAAAGTCACCGGAGTTTCCTTCCATGATTTCATTACCCAGAGACCACATGATAATACTGGGGGCATTTTTTCCTCTGGATACCATTTCCTTCAGATCGTACTCGGCCCAGGTCATGTCGCTTGCGCCGCCGATAATCTCATTTTCCTCACCGATGTTTTCATCAAAATGAGCGCTGTAATCATTTACGTTTCCGTTTTTGAAGTACAGCCAGGTATCAAATGCTTCGTCGATCAACAAAATGCCGTATTTGTCGCACATTCTTACCAGCACGTCAGAGGCAGGATTGTGGGTTACACGGATGGAATTACATCCCATTTCCTTTAAAATTTTTACCTGGCGTTCGATGGCATCCTCGTGAGCTTCCGCGCCAAGGGAACCCTGATCGTGGTGCATACATACGCCTTTGAGTTTCAGGTTTTCTCCGTTTAGGGTAAACCCTGTTTCCGTATCCACTCCGATGTAACGGAATCCAAAGGAGGACTCATAAGTGTCCACCACCTGAGCGTCTTGGAGGACTTCCGTCTTTACAGAGTAAAGAGTGGGGGAGTCTACAGACCAAAGATCAGGCTTGTTTACAATTGCATTTTGTTCAATGGTCCGGTCTGTGCCTGGCTCCAGGGAAACAGTGTCTAAAACAGGGTCAGAAACAGGATTTCCGGAGCTGTCGTATACTGTGTTTCGAACCTGAACAGATGCAGGCAGCTCCGCTTCATTTTCCAGAGAGGTCTCAATGTTGACGGTAACATCGCCATCCTTCTGTGTTTCCAACTCCGGCGTGGTAATGGTAGTTCCATAGCGTGCCACATGTACAGGCTCCGTAATGTTAAAATAGACATCCCGGTAAATGCCGCTGCCGGAGTACCAACGGCTGCTTGGAACCGTATTTTCCACCTTTACGGCGATCACATTTTGCGTCCGGCCATCGCAGATCACATCTTCGGAAATATCAAAGGCAAATCCGGTATAGCCATAGGGATGGGTGCCCAACCGATGCCCGTTTACGTAGACTGTGGCGTTCATATAAACACCGTTAAAGTCCACAGTAATGTTCTTTCCTGCACATTCCTCCGGAAGGGTAAAGGTTTTCCGATACCAGCCGGTTCCACCGGGGAGAAATCCGCTTTCTGCTTCCCCGCTTGTGGTGAATTCCTGCTCAATGCTGTAATCGTGAGGAAGATCCACGGTTCGCCAGCTGGAATCATTGAAACTGACCTCATGGGCGGAAGAGGAGTCTCCCAGGAAGAACTTCCACCCGGAATTAAACAGCGTGGAGCGCTCAGAGCCAAGATTGCTGACTGGTATGGTTTCCTCTTCGGTAAAAATAATGTTACCGTTGATGTTGCTTTCTGCGGCGTTTACAGGCAGAGCCTGGGTTGGAGCCACCATGGAGAAGGCGAGAACCAAGGCCGTAATTCGTTTCAAACGTTGTTTCATAGATTGCCTCCTTTCAAATGATTTTTAAAAAATGCATAAAATTTACACTAAAATCTTAACATAAAATGGAAAAAATAGCACGTAAAATATTGCACAGAAATAGAAATATGGAAATAATGCACAATAATATTTTGAAAAATATCGACATAAAATAAAGATATAAATAAAAAGTGAAAAGAGCTTGCAATTGTGAGAGAAGTATGATAAGATTAATTCCGTTGCTGTGGTAAAAACAGTGATTACTCAGGCTCCTTGGTCAAGCGGTTAAGACATCGCCCTTTCACGGCGGTAACACGGGTTCGATTCCCGTAGGAGTCAGTTGATAATTTTTCTTGACAGATGAATTATCATTTGCTATAATATAATAGCTTAAGGCGACATAGCCAAGTGGTAAGGCACGGGTCTGCAACACCCTTATCACCAGTTCAAATCTGGTTGTCGCCTCTTTGGAAAGGTCTTGATGTTTCAAGGCCTTTTTCTTATACAAAAAATGATTTTGCGGGGTTTCTAAACCGACGGGGATAGGTTATAATAAGAAGTAGAATATACGGAGGAGGAACGCTATGTATACAGTGGTTGTCGCAGACGACGAAGAAGAAATCCGCCGTTCTCTGATCCGGAAGGTAGATTGGGCCCGGATTGGGTTTCAGGTTGTCGGGGAGGCGGAAAATGGCGTAGAAGCCATGGAACTGGTGGAAAAGCTGGAACCGGATCTTCTTTTGACCGATGTACGGATGCCTTTTATTTCTGGAATTGAGTTAGCCAGAAAGGTAAGAGAAATACGTCCCACCGTCCAGATTGCTTTCTTAAGCGGATTTGACGATTTTTCTTATGCTCAGCAGGCAATTCAGTATAATATCATCAGTTATCTGTTAAAACCAATTTCCTCTGCGGAGTTGACAAAAGAACTGTATTTGATCAAGGAGAAAATCGACGAGAAGTTTGAGAAGTTTGCCTCCAGAGACCGAATGCAGGAGAAAATGGAAAAGTGGGAATTTTTGATGCCGCTTATGCTGGACGGATTTCAGAGAAGGGGGAGCGAGGAAGCGGAAAAGGAATTGCTTGCGGATGCGATTTCCTGCGGGGTAATCAAAACGGACAGCCCGGAAATTCTGAAATATGCGGTGATTGTAACGAATATTACAGATCAGGACGGGAAAAGGCGAACTTCCAGAGCCAGTACCAGCGCAGTGGAGTCTATTTTGAACAAATATGTGAAATCTGCCAGCATCTATATCAGAGGGAGAGTGGTTTCCCTGCTTATGGCTACGAATATGGGATTTGAAAAGTATCTGCACATCCTGGTTGAAGATATCGTACAGAGTGTGAACCGGATTATGAACCTGAATTGCTCTGTGGGAGTGAGCCGAATCGCAGATCATCTGAGCAGTTGTCATGAGTGTTATCTGGAGGCCATGAACGCGATCAGTTATTCCGGAAAATCGGACAGTCATGTTTACTTTATCGCAGATGAGGAACGGATGGAGGAATTTGATCAGGAGAAGGTTCAGAAAGCGGTAAGTGAGATTGAAAATTTATTGCGGGGAGGTAGTGAGGAGGAGCTGAGAGAGTACTTAAGAGAGTTCTTCGCAGATATTGACAGTGGTAAGATTTCGGCAACTGCGGCCAATTTTATTCTTCTCCAGGTGGCATCCGTGGTCTTTCAGGTAGCTTACGCTGTGGCCGGTAATGAAGCGATTCAGGAATTGCAGCAGCATTTTCCACTCCATAATATTTCTGTTTTAGGCAATGGCAGAGAGGCCCTTCACAGCTATATGGATATCTGTCTGGCTGCCAGACAGCTGATTGCGGACCAGAGGAAAAAGAGCAGTGCCGTACTCTGTGATCAGGCAATTAAGATGATTAATGAGCGCTATATGGACCAGGATCTCTCTCTGGTCGCTGTCAGCAATGAGATTGCGGTCAGCCCGAATTATCTGAGCGCCCTAATTAAAAAGTCTACCGGGAGTACCTTTACCGATCTGTTAACGAAGAAAAGGATCGAGACTGCCAAGGAGCTTTTACTTTGCACCTCGCTGAAGATTCGGGAAATCTCCACGAAATGCGGGTACAACGATCAGCATTACTTTAGTTATTGCTTTAAAAAATATACAGGTATTTCACCGAACAATTGCAGGAGACTAAATGAAGAAACGAAAGATGCGTGAAATGAAAAAAAGGGTTTCCAAAAAAATTTCCCTGTCAGGCACGTTTACGGTGCTGGTGACGGCGATTGTGCTGGCAACGGCGGCGGTGATTCTTTTGACTTTTGTAAAACTTTATCGGGATGCCATGGAGCAGAATGCAGTTACCAGCAGCGAGCAAGCAGTAAGCCAGGTGCGGAATACGGTGACCAGCTACACGGAGGATATGAGCGAGCTGATGGCCCTTATAGAGGATCACATTCAGGAGAATGAAAGGGAGAGAAGTTCTTTCTTTCAGAGATTTCTGGAGGTGCGCTCAGATGTGGTGGCCATCACTACTTATGATATGGAAGGAAATCTGCTGGGATGCTGGTCCAATGGTTACCAGCTTAAGGAGAAAATTATAAAGAACCTTTCTTATTCCGGAAAACTGGAAGAGCAGGAACATATGCTTCATATTACAAAACCTCATGTGGAATCACTGTTTGTAAACGCATATCCCTGGGTAGTAACTATCTCGGACTATATGAGAAACGGAGAGGGTCAGAAGGTTCAGGTTTCTATTGATATCCGCTTCCAAAATATTGCCAGTTACGTGGACGATGTTGGCATTGGGCAGCATGGTTACTGTTACATCGCAGATCAAAAGGGAAATATTATCTATCATCCCCAACAGCAGCTGATCTATTCCGGATTGAAAGAAGAGAGTCAGGAGCCGTTGAAGGAGGGAAGCTATATCAGTTCTAATGTGATCTATACCGTGCATTCTCTGGAAAATTGCAACTGGAGGATTGTGGGAGTGTGCTATGTGGATGAGATGATTACCAGTAAGGTACAGAGTATGGTGAGCGTTTTGGCTGTGATACTAGCCATTGTGGTGGCCGGAACCTCCCTTCTCGGAGGGTTGTTCTCTAAATTATTTTCCATGCCGGTAAAGCAGTTGGCCAAGGCAATGGGAGAATTTGAAGGAAACACCGAGAACTTTACCTTTCGATCTGTCTCGGGTACCAGTGAGATCATGTCTCTTTCGGAGTCCTTTGAGCATATGGCCACCAGGATACAGAAGCTGATGGAACAGGTTCGGCAGGAGGAAATCAGTTTAAGAAAGACGGAGTTGAAGGCTTTGCAGGCTCAGATTAATCCGCATTTTCTCTATAATACACTGGACGCCATCGCATGGCTGTGCGAGGAGGAGAGAAATCAGGATGCGGTGGAAATGGTAAATGCTTTGGCCAAACTGTTTCGTATCAGTATCAGCAGGGGGCACGAGTTGATCACCATTGAAAAGGAAATGCAACATGCGGAAAGTTATTTAAAGATACAAAAGTTCCGTTATAAGAATCAATTTACCTATCATTTTGACGTGGATGAAGAATGCTTGCCATACCTGTGTAACAAGATTACCCTTCAGCCCATCATTGAAAATGCCATCTATCACGGATTGGACCGGATGGTGGACGAGGGAACGATTTGTATCGGGATCCATCAGCAGGGAGAAAATATTGTATTTACGGTGGAAGATAACGGAGTCGGTATGACAAAAGAACAGTGCGAAGAGATCCTTCACGAAGATGCGGGGGACCGAACAGGCATTGGGATTAAAAATGTAAATGACCGTATTAAGATTTATTTTGGAAATGAATATGGGCTGACGATAACCAGTGAATTGGACGAGGGTACCTGTGTGACCATCTGCATGCCCAAAGTGACGGAGAATGAATATGAGGATAAGTAAGAGACCGGCGCTGTGCCTTTTTTGCGCCATCCTTGCAGGAGCGGCTGGAATCCTGACGGCATGTGCGGGAAACCAGGAAGGCTCAAAGAAAAATCGGGTAGTGTTGATTGCCAAGTCTACGCAGTCTGCCTTTTGGAAGTCTGTTCAGGCCGGAGGGGAGGCAGCCGCCACCGAATACAATATGGAATTTCGCTTTGAAGGTCCGGAAAATGAGGAGGACTACGAGACGCAAAATGAGATGATTCGCCAGGCTGTAAAAGATGGAGCGGATGCCATTGTTCTTTCGGCGGTGGATTATCATGCCAATGCGGAGGCTGTAAATGAGGCCGCCGGAATGGGGGTTCAGGTTCTGAGTGTGGACAGCCATGTGGACAGCAGTCAGGTGAAGTGCAGAATCGGTACAGATAATTACGCGGCGGGATGTATGGCGGCTGAGGCGGCCCTGAAGGCGGAAGGGGATCAGCTGTATATCGGAATTGTCAACTTTGATAAGAATTCTGAAAACGGACAGGAACGGGAGAATGGATTTCGGGATACCGCGTTAAGAGACGACAGAGTATCCATTGTGGACAGCATCAATGTGTTATCCACCACGGAGGCGGCGAAAAAAGGAACCAACCAAATGCTAAAACGCCATCCGGAGATCAATGTGATCGTTACATTTAATGAATGGACAAGTCTGGGGGTGGGATACGCGGTCAGAGAGAAGCAGTTGGGAGACGCCACCACGGTGGTGGCTTTTGACAGCAATGTGGTATCTGTGGGAATGCTGGAGACGGGGGAGGTGGATGCCCTCATTGTACAAAATCCTTACGCTATGGGCTATCTTGCCGTGGAAAACAGCTATCAGCTGCTGAACGGTCTTGACATGGAGTCTGATACGGTGTACACGGATAGCATGTTGGTAACAAGAGAAAATATGTATGATGATGAGTGCCAGCAGCTACTCTTTGCCTTTGAGTAAAATTGACGAAAAAAGGGGAAAAATAAATTTGCTTCTGTGCGGAAAGAAATGGCAAATCTTAAAAAAACATAAATTTTTATACCAAAAAAGTAAAAAAACACATTGGAAAGTATAAAATCCTGTGCTATATTGTTTAGTGTAACAAATCATATCATAATTCGGGAGGATATATCTATGAAGAAAAAACTTTTAGCAGGATTGCTCAGCGTAGCAATGGTAGCAACCATGTTGGCAGGCTGCGGCGGCAGCGGAGATGACACTGCAGAGACCACAGCACCCACAGAAGCAAGCGAAGCCGCAGACAGCGCAGATACAGATGCCGCTGAAGAAGCGGATGATGTAGCTGAAACAGCCGCTGATACTGCAGATTTGTCCGACGCAAATGTGGCAGTATTCTATTATACTTACTCTGATACGTACATTGCTTCCGTTCGTACCGCTCTGGATGCTAAGCTGGACGAGCTGGGCGTTACTTATCAGGACTACGATGCAAACAGCAACCAGACCACACAGAACGAGCAGATTGACACCGCTATTCAGACAGGTGCCAGCCTTCTGATCGTAAATATCGTTACCTCCGGTTCCGTTGACGCTTCACAGCAGATCGTGGACAAGGCTAAGGCAGCAGATATTCCGGTAATCTTCTTCAACCGTGCGGTAGAGTCCGATGACGAGGAAGGAACTGTTCTGGGAAGCTATGAGAAGTGCGCGTTTGTAGGTACTGACGCACCGGAAGCAGGTCATATGCAGGGCCAGATGATCGGTGAATACTTAGTAGAGAACTATGACGCAGTAGATCTGAACGGCGATGGCAAGATTTCCTACGCAATGTTCATGGGACAGTTAGGAAACGTAGAGGCTATCTACCGTACACAGTATGGTGTAGAGGATGCAAACAAGGTTCTGGAAGCAGCTGGAAAGCCGGCTCTGGAATACTTCGACCCGTCCAACACAGATAAATACCAGGTAGACCAGGATGGTAACTGGAGCGCAACCGCAGCAAACAACTACATGACCACCAACCTTTCTCAGTACAACGAAGAGAATGGAAACATGATCGAGCTGGTTATCTGCAACAACGATGGTATGGCAGAGGGCGCGATCTCCGCACTGAATGACAAGGGTTACAACACAGGCGCCGGCAGCACAACGATTCCGGTATTCGGCGTAGATGCTACTGACGCAGCAAAACAGCTGATCGCGGACGGCAAGATGA
>CABSEG010000076.1 GCA_902476645.1 uncultured Lachnospiraceae bacterium | reverse complement strand
GAGAGGACTCCCTGCGTATTGACGATCCAAAGCTGATCTCTCGGGAAAAGCTGGCCATTGTGCTGGGGACGGAGGGAGATGGTCTGGCCAGAGAGACCATCGCAAAATGTGACTATACAGTACGCATTCCCATGTCTCACGGCGTGGACTCATTAAATGTGGCGGCAGCAAGCGCGGTGGCCTTTTGGCAGCTGGGAAGAAGCAGGGATATGCAGGTTGTCTAAGGAAACAACCTGCATATCCCTGTCTGTTACCGATTCTGAGTTTTGAAAGGAACCACGTCTTTTACCGCAATTTCAGGTGTGATCACCGTGTTCCCGTGGTCAATATCGAGCAGGCGATATCGGTCATTTCCCATACCCAGTTCTTTCATGTAGGTGAGCTGGCGCAGGCCATGACGGCTTTCTATGCGTTCCACCAAATCTCTGTGATCCTGCTCTCCCAGTGCGTAGACCAGATCCACAGCCGCCTGGTCTGCGGCCAGGATATCCAGAGATGCGACGATGCCAATATTGGGGGTGACTACGGGCATTGCCGCAGTTCCTTCGCAGTCGCAGGAAACCGACATGTTGCGCAAAACATTTACAAAACAGATATGGTCTTGAAAATGGTCTGTCACTGCCTTGGCAGATTCAGTCATGCGCTCCATAAACTCCTCGTCGGAGATATCCCACATATCACTGGAACCTGGGGTAGTATGGATCATGGCTTTCCCGATACGTCCATCTGCACATCCGATCCCGATATTTTTATTGGAGCCCCCAAAGCCGCCCTTTGTGTGGCCCTTAAAATGAGTCAACACGAACAGAGAATCATAATTCAGAATGTTTTTGCCCATCTGCATTTCCATAAACCATTTACCGCCTTTAATAGGAAGAGCTGTAGTGCCTTCAGCATCCATGATGTCAACCGGACAGAAAGTCCAGCCATTGACCCGGAGCGTTTCCAGATGCTGCTTAGTGGTGTAACGATCGCCTTCATAATATGTGTTGGTCTCTACAATGGCGGCATCCGGAAGATCTTTTTGAATTAAGGCCTCTACCCAGGGACGGGGAATAATATTCGGACCATTTTTCTCACCTGTGTGCAGTTTGATACCAATTCTTCCGGTTAGAGGTGTGCTTACCAGTTGAAAAATCCTGCGAAGTCCTTCCGCGGATAAATCTCTCGTAAAATAGACGACAGACTCCCCTCCGGTTCGTTCTTTATAGGGGATGTAACGATTTCCGCCTGTGCCTGGTATAGGTTTTTGAGTTGGCATGAAAATTCCTCCTTTTTTGGTCAAGATCTGTTGAAAGAAAAAATGATTACTATGGTTTTTATTATAATCCTTAAAGCTAACTTTACGTCAAGAAAAAATTGAATCCAAGCAAGGGTGGATAAAGCAGAAAAGTATGCTATAATAGAAAAATACAGAATGGCATAAAATTTGTAAGGACCTGCGGATGGCAATCTGTGGGAATCTATGGAGGATTATTTATGTATTATACAGCAGATTATCTATCTCCGGTTGGGATGCTTACACTTGCCAGTGATGGGATTCATCTTGTGGGGCTATGGATAGAAGGACAAAAATATTTTGAAAAAACGATTTCAGAGCCCATTGTAAGGGACCGTGCTCTGCCGGTGTTAGAGGAGACAAAAGACTGGTTAAACCGCTATTTTGCAGGAGAAAGACCGAAGATTTCAAAGCTTCCCCTGTCCCCCTCAGGCAGCGAATTCAGACAGGAGGTTTGGAAATTACTCTGTGAAATTCCCTATGGCCAGATTACTACCTATGGGGAAATTGCAAAAAAAATGGCTGTTAAAATGGGAAGAAAAAGTATGTCCGGTCAGGCGGTCGGCGGGGCGGTGGGACATAATCCGATTTCCATCATCATTCCATGTCACCGGGTGGTTGGATCCAACGGCAGCCTGACAGGCTATGCAGGGGGAATCGATCTTAAGATCCAACTTTTAAAACATGAAGGCGTCCCAATGTCGCACTTGTTTGTTCCCCAAAAGGGAACCGCTCTTACTGGAGGCATATATGGAATGGGCAGATAAGAAATGCAGATGTTTCTGGGCAAATCCCAAAAATCAGAGATATATACGTTACCACGACGAAGAATGGGGAGTTCCCGTATATGATGACCGAAAGCTATTTGAAATGTTGATTTTGGAATGTTTTCAGGCAGGACTTTCCTGGGAATGCGTGTTGAATAAGCAGGAGGCATTTCGACAGGCCTTTGATGATTTTGAGCTGGAGAAAGTCTGCAATTATGGGGAAGAGAAAATGCAGGCTCTGCAGAAAAATTCCGGTATCATACGAAACCGGCGAAAAATAGAGGCAGCTGTGAACAACGCAAATATTTTTCGGGCCATACAAAAGGAGTATGGCAGTTTTTCTAATTATCTGTGGCATTGGACCGGGGGAAAAATCCTGTATGAAAAGGGACGTTCCAGTTCCGAATTGTCAGACGCCGTATCCAAAGATTTGAAGAAGCGTGGGATGAAATTTGTAGGAACCACCATTATCTATGCCTATATGCAGGCAGTTGGGGTCATCTATTCCCACGAAGCAGGGTGCTTCCTGGAATGGAAGGGAAAGGATTCAGCAGAATCAAATGTTAAAAAATAATCATTTTTAAAAAAAATTAGAGGATTTTTATTGATTTAATTGATTTATTATGTATAATTAGGGGTAGGTGAGTTGGAAGACAGCACTTCCTGAAATATGATAAGGTCTTTGATAAAAAGGTTTATCATATCCTACCAAATTATTAAAGAAAAGAGGTAAAACACAAGATGGCAGAAATGAATTTAAGCAAGTATGGCATTACAGGAACCATTGAAATTGTGCACAATCCTTCTTATGAAGTATTATTTGAAGAGGAGACAAAAGCTGATCTGGAAGGTTTTGAAAAAGGACAGGTGAGCGAACTCGGTGCCGTAAATGTAATGACTGGAGAATATACAGGCCGTTCACCGAAAGACAAATTTATCGTTGTAGATGAGAATTCAAAAGATACGGTATGGTGGACATCCGACGAATATAAGAATGACAATCATCCGGCAACCCAGGAAGCCTGGAATACCGTTAAGGACATCGCATTGAAAGAGCTCTCAAATAAGAGACTGTTTGTGGTAGACGCATTCTGCGGTGCCAATAAAGATACGCGCATGGCCATCCGTTTTATCATGGAAGTGGCATGGCAGGCTCACTTTGTAACGAACATGTTCATTCAGCCCACAGAGGAAGAGTTGAAGGATTTTGAGCCTGATTTCGTCGTTTACAATGCTTCCAAGGCAAAAGTAGAGAACTACAAAGAGTTAGGTCTGAACTCAGAGACTGCCGTAATGTTCAATATCACCAGCCGTGAGCAGGTTATCGTGAATACATGGTACGGCGGAGAGATGAAGAAGGGTATGTTCTCTATGATGAATTACTATCTGCCGTTAAAGGGCATCGCTTCCATGCACTGCTCTGCAAATACAGATATGAACGGCGAGAATACGGCTATCTTCTTCGGTCTGTCCGGAACAGGTAAAACGACGCTGTCCACAGATCCCAAGCGTCTGCTGATCGGTGATGATGAGCATGGCTGGGACGACAACGGAGTATTCAACTTCGAGGGCGGCTGCTACGCAAAGGTTATCAATCTGGACAAGGAATCCGAGCCGGATATCTACAATGCAATCAAGCGCAATGCGCTTCTTGAGAACGTAACCCTGGATGCAGACGGCAAGATCGATTTTGATGATAAGAGCGTGACGGAGAACACCCGTGTATCTTATCCGATCGATCATATCAAGAATATCGTACGTCCGGTTTCCACCGCACCGGCAGCTAAGGAAGTGATCTTCCTGTCCGCAGATGCATTCGGCGTACTCCCGCCGGTATCCATTCTGACTCCGGAGCAGACACAGTACTACTTCCTGTCAGGCTTTACAGCTAAGCTGGCTGGAACAGAGCGCGGCATTACGGAGCCTACGCCTACCTTCTCAGCTTGCTTCGGTCAGGCATTCCTGGAGCTGCATCCCACAAAGTATGCAGAAGAGCTGGTTAAGAGAATGGAGATGAGCGGAGCCAAAGCTTACCTGGTAAATACCGGATGGAACGGAACCGGCAAGCGTATCTCGATCCGTGATACCCGTGGTATCATCGATGCCATCTTAAACGGCGATATCCTGAAAGCGCCCACAAAGAAGATTCCGTACTTCAACATTGAAGTGCCCACAGAGCTTCCGGGTGTAGACACCAACATTCTGGATCCGCGCGATACCTATGCAGATGTTGCTGAATGGGAGAAGAAGGCGAAGGATCTGGCACAGAGATTCATCAAGAACTTTGCAAAATATGAAGGAAATGAGGCTGGTAAGGCACTGGTTGCAGCTGGTCCTCAGGTTTAATAGATAGATTCATTTTGAACATGTATCGGGTGCGATTTGTCGCACCCGATTTTTCTGCTCAGATAGCAGTATACAGTATCCTCCGGGTGACTATGACACTGAAAAGTGCTTACTTTACGGCAGTCGCAAATTCAGATATCATTAATTAAAGGATAGAATAACGGCTGTATAAAAGCCGATAAGAAAAGAGGAAACAAAAATGAGCAGAAAAAAGACAGCAGAATTAAGGGAGCGGATTGCAGACGCGGATGCCGTAGTCATCGGAGCGGGAGCGGGACTATCTGCATCGGCAGGCTTTACCTATACGGGAGAACGATTTGAACATTATTTCTCCGATTTTATAAAAGTGTATCATTTTCCGGATATGTATTCCGGCGGATTCTACCCCTTTCAAACCCAGGAAGAGTACTGGGCTTACTGGAGCCGCTATATTTTCTGCAATCGTTATACGGATGCGCCGGAACCTGTCTATCAACGGTTGCTTGAGCTGATAGAGGACAAAGATTACTTTGTGATAACTACCAATGTGGATCATCAGTTTCAAACAGTCGGCTATGACAAACGCCGCCTGTTTTATACCCAGGGGGACTACGGCCTGTGGCAGTGTATGGAGCCCTGCCATCAAATGACTTATGATAATGAGGATACTGTGCGCAGAATGGTTCGTGAACAGAGGCAGATGCGCATACCTTCTGAGCTGATACCACACTGTCCGGTTTGCGGAAAACCCATGACCATGAATTTGCGCAGCGATGACACCTTTGTGGAGGATGATGGCTGGCATCTGGCAGCAGAGCGCTATTCTGAATTTTTGCGTCGCCGTAATGGCAGAAAGATATTATTTCTGGAGCTGGGGGTGGGAAGCAATACCCCTGGAATTATCAAATATCCCTTTTGGGAAATGACGTATCGCAATCCCAGGGCTACGTATATCTGCATCAATTTCGGTGAGGCTTATGCGCCTGTGGAAATCAGAGACCGTTCCCTTTGCATAGACGGAGATATTGGACAGATTCTTGCTTTAACGAAGGAGGGGGATGTATTATGAATCAGGAGGAGCGAAGGAGATATCTAATCCGAGAACTTCAGAATGAAATGCCCCAGTATAAGGATTATACAATACCTGAAGGGGAAATGGAACAATGGCGGCTTTTGCGCTCTCTGTTAAACGTGCGTCCTCCCTACCCTGCTTCGAAGGAATTTTTAAAAGTGCAGGATGCGTATTTGACAGAATTGATACGTCAGAGAGGAATTATAGATGTCAGGGATTTACCTGCCTCCGGATCCGATCCCCACATAACCCTCTGGCAGGGGGATATTACAAGACTGCGCTGTGATGCGATTGTAAATGCGGCAAACAGCGCCTTACTTGGCTGCTGGCAGCCCTGTCATTCCTGCATTGATAACATGATTCATTCCCTCTCCGGCGTTCAGCTTCGGATTAAATGCAATGAGATCATGCAGGCCCAGGGTCATGCGGAGGAGACTGGAGGGGCCAAAATTACGCCTGCCTACAATCTTCCCTGCAGGTACGTGTTGCATACGGTGGGACCGGTGGTATCAGGTTCTTTGCGAAAAAGGGATTGTGAACTGCTGGCTAGTTGTTACCGATCCTGTCTGGAGTTAGCTGCTTCTTATGGAGTGCGGTCTATAGCATTCTGTTGTATTTCAACGGGAGTATTTTGTTTTCCTCAAGAAAAAGCAGCCCAAATTGCAACGGAAACGGTTACTTCTTTCTTAGAAAAAGAGAGCCCTATTCAGCAGGTGATTTTCAATGTGTTTACCGACAGAGATCTGGCCATTTATCAGAGCCTTTTATAAGGTTCCTTCTTTTTAGATGGTATCCGTAGGGTGAGCATTAGTGCGCCTTTTTGTTTATGTAGCGGGTTTCTGTTTTTGCATAGATGATTTTCTGAGCCCGGTATAGACCGTACCGACCGGATAACATATAGCTGGCCGCAATGGTTACCAGATAAAAAGGCATCCCCTCGAATCCAAACAATTCAAAGGAGATCAGAAGGGAGGTAATCGGGCAATTGGTGACGCCACAGAAAACACCGGCCATACCGCAGGCAGAAGCCAGGTCGGAGGGCAGGCCCAAAAGCGGGGCCGTTAAACAGCCAAAAGCGGCGCCGATACAAAGAGAGGGGACAATTTCACCTCCTTTATATCCGGCCCCCAGGGTAAGTGCGGTAAATACTATTTTCAGCAGAAAGACATACCATTCGGTAGTTCCCTGGGTAAAAATATGTTCGATGATTGACATGCCGGAGCCAAGGTATCGCTGGTTTCCCAGGACTTCCGCAAGCAGCAGGACCAGGAAACCGCCCACAAAGATTCTTAACAAAGGACTGGGAAACCATTTTTTGTAAGTGCGCTCAGAAAGGTGGAGCACGATACAAAACAGGATGCTGATTGCGGCAGTTCCGGCACCGAATACCAATATCTTAGACAGAGACCAAGGTGTCGCAGCAATGAGATCTGTGACTGGAAAGCTTTCAGCATGACATCCCAGAAACTGTGCGATAAAAAAAGCAGTATATGAGGCGATCACACTTGGAACCAGAGCGGAATAGTGCATGATGCCGATGCTGATCACCTCCATGGAAAAAATAGCCGCAGCCAGGGGCGTGCCAAACAGGGCCGAGAAACCGGCGCTCATGCCGCACATAATAGTGGTACGGCGGCTGTTTGCGTCCAAATGCAGCGTATGTCCGAGCCGGTTAGCAATGCTGCCTCCAAGCTGGAGCGCGGCTCCCTCGCGACCTGCAGATCCGCCACAAAGTTGTGTCAGAATCGTGGAAAGAAAGATCAGCGGCGCCATTTGAAAGGGTATCTCAGATGAATTCTGGATGGACGCAATCACCATATTGGTGCCAGTGTCATTGGTGTCTTTAAACAGACGGTAAAGGAGCACAATGGCCAAGCCTGCCACAGGAAGGGCAAGGACGATCAGCGGATAGGTAGTCCTAAATTGATTGGCCTGCGTCAGTAGCAGAGAGAAACAGGTTCCTGCAAGACCTACGGTAACGCCCATCAGAAGGCCGATGATAACCCATTTCAGAAATGCCGTGATGTGAAATGCACAGGCCGTGGTATAGGAGGCAGCCGTTTTCCTCCATTTTTCCATTGGTGTCATAGCATAATTCAACCTCTTTTTCGTAGTTTCTTTTTCACAGAAATACTGGAATAAAGCAAAAATTGGTTTGAGATAAACCATTATTATCATATCATGCTGTGTGCAAATGTCAATAAGAGACAAAGAGGCAGGTGTTCAATCCATGGGATCGTGCGAAAAGGAAAGAAATTCGATGCTGGTTGGCTGCGAATCACAGCTGATCGCTTATGCGATAGGGAATATGAATTAAGAAATGATAAGGCATTTCTCCTTAAAGTGGTTTCCCGGTGTCTGCCCTATATCGGATATCTGCGCAGCCTAAATGCCATCACTTGTATCAACAAAGCAGCGGAGTAGAGAAAACGCTGTACAATCAGAACCATTTACAAAAGCAGAACTGCAAGTTCCACAAGTGAAAGTGGAAGCAGGATGAGAATACTCCAGGGAATCATCCCAAGGATTCCTGCCAAAATCAGCATGACAGACGGTACCACATATTTTCTGGGATGGTGCCATAGGTCGCATTCTGTCCTCCAACCGCGAATCGGATAACGCCATTCCAGAAAAACCGAGAAAACTGCGCTTTGCAGGGCAAAAAAGAGGGCTGAGAGGATTATCTGGATATGGATTCCTCCCAGTTGGACTTGCCAGCTGATAAGAAAGAGGGTATCAGGGATTCCATTGCACAGAAAGAGAAACAGACAATAAGAAAGATAGAATCGTCTTTTTTGCTCCGGCAGAGAACGGACGGCTTGTTCTGTAGCCGGGTCACAGGAGAGCAAAATACAAATGGGAGTATTCAGGGTGAGTATGGCAAAGCCCATGGGCACAGCAACCGCTTGGGAAATCCCGCGGAAGAAAAGCGGCAGAACACAGGCAGCACCCCAAAGGATCGCCGTATTTGTCAGATAGTGTTTGTTGGAAGCCAGGTAACGCCATAGATAGCGCCAGACGGAATACCGTCTGTAAGCTTTTGGAATCTTTTTTCGGTTTTTACCTTGCAGACAGAAGGCATACCCGTCGGAAGTTTGCAATAGGAGGAAGGCAAATAAGCCGTTGCCCCCCAGTATTGGTAAAAAGCAGGGGTGATTCCACAAAAGGAGCAGGATTCCGAGAACGGAGGCGCTCCAAAGCGCACCGAACCACCAGTGGAATCGCCTGGAAAAGATAGCGGAGGTCATCAAAATAGCATCTGCGGCACAGAGGAGATTTCCAAAAAGCTCTTTTCCATTCCAGGTAGATATGGCTAAAATAACAGTCAGAAGTGCTGCTGTTTTGGTCAAAAAAGTGCAGGAGCCCAGGGCCGCTACATACGAAAGAGTAAAGGTCCGGTTTTCAAAGGGAAGCATAAACATATTTTGCATGCGGGTAGCCTGATTTTTTGATGAAAGAGTCTGCCACATAACGCCTGCTGTGAAAGTGCCGGTCATCAGATAGAAAAGGTATGGAGTAACCCGTATCGAAAAGCCAGCCGTATGGAGTCCCCAAAATACGACCAAATAGAGCAGAAGCAAGTTTCTCAGACGGATCTGAGATGCACCGAACTGATTTTTAAATAAAGCCAGAAACATTTCTTTCATAGCGCAAAGCCTCCCGAATATCAGCGGCCTGGATCTGTCTGCCCTCAAAGGTTTGACAGATCATTCCCTGGTTTAGGACACAGACCCGGTCGCAGGTCAAAGTGATACTCTCTAAAATGTGAGAAGAAAACAGCACGGTTCCATATTCTTTGTACGCGTCCATCTGCTGATACAGGTATTCCGTACTCTGAAAATCCAGGGTGCCGACAGGCTCATCCAGGAGCAGTAAATCAGGCTTTAAAGCAAAGCCAGTTATGAGAAATGCCTTTTTTCGGTTGCCGGTGGAGAGGTCTTTCAACAGCACATCCGTATAGTCCTCAAAGTGGAAACCTTGTAGGAGCTTAGAAATATCCGGAATATTTTTCCGATAAGCGGCGAACACGTAGGACAGATATTCCCGGAATGTGAAATAGGGAAAGGAGTGATCCTCCGCAAATACGGTATAGCGAAAGAGCTTAAAATCCCTGTCCCGAAAGCCAATGGGGCGGCCCCGAAATTGGATTTGATTTGCCCGGTAAGTAGTAAGCAGCCCGGATAAGATTTTAAAAAATGTGGTTTTTCCGGCTCCATTTAGTCCGATTAGTCCCACTGCTTCATGTGGTAAGATGTTCAGCGAAAAGTCAGACAATACCATATGTTGGCAGGAATACCAGGCTTTTAGATTTTGAATTGTTAAAAGCGAATGTGCCATGTCAGGATTCTCCTTTGTGATCGCGCTCTTTTTTCCAGGTTGTATATGCGGAATACAAAAACAGGCCACCCAGGATAATATAGAGTATCGTCATCTCGAGTCTGCCGTTCTTGCCGCTCATCATAGCAGCGAGAAACCAAACTGCGGCTAAAATTCCACGAATAAAAATATGACGCATGAGAGTTCCCTCCTAATCTTGTTCTTTTTTGTACTGTTATTATCTTACCTGAAGCAGGAGGCCTGTGCCAAAATGTCCCTAATCGGTAGATTTTTGACCGCAAAATAGCTGCAAGGTCCAGATTTGCCTTGCAGCCGGTATGATTCGTAGTTTATTTCAGAGATATGGTGTCATAGGATAGCGTGGTCACAGCACGGAAAATATGGTCTGAATAAGAAGTCTGAATGACACCGTCGTATTTTTCTGCCGCGGCTTGTGCGCTTCTTAATCCCCATCCGTGTAATCCGCCGGGGGCTTTGGTACTTTTTAGCAAGCCGTCCTTTTTTTGCGGAGGAGATTGGCAACTGTTCTCAACTTTTATGATCAGCATTTGATGGATGCGCCGGATGGTAAGCGTAATAAAACGTTGTTCCGGATTCGATACCTGACCCGCGGCCTCCAGCGCATTATCCAGAAGATTTCCCAAAATGGCACACAAATCAACGCTTCTTATGGCAGCGCGGCGGGGATATTCTACTTGCGCCTGAAAAGAAATGTGTTCCTTCCTGGCAGCCGCCGCTTTGCTGTTAATCAGATAGTCTGCCGTTTCCTCCCCTGTCCAGCGGGTGTCTGCCATCTCATAGATTGGAGCTTGTAATTCATCCAGATATTGGCAGGCTTCGTCCCATTTTTTACAGGAAAGCAGTCGACGCAGCACACCGATATGATTGTGAAAATCGTGAAACAGCTTGGCGTGGGCAGTGTAAGCTTGATTGAGAGCGGTATAGTTGCGCTCCAGCAATTTTGCCTGCTCGGATTTGTATCGGGCCAACTCCCGTTCCGACTGATACTGGCGGTTGATCTGGAAGATCAGCACAGACATCATCAGGATAACGGCCAAAATCGTCCACATGTCCAGGGTATCCTCCGGAATTGCCAGTGAGGATTGCTCAGAAAGAGAGATCACAGCAAGAAAACCAGGAATGATGACGATGGAGAAAAGTTTGGGGATCTTGTCTCGCGGGGAAGAAGGCAGCCTGTATAGATAGAGAGCTAAGACCGCCAGCAGTCCGTTTAGAAGCCATACCGGAACCTGACCGCTTGCTGTCCCAAAATTCATGTATGCAGGGGAGTGGGAAAGGACTCCCATCCAGGCCCCCAGAAGAAAGCGCCAAAAGAAAACACCGGTTTCATAGAAGACGCCCAAAAACAGACTCATTCGCAGTTCTGTCTTTAGCAGACCGGCGGTGCAGACGGTGATAAAGGCCAGCTCCAGTCCTATACGGCAGAATTCCTTAAAATGTCCCAGGGAGAGCAGCGAGGAAAGCACGACAGTGCCGGTCAGAATGGCCACCATTGTGTGTGTCTCAGGCCTTTTTGCATTTAGAAGTCGGCATATAAGAAGCAAACAGACCCCAACGCGCAGGAATCCCGTGATAATATTTGAAAGCAGGAGAAACCATTCCATCATATGTGTCCTCCCCAATAAGTATTGATTTGTTCTTTCACACTTTGCAAATGAGAACGGCTGATGGGGAGGGAGACCCCATTCTTCAAAATGGCCATACTGTTTTTGATCTGCATGATGTGAATCATATTGGCAATACATCCACGTTCCAGATAGAGAAATTCCTCTGCATCCAATTCTTCGTAAACTTGTTGGAGGCTTTTGCGAACCTTGGATACTCCCCTGGAGGTGGTAAGGTTCGCATTCTTTCCATCCCGTATGATATAGTAAATCTCCTGATATGGAATTTTTTCTAAACGGCTGCCCGTACGAATCGTATAAGTTCTGCCTGCCTCCAGAGAGAGAAGCCGGATGGCATCTTTGATGGCGGCGGGCAGTCTTAGCTCTATTTCCCCCTTGGGAACATAGCGGAAAATGGATAATTCGAAGGCATCTATAGCATATTCCAGATGGGAGGTAATAAAGATAATTTTCACATCGGGCAGATAGGGCTTGACGATTCTGGCAAGCTCCATACCATTTTTGCCGGGCATTTCAATGTCCAGCAGAATCAGATCGAAAAAAAAGTGATCCTCCGTAATGTCATAAAGCAGATTATCGCTGTCTGTGTACGTTGTGATTTCGGCGGCCTGCTGACAGTCCCTTAGACTATGTTGGGTAAGAAATTCATGGCTTTTTACCGCGTAGTCGTCATCATCACAGATTGCAATATGCAGCATAGAGGCTCCCTCCTGTAAGGTGATTTATTCCCTGTAATAGACATGATGTTCTTTGCGGGCAGCTGCTATGGGGTGCTCTTCATCCGAATATCCCAGGATACAATGTCCGATTCCCTCATAATCGCCCTGGATTCCAAGATCTCTTAAAATCTGACGCCCCTCCTCGGTCTCAAATTCCTCTTTTGCCCGGTGAATCCAACAGCTGCCTATGCCGAGGGAATGCGCCGCAAGCATAAGATTCCCCATGACAAGACTTCCGTCATAAACACAGGTATTCCAATCCTTTTCGGCCAGTACGATCAGCACCACAGGCGCGCCATAGAACGGGTCAAAATCAGAATCCCACCTACCGATTTTACAGTTCATCTTAGAAAGCCTGTCCCGCAATTGAGGATCTGTGACGGCAATGATAATAGCAGATTGATGGCCCCTGCCATTTGCGGCATAAGTACCGGCCTGAACAATCTCATCAAGCACTTCTTTTGGAATCATATCCGGTTTGTACTTTCGAATACTGCGTCTGTTGATGATGGCTTCTATTACACTGTTTTGTTCCATTTTCTATGCTCCTTTCTGATTCTGAAAAAGCCGTGTTGACTTTCTGCTAAATCTATTATATGCTTCGTGTAATCAATAAACAAGAGGTTACTTTAAAAGAAGATGATGGAGGTTGAAATATCCTGGAAGGAGGTGTTGTGAAATGAATCTAGGATTCTTGAGTTGTATTATTTTAGTGCCTTGTTTTGGGCTCATGGGGTGTTTCTTCGCAGTACGGAAAGAAAAATCCGCAAAGTTTGTTTCGGGATTTAATACGCTTTCCAAAGACGAACAGGCCATGTATGATAAGGCTTATATGGCCAGAGAAATGAGAAATTCCTGTTTTTTGTGGGCGGGAATCATGTTGGCCGGCGCATTGCTTTCCCTTATCTTGACACCGTATTTGGCGATTGCAGCTTATCTTATCTGGGGATTTTTCTTTTTCAAAGATGTCCATTTTGATCCCCATAAGGCTTTTGAAAAGTACTTATTGAAGTAGGAAGTCCCATTGGCTTTCGACAATAAGCAGTTCGCATAAAAGATATAGGACATCAAGGAGAGGCATATTCCGTAAAACCGGTACAGAAATCATGGAAATAGATATCTCAGAGTATAGCATGGGGGAGAAAACGAGGTTTTTGTTTGCTATGAGAGGAAGGACGTGTTAAGATTGGAAGGAGAATTTCAGAGGAGGATATGAGAGATGAAAATTGCAGTAGCATATGATAATGGAAACGTATTTCAGCATTTCGGAAGAACAGAGTTCTTTAAGGTATATGTAGTGGAAGAGCAGAAGGTGATTTCTAGTGAAGTGATTAGCTCCAATGGCATCGGACACGGCGCTTTGGCTGGGCTTCTGGCGGACCATTCTGTCGATGTGCTGATTTGCGGTGGCATTGGCGGTGGA
>CABSEG010000075.1 GCA_902476645.1 uncultured Lachnospiraceae bacterium | reverse complement strand
GCGTAAACGAGGAAAAGGATGATGAAAATGAAGAAGATAGCATCTGAATTAGAGAATATTACCAGCGTTGCAATCGTCGGCCATATCAGACCGGACGGCGATTGCGTTGGTTCTTGTATGGGTATGTACCTGTACATAAAGGAAAATTTCCCCCGAATTCGGGAGGTCTGTGTGTATTTGGAACCCGTTCCTGGTTCTTATGAAATGATACCGGACATAGATAAAATTGTATCGGATTTCTCTGGGGATAAAGTTTATGATCTTTGCATAGCCTTGGACAGCGGGGATACCAAAAGGCTGGGTGAGGCAGCCAAGTATTTGGAGACGGCAAAGAGAACCGTCTGCATAGACCATCATATCAGCAATCAGGGTTATGCGGATGTGAATGATATTGTGCCGGAGGCCAGCTCAACCTGCGAATTACTCTACGGGTGGATGGACCCCGAAAAGATTACGGCCCCTGTGGCTTCTGCACTATATATGGGGATCGTAAATGATACCGGCGTATTTCAGTATTCTTGTACCTCTCCGAAAACGATGCGGATTGCTGCGGAGCTGATGGAAAAGGGGATTGATTTTACCAGGATTGTAGAGGAAACTTTTTTTGAGAAAACGTATCTGCAAAACCAGATCCTGGGCAGGGCCTTGCTGGAGAGCATGATGCTTTTGGACGGAAAGTGCATTGTCAGCGCTCTAAAACAGAAAGATTTGGAATTTTACGGAGTAACGCCCGCGGATTTGGACGGTATTTCCAGTCAGCTTCGCAGTACCAAGGGCGTGGAGGTTGCCATCTTTCTCTATGAGTCTGGAGTACAGGAATATAAGGTAAGCATGCGCTCCAGCCATATTGTGGACGTTAGCAAGATTGCCGTTTACTTTGGAGGCGGAGGACATGTGCGTGCCGCAGGCTGCACCATGCAGGGGTCTATTTACGATGTGGTAAACAATTTAACAAAACATATTGAAAAGCAGCTCTTGGCACAGGAGAATACAAAGTGATTCATGGAATAATTAATGTATATAAAGAAAAAGGATATACCTCTCACGATGTGGTGGCAAAGCTGAGAGGTATTTTACAACAAAAAAAGATCGGGCATACAGGCACTCTGGACCCAGATGCGGAAGGGGTGTTGCCCGTATGCCTGGGAAAAGCTACAAAGCTCTGCGATATGCTGACTGAAACAGATAAGACGTATCAGACCGTACTGCTTTTGGGACGAACTACAGACACCCAGGATGTATCAGGGACCGTGTTGGAAGAGCAACCGGTGGACTGCACAATTAAAGATGTATATGAGGCGATCCAGTCTTTCGTGGGTGACTACCAGCAGGTACCTCCTATGTATTCTGCGTTAAAAGTGGATGGGAAGAAGCTTTATGAGCTGGCCCGTGAGGGAAAGGAAGTGGAGAGAAAGCCTCGCTTTGTAAAGATCCATCAGATTTTAATTCATGAGATTAAGCTTCCCAGGGTTTCTATGACGGTATTCTGCTCTAAGGGAACCTATATTCGAACCTTATGCCATGATATTGGACAGAAGCTTGAATGTGGGGGATGTATGGAAGAACTGTTACGTACCCAGGTAGGAAGATTTCAACTAGAAGATAGTTTAAAGCTTCAGGAAATCGAGGTGCTTGCGGACTTATCCCAGATTCAGGAACATGTGACTCCAATTGATCAGATGTTCGGGGAGTATCCGGCTGTGACTATTACAGAAGAGGCCAGGAAACTTTTAGAAAACGGAAATTCCTTTTATCGCAGACAAATTCAGAAACAGGTAAAGCTATCTGCGGACACGTCGGTTCGAGTCTATGATCCCGAAGGTAGGTTTTCTGCCGTCTATCAGTTTCGGGAGCGGGAAAACCGGTTTCTGCCTGTTAAGATGTTTCGATAAAGGGAAGTGACAGCCATGGAGTACATGTTTGGACTAGATGGAATGTATATCAGAGAAGACAGCGCCGTAACGCTGGGAAAATTTGACGGTCTTCACAGGGGGCATCAGAAACTGATAAGCAGAATCAGACAGCTGGAGTCTGAAGGCTATAAGAGTGTGGTTTTTACCCTAAACAGCAGAAGGGAAAGGGGATTGCTCCTGACGGATGAGGAGCGGAGGATTCATCTGGAGCACATGGGGATTTCCTATCTGATTGATTGTCCCTTTGTGGCTGAGATTGCCAATATGGATCCGGAAGAATTTGTAAAAAATATTCTGGCAGACAAGCTTCATGCCAGGTATTTGGTGGTTGGAGAGGATTTCCGATTCGGACATAACCGGACGGGAAATTGTCATACACTTTTGGATTTACAGAAAACTTATGGGTTTCAGGTAGAAATTGTTTCCAAAGAGTCTTACGAAGGCCGGGAAATCAGCAGTACCTATGTCAGAGAGGCCCTGGCAGAGGGAGATATGGAACTTGTGCACAAACTTTTGGGGTATTCCTATTATGTGACAGGGGAAGTGCTGCACGGAAGAAGGCTGGGAAGGGTTTTGGGGATGCCAACCACCAACCTGGTGCCAACCACCAGAAAAATGCTTCCACCCAATGGCGTGTATGCCTCTGTCACGGTACTGGAAGGAAAAGAATATCCGGGTATCACGAACATCGGGTACAAACCTACCGTTGGAGCCGACTTTAAAGGGGTGGAGACGTACCTGTTTGACTTCGACAAAGATCTGTATGGAGAAACGATACAGGTAAAGCTTCAGAAGTTTGAACGGCCGGAGAAAAAGTTTGACTCTCTGGAAGAGCTTAAAAATACGATGCATAAAGATATCGCATTCGGAAGGGAGTATTTTCATGAGTGACAGCGTCTGGACCTGGAGCTGGGTCTGCATGGTATTTGGGATTTTATTGGCCCTTGGAGGCAGAATCGTCAGTTCTTATAGAAGGAGACAGGAGCCCTATAAGGGAAGGTGTGAAGCAACTGTTGTAGAGATTTTGGCTGATGAACCGGATGAGAAGGGAAAAGAGGCAGGCATTCATGATTATTATTATCCGGTGATTGCTTATTATGCCGGGGGGAGGCTGATAAAAAAGAAGTATCCGGAGGGAGGCAATCCCTGCCCATTCGTTCTGAATCAGAAGCTGAACCTTCATTATGACGAGAAAAGCCCGGAAAAGTGCAAAATTGCCAAAAACGATCAACTGAAAAGAATTTCCAGATGTTTATATTTTACCGGATATGGGATACTGGCTTTTGGAGGTATTTTGTTTTTATTGTATGCTGCACGGTTTTTTCTCCCATTTTCAGATTAGGGAATTTCAGGTTCCGGTTGACGAAAGAAAGTCCCTGTGGTATACTGAATAAGTATGGATTAAGCCGATATTCAGAGGTGTGGACACTCCGACCGATCTCTTAGTATCTGGCGTTTGAATAATAAGGAGGAATTACAGATGATTTCAAAGGAAAAGAAAACCGCAATTATTGAAGAGTACGGAAGAACTCCTGGAGATACAGGCTCACCGGAGGTTCAGATCGCGATTCTGACAGCCAGAATTCAGGAGCTGACGGAACACTTAAAGGTACATCAGAAGGATCATCACTCCAGAAGAGGTCTTCTTAAGATGGTAGGTCAGAGGCGTGGCCTTTTGGCATACTTAAAGAAAACTGATATTGAAGGATACCGTGCTTTAATTGCAAAATTAGGAATCAGGAAATAATACAGGATGTCCTACAGACAGACCTGCATGCTGAGACACTCAGACAAAAGGGGACGGATTTATCCGTCCCTTTTTAAAAGCAACCGAAAACAGAGCAATGTGTATGCAGTAGCTTGACACCGAGACCACTGAAAAGCAGATTGCGTGGTGAGGAGTCTGTTTTTTAGTTGTTTCGGAAGAGTACTGCAGAACAAAAGGAGAAAGGATCATGTATAAAAGTTATTCAATGGAACTGGCCGGAAGAACGCTGACCGTTGATGTGGGCAGGGTTGCGGCACAGGCAAACGGAGCCGTTTTGATGCACTATGGCGATACGACGGTACTTTGTGCAGCCACCGCTTCAGAAAAACCACGGGAGGGAATTGACTTTTTCCCATTAAGTGTAGAGTATAACGAGAGGCTTTATGCGGTAGGAAAAATCCCGGGAGGATTTAACAAGAGAGAGGGAAAGGCATCAGAAAACGCTATTCTTACCTGTCGCGTTATTGACCGTCCTATGAGACCTCTGTTCCCAAAGGATTATCGCAATGACGTAACCTTAGAAAATCTGGTGATGTCCGTAGATCAGGACTGTAGTCCTGAACTGACGGCAATGCTGGGGGCGGCCATCGCCACGTCGATTTCAGATATCCCCTTTGATGGTCCATGCGCATCCACACAGGTGGGATTGGTGGATGGAGAATTTGTATTCAATCCCACGGCTGCGCAGAAAGAAGCTTCTGACCTGCATCTTACCGTGGCATCTACAAGGGAAAAGGTAATTATGATCGAAGCCGGGGCAAATGAGGTGCCGGAACAGAAAATGATTGATGCAATTTTTGCAGCCCATGAGGTAAATCAGAAAATTATTCAGTTTATTGATCAGATTGTGGCAGAGTGCGGAAAAGAAAAGCATTCATATACCAGTTTTGCCGTACCAGCGGAACTGTTTACAGCTATTCAGGAGATTGTTTCTCCACAGGCTATGGAAGAGGCTGTATTTACGGACGATAAACAGACGAGAGAGGCCAATATTCGGGAAATTACAGACAAGTTGGCCGAGGCCTTTGCTGAGAAAGAAGAATGGCTGGAAGTGTTGGATGAAGCTGTTTACCAATACCAGAAAAAGACTGTGCGAAAGATGATTTTAAAAGATCACAAGCGGCCGGATGGTAGGAAGATCAATCAAATCCGTCCTCTGGCAGCAGAGATTGATTTGATCCCAAGAGTGCACGGCTCGGCCATGTTTACGAGAGGTCAAACACAGATTTGTACGGTAACCACTCTGGCTCCTCTTTCCGATGCCCAGAGGCTGGACGGCCTGGATGAGTCGGAAACTTCCAAGCGGTATATGGACCATTATAATTTCCCCAGCTATTCTGTAGGTGAGACCAGGCCTTCCAGAGGTCCGGGAAGGAGAGAAATCGGACATGGAGCCTTGGCAGAGAGAGCACTGGTTCCGGTGCTTCCCAGCGAAGAAGAGTTTCCCTACGCAATCCGGACGGTTTCTGAGACCTTTGAGTCGAATGGTTCTACCTCTCAGGCCAGTATCTGTGCGTCTACCATGTCACTGATGGCGGCAGGCGTTCCCATTAAGCGGGCAGTGGCAGGAATCTCCTGTGGTTTGGTGACCGGAGAGACAGATGACGATTATCTGGTTTTGACAGATATTCAGGGACTGGAAGACTTTTTCGGGGATATGGATTTTAAGGTGGCAGGAACGGACAATGGTATCACAGCTATCCAGATGGATATCAAGATTCATGGATTGACGAGACAGATTATTGAGGAAGCTATTGCAAGAACCAAGGTGGCCAGGACATATATTCTGCATGAGGTAATGGAAAAGGCTATCGCAAAACCCCGTGAGAGTGTTGGGAAATATGCGCCTAAGATTATTCAGATTCAGATTGACCCACAGAAGATTGGGGATGTGGTAGGTCAGAGAGGAAAAACCATCAATGCCATTATTGAACAGACAGGTGTAAAGATTGATATTACCGATGACGGTTCGGTATCGATCTGTGGGACAGATAAAGAGGCCATGGATAAGGCAGCTTCTTTAATCCGTATTATTGTGACAGATTTTGAAGCTGGACAGATTCTGACTGGAAAGGTAGTCAGCATCAAGGAATTTGGAGCATTTTTGGAATTTGCTCCGGGCAAGGAGGGGATGGTTCACATTTCCAAAATCGCCAAAGAGAGAATCAACCGGGTAGAGGATGTGCTCACTCTGGGGGATGTGGTAAAGGTGGTTTGCCTGGGCAAAGATAAGATGGGAAGAATCAGCTTTAGCATGAAAGATGTAAAAGAGGATAAATCATAACAGAAATACACACAGTCAGGCATTCTATTTTATCGGAATAGCCTGACTTTTCTTTAGAAGTATGATATCACAGGTGTAACAGATATTTTCAGGGCAGGCTCAAACGTTGGATAGAACCGAAGGGAGCAAGGAAAGGGAGAAGCGAATGTTAAAACAATGCAAACGGGGAATGGGAGTGGTTTTGGCCATATTGGCAGTAGTTCAGTTAACAGGATGTAAAGAGGTAACTAAGCTTACACTGTTAAAGAAGGTAGCAGAGCAGGTATCGCAAGCAGAATCTTATGCAATGAATATGAAAATGTCCCTGGAGGCTGGGGGAAGTGTTTCCGGAATTACTGTAAATATCGGTATGGATATGGATTTGAATATGGACATCAATCAGGAACCTCAGGTTATACACACTAAGGGTACTCTATCAATGAACGCTCTTGGTCAGAACCAGGAAATTCCCTTGGAGATGTATTCGTTGGAAGAAAATGGGAAAACCATGGTTTACACGGATTCTAACGGAACATGGACAAAAGAGGAGGGAGAAGAGTTTGGAAAGATGACAGGAACCCTGGGAGCAGAACAATATTTGTCTATGGCGGAAAGTGTGGAGTTGGAAAAGGAAACGAAAGATGTGGCTGGACAGGAGTGCTATATATTGACTGGAAGCATAAAGGGAGATCTTCTGGAGTCTGCTATGGGTACTATGATAGAGACTTTTGAGGAGAGTGGATTGCTGGAGGATCTGAATTTTTCGAAGACTCAGATTCCGATTCAATTGTACATTGAAAAAAAAGATTTTTATCCGGTTCGGATGACCATGGATATGAAATCGATTATGGAGGAAGCTTTTGAGGCCGCCATTGCGCAGGGCGGAGTGGAGTTTACTTGTGATACCTGTACCATGGAAATGGAGTTTTCTTCCTTTAATCAACTGGAAAATATTGAGTTACCTGAGGAGGTAAAAGTGCAGAGCGCTACTTCTTAAAGCAAAAGCTGATATTCTTATTTCAGCGGAAATACATTTAAAGCTGCCTGCAAATGGAGACGTTTTACGCTCTTTGTTTGCAGGCAGCCTTTTTTTAACGGGACGGTTCTGTCACTTCATTTAAGCGTATTTCACCACAGGCAATTTTGGTTCCGGCATCGCCAGAAGGCTGGGTGTTAAAATCGTCGGGCATATCGTGGATTACGATGGTTCTACCCACGATCTCCTCCGGAAGAAAGCGATTGGTGTAAAACATAGATAAGGCGTATCCATCGTTTCCAAATAAGGGAGGAAAATCTCCTGCATGTTCCGGGTGTGGGCAGGAGTAAGGATTAAAATGGTTTCCCGTATCAGAGAACGGATCTTCCTTTGTACCCTGACACATCTCACCCTCATGAATATGAAAGCCAAAGATGCGGTCTGCGCAACTGGCATCCATGTTAAAAGGCAGACCTGCCACATCTGCCACTACCAGGGTGCCATCCCAGAGAGGATAGAAATATACCGCGCCATTGATGTCAGGGTAATACTCGCTTCCATAAATGAAAGCGTAAGATTCGGGCGGCATCTGAAGAATGACGCCCAGAGCCTCTCCTAATTCCTTTCTCATAGCCTATTTACCACAGGGAGGGCAGGATACAGGGGTATCAAAGCTGGGATTAAAGGCGTAGAAGTTCTTGCTGTCAAGATCTTCTTGGACGGTACGTAAAGCTTCACCGAATCTCTGGAAGTGCACCACCTCTCTGGCTCGAAGGAATCGGATGGGATCAGCCACTTCCGGGATATTTTTTACAACTCGGAGGATGTTATCGTAAGTGCTTCTGGCTTTTTGCTCTGCGGCCAGATCTTCAAAAAGGTCTGTAATGGGATCTCCTTTAGATTGAAACTCACAGGCATTAAAGGGAATTCCTCCTGCAGCTTGTGGCCAGATACCGGTGGTATGGTCAATATAATAGGGACCAAAGCCGGAATTTTCAATTTCCTCCATGGAGAGATTTTTAGTCAACTGGTGCACCATGGTGGATATGATTTCCAGATGTGCCAATTCTTCTGTTCCTATATCATTAAGCACGCCCATGGCCTTTCTGTTAGGCATGGTAAATCTTTGAGAAAGATAGCGCATGGAGGCACCAATTTCTCCATCTGGCCCTCCATACTGACTCATAATGAACTGTGCCAGCTTTGCGTTTGGGGTTGTGATATTTACCGGGTACTGCAGGCGTTTTTCATAATTCCACATACGTTAACAGGCACCTCCTTCCCAGGGCCATGGCTGCATGACCCATTCCCAGCTGTCGCTGGCTACATCATCGGTACAGTCTATGGTCAACGGACCGTAGTGTTTGGCGTACTCTTTTAGAGCCTTGTTGCGCATTTCCACATGTTTACGGCAAAATGCAAGGGCTTCCTTATCGCAAGGATGGGTGTCCAGATACAAAAGCATCTCATCCTTTGCGAAACTAACCTCGTTGATATAGTTTAACAGCTGCACCCTTGTCATCGCAGGCTTTCTTTGTGGTTCCTGCTTCTGACAGGAGGGGGCTGGCCTGGAAGTAGGTTGCCCGCAGGAAGGATTCATACCGCATCCGGGACGGTTCTGGTTCTGATATCCGCATCCTTGATAAGATTGGTGATGATTCATCATCTGCACCCACCTCTCTTTCCTTTTCCATATCCGCAGAAGGGTTTATTGAGCTCCGGGAAAATGGTTCCCAGCTGAAGGGCTTTGCATAGATCCATAGTATTGTTAAAAGTCTGCCATGGAACGTATCCCATTGCTAAAGGCAGACCTGAAAGCGGATCTGACGGCTGATGACAAGCACAGTCGCATGTTTGATTCGTCTGCATAGAGACTCCTTTCTTGCTTCCTTTCCTTATTAGTTTATGTAAGAAAAATTCAATGGTGAAACTTCTTTTAACATAGATATTTTTTTCAGATTGTGTTATGATAAAAAAGATTTCTGCAATTGTCCTTTAGGACAAAGAGCCAAGAAAAGGAGTTGTTACTATGGCGAAGCAAAAAAGAAAGAAAAAGACTGCCCCAGCGCTTTTTAAACTTCTGGGAAAAGGGCAGTACTATGATTATAATCTTCTTGCCAGTGTTATTTTACTTACTTGTTTTGGGTTGATTATGCTCTATAGCACAAGCGCCTACGAGGCCCAGATGCAGTTTGGGGATGATATGTATTATTTTTCCAAGCAGGCTCTGATCAGTGCCGGATGTCTGGTACTGGTTTTGTTTTTCTCTCAATTTGACTATCATATTTATGTAAGATTGGGAGGGACGATTTATGTGATAGCCAACATATTGCTTTTTTTAACAAAATTTATTGGAAGGGAGATTAATGGTGCCAGGAGATGGATCTACTTCGGTCCTCTTTCTTTTCAGCCTGCAGAGCTTGCAAAATTGGCCATTATTCTGTTTATTCCTGCCCTGATCGTTAAATTGGGGAGGAATATGCAAGGTTGGAAAGCACCGGCGGTGGTATTGGGATTTGGGGGATTAACTTCTCTTCTCACATGGCAGTTTACAGATAATCTAAGTACGGCTATTATCATAGGGGGAATCTGTGTACTGTTGATTTTTGTATCACATCCCAAGACAAAGCCTTTTATTATAGGTGGAACCGCTATTCTGGTGACTGCAGTGGTGGGACTTAGGGCTTTGGTGTCAGTCATGGGAACCAGTGGGAGTTTCCGACTGAATCGCATCTTAGTCTGGATGGATCCAGAGTCCTATGCGAGTCTCGGTGGGTACCAGATCATGCAGGCTTTGTATGCCATTGGTTCCGGCGGCTTTTTTGGAAAGGGACTTGGAAATAGCACCCAGAAGCTGGGGGCATTACCTGAAGCTCAAAATGACATGATCTTTTCCATTGTCTGTGAGGAGCTTGGGGTTTTCGGTGCGGCAATGCTGACGGTTATGTTTGTGTTTTTATTGTATCGGTTGATGTTTATTGCCCAAAACGCTCCGGATTTGATGGGAGCATTAATTGTAACAGGTATCTTTGGACACATTGCATTGCAGGTGGTTTTAAATATCGCCGTGGTTTTAAATGTGATTCCAACCACCGGAGTGACGCTTCCCTTTGTCAGTTATGGGGGTACATCTATTATGTTTTTAATGGCAGAGATGGGACTGGCTCTCAGTGTATCTAAGCAGATTAAGTTACAGGAGTCTGGAGCAGCAAGCCTTCAGAAAAGCTATCAGAGGACAACTAGGAGAAGAAGGACGTCCTGAACACACTAAAGATGGATAACGAATCATAGATTATAAAAAGCAGATAAGAACTTTTGGTTATTATCTGTTTTTTTGTGAAAAAATACACTGTCGATTGTTTTCTATTTACCGGAATGCTCTGGAGTTTCAGAGTCCGGAACGGGATAAAAGCGTGGCTTTTGCAGGTCACAGGGGATTGCTGCAAAAATGTGTGAAAGAGTAGTTGGGTTCGAAACGTATTATTGGGAAAAGAAGATACATATTTCGGAAAGAACTGTATTAAAGAAGCAGCAAACTTGAGTCGGGTGAAAGAACTGAAGGTTGGAAAGGCAGACGGCAGCGCCGAGGGATATTTTGATTTCGGAAGAAGTGAAATGCGTGACACGGAATGGAGTTGTGTGTAAATAAACAATTGAAACAATTGCAATGAAAACGATGAATTTTTTCTTGACAAACGGTACGGTCTTGTATATACTTTGGATATCAAACTATTTGATGGAAAAAGAATTTAGAAATGAAAGTTAGAGGAGAATAGCCATGTTAGAAAAAATGAAAGAAATCATTGCAGATCAGTTAAATTGCGAGACAGATTCCATTACGGAGGAAACTTCCTTTAAAGAGGATCTGGGAGCCGACTCTTTAGATTTATTTGAGCTGGTCATGGCTTTGGAAGATGAATACGGTGTAGAAATTCCCTCAGAGGAGCTGGAAGGCTTAACGACAGTAGGAAAGGTTATGAATTACTTGAAAGATAAAGGTGTGGAAGCATAAGCCCACACCTTTTGCTATGGATCATGAGGAGGATGCTATGAAAACAAGAGTGACAGAACTTCTGGGAATTACATATCCCATTATTCAGGGCGGCATGGCATGGGTGGCAGAGCATCACTTGGCAGCAGCTGTTTCCGCAGCAGGAGGCCTGGGATTGATAGGAGCGGCAAGTGCGCCGGCTGATGTGGTCAGACAAGAAATCAGAAGAGCTAAGGAGCTGACCAATCGGCCTTTTGGAGTGAATATTATGCTGTTAAGTCCGTATGCGGACGAAGTAGCGAAGGTGATCGTAGAAGAGGGGATTAAAGTCGTAACCACCGGTGCGGGAAATCCGGAGAAGTATATGGATATGTGGAAGCAGGCGAAAGTCAAGGTGATTCCGGTGGTGGCATCCGTTGCGCTTGCCAAAAGAATGGAAAGATACGGAGCAGACGCTGTAGTAGCTGAGGGAATGGAATCAGGGGGACATATTGGTTCCCAGACCACCATGACGCTGGTGCCCCAGGTTGCAGATGCAGTAAATATTCCTGTGATTGCCGCAGGCGGAATTGGCGACGGGAGAGGATTTGCAGCAGCCATGATGCTGGGAGCAGAGGCAGTTCAGATGGGAACACGTTTTGTAGTATCCAGAGAATCCATTGTACATCAAAATTATAAAGATCGGGTGATCAAGGCAAAGGACATTGATTCGGAAGTAACCGGGCTGTCCACCGGCCATCCTGTCCGGTCTTTGCGAAATCAGATGACAAGAGAATATGTAAAATTGGAAAAAGAGGGGGCAAGTTTTGAAGAGTTGGAACATTTGACGCTGGGCTCCCTTAGAAAGGCGGTCATGGACGGAGATGTGGTACATGGGACTGTAATGGCCGGACAGATTGCGGGGCTGGTAAAAAGGGAGCAGACTTGTGAGGAGATGATCCGTGAGATCATGGAAGAGGCGGAAAAACTTCTTGGAAAGTAAGAAAAGGGAAAGGGTTTCGAGGGCGGGACTCTTTCCTTTGCGCAATTTAGAGTATGGCAGAAAGGTTCGGATTTGCCGGATCGAATATCCATATATTTTGATAATCAAAATAAATAGGAGTAAAAAAGATGAAGATAGCATTTGTTTTTCCGGGGCAAGGTGCCCAGTATGTGGGAATGGGACAGGATTTTTATGAGCAGATTCCTGCCTGCCGGGAAGTGTTTGATCTGGCTTCCACGGTGACCGGATTAGATATCCCGGCCCTTTGCTTTGAGCAAAATGATCAGATTAATATTACGGAATACACGCAGATTGCCATGATTGCTACAGAAGCTGCTCTGTGGAAAGCAGTGACAGAGCGGGGAATTTCCTCCTGTGTGAATGCCGGATTGAGTTTAGGAGAGTATGGCGCCCTGATCGCCTCAGGAGCTATTTCCCTGGAAGACGCCTTCCGGATAGTGCGAAAGAGGGGGATTTATATGCAGGAAGCGGTGCCGAGAGGAGGAGCTATGACTGCCGTTATCGGGATGGACAGCGATAAGATTCTGGAGGTTTGTAAGAACATCGAAGGAATAGTGTCCATTGCCAACTACAACTGTCCGGGACAGATCGTGATCACCGGGGAGGCAGTGGCAGTGGAGAAAGCAGGTCAGAGACTGAAGGAGCAGGGTGCCAGGAGAGTGCTCCCCTTGAATGTAAGCGGTCCTTTTCATTCTATTATGCTAACAGGAGCAGGGGAGAAACTGGAAAAGGAGCTGGAGGATGTGAAAATCAGAGCGCTAAAGAGTCCTTATGTGGCCAATGTAACGGGTGAGTATGTAACCGACCCTTCTAAGGTAAAAGAGTTGTTAGCTGTTCAGGTGTCTTCTCCAGTAAAATGGCAGCAGAGTGTGGAAGCCATGATTGCGGAAGGGGTGGACAATTTTGTGGAAATCGGACCTGGCAGAACCCTAACTGGGTTCTTAAAGAAAATTGACCGGACCGTAAAAGGCTATCATGTGGACAAGCTGGCAGATCTGGAGCAAGTGATCTCGGCGTTGAATTTATAAAGAAGGAAGAGGTGTAAATATGCTGAAGGGTAAGGTTGCTCTGGTGACAGGAGCAAGTAAAGGAATCGGACGTGCCATCGCCTTAAAGCTGGCTAGTTACGGGGCTTTCGTGATCGTAAACTATAACGGTTCCAGGGAACGGGCAGAAGAAGTGGTAGAACAAATCAAGGCTCAGGGTGGAGAGGGTGTGTCCTATCAGTGCAATGTGGCAGATTATAAGGCTGCAGAGGCAATGATCGGAGATCTTATCGCTACATATAAGAGGATTGATATTTTGGTAAATAATGCGGGCATCACCAGAGATAATCTGGTTATGAAAATGAGTGAGGAAGATTTTGACGCAGTCATCGCTACGAATTTGAAGGGTGCATTTAACACGATTCGCCATCTTGCCAGGCAGATGCTCAGACAAAAGGGCGGAAAAATGATTAATATCAGTTCTGTAGCCGGAGTGCTTGGAAATGCGGGGCAGGCCAACTATGCTGCGTCAAAGGCAGGAATCATTGGTCTTACAAAGTCTATGGCAAGGGAGTTGGCCAGCAGGGGGATCAACGTAAATGCCATTGCGCCTGGATTTATTGAGACTGAAATGACCCAGGTACTCTCAGACAGTGTGAAGGATGCTGCAGTTGCCCAGATTCCTTTTGGCAGATTTGGAAAACCAGAAGAGATTGCAGATGTGGCGGCGTTTTTGGCATCGGAGCAGGCAAGCTATATTACCGGACAGGTGATCTGTGTGGATGGCGGCATGGCAATATAAGCAGGAGGAAAAGCATGAGAAGAGTAGTTGTGACAGGAATGGGAGCTATCACTCCCATCGGTTTGAATGTGGAAACATTTTGGAAGAGCATAAAAGAGAAAAAAATCGGATTTGCCCCGATTACCAAATTTGATACCACAGACTATAAGGCAACATTAGCCGCAGAAGTAAAGGATTTTCAGGCGAAGGACTTTATGGATTTTAAGGCAGCAAAGAGAATGGAGCTGTTTAGTCA
>CABSEG010000074.1 GCA_902476645.1 uncultured Lachnospiraceae bacterium | reverse complement strand
GGCTACTACGGTGATGGGTGTAGAGCGGGGAGCCGCGATTGTCCGGGTTCATGATATTCGGGAAAATGCCAGGATTATTCAAATGACACAGGCTATTTTAAGGGGGAGAGCGTGAAGATGGATAAGATACATATCAAAGATCTGGAGCTATATTGCCATCACGGAGTTTTCCCGGAGGAAAACAAACTGGGACAGAAATTTCTAATCTCCGCCACCCTCTATACAGATGTGAGAAGGGCAGGGCAGACGGATGAGCTGTCCGAATCTATTCACTATGGGGAAGTAAGCCATATGATCAAATCTTATATGGAAGGGCACACCTTTAAACTGTTAGAGGCCGTTGTGGAAGGTCTGGCAAAAGAACTGCTTATGCAGGTACCAAGACTGGAGCGTATACACCTGGAACTTAAGAAACCCTGGGCTCCGGTGGGACTTCCATTGGATACGGTGTCCGTGGAAATTGAGAGAGGGTGGCATAGGGCCTGGTTGTCCATTGGGTCTAATATGGGGGATAAAAGCGCTTATCTGGACCGGGCCGTTGCAGAGCTAAAAGAATTGCCGGGGTGTCAGGTGGAGAAAATTTCCGATTATCTGGTGACAGAGCCCTACGGGGGTGTGGAGCAGGATGAGTTTCTAAACGGGGCGCTTCAGATACGTACGCTTCTTACACCCAGGGAGCTTTTAGAGCAGATTCATAAAATTGAGGCAAATTCCGGGAGAGAGCGGGTGGTTCGTTGGGGACCCCGTACCCTGGACATTGATATTATTTTTTATGATAATCTGGTATTGGATGAGGAGGATCTGCATATTCCCCATGTGGAGATGCACAAGCGTGATTTCGTTCTCACACCCCTGTCTCAGATTGCGCCCTATAAGCGGCATCCGCTTTTGTTAAAGACCGTGGAGGAACTGAGAGGAGAGATCAATGGTTGAATTAAAGGAGTTACGAGATAAGATTGATCAAATTGATCAGGAAATGGTCCGGCTGTTTGAAGAGCGGATGGAGATCTGTTCTCAAGTGGCAGAGTACAAAATTCAAACTGGAAAAAAAGTGTTTGACCGGGAGCGGGAGGCGGCCAAAATTCAGGCTGTAAAGAACATGGCCCACAGCGATTTTAACAGTCATGGAATCGCAGAGCTGTTTTCTCAAATCATGGCCATGAGCCGTAAATTGCAGTATCAGCTATTGGCAAAAAACGGTGTAGTGGGCAGATTGCCCTTTATCCAGGTGGATCAGGTGGAGAGAGAGCATGTGCGGGTGGTATTTCAGGGGGTGGAAGGGGCCTATAGCCAGGCGGCCATGAAGCAGTATTTTGGAAAACAAATTCACTCTTTCCATGTGGCCCAGTGGAGAGATGCCATGGAGGCCATTGCAGAGGGATCCGCGGACTTTGCGGTCCTTCCCATCGAAAATTCCACAGCTGGCAGTGTCAACGATATGTATGACCTCCTGGTAGAGTTTGAGAACTACATCGTGGGGGAGCAGGTCATTCGCTGCGAACATAAGCTGCTGGGCCTGCCCGGAACCAGACTGGAACAGGTAGAGCGGGTGTATTCCCATGCTCAGGGACTGGCACAGTGCCGGTCATTCTTAGAGGAGCACAGAGACTGGAAGCAAATTCCTCTGGAAAATACGGCTGTTGCAGCCAGAAAGGTGGCAAAGGATCAGGATCCGTCTCAGGTGGCCATCGCCAGCGCCTTTGCGGGAGAATATTTTGGGCTGGAAATCCTGAAAGACAAAATCTATACAAATGAAGCGAATTCCACGCGGTTTATCATTGTGACTAATCAGCGTATCTTCCAGAAGGATGCCAACAAGATCAGCATTTGTTTCGAACTGCCCCACAGAAGCGGTTCACTTTATAACATGCTTTCCCATTTTATTTATAACAATCTAAACATGACGAATATTGAGTCCAGGCCCATGACCGGGCGCAATTGGGAATACCGGTTTTTCGTGGATTTTGAGGGGAATTTGAACGACGGAGCAGTTAAGAACGCCCTCAGGGGAATCCGCGAGGAAGCAAAAAATATGAAAATTTTAGGAAATTATCCAAGCCATATGCCAGATTAGGGAAGGTCAGAGGAGGAGAGAAGATGAGAGACAGAAAGAGAACGGAGGAGATGATTCTATATCGGGACTTTGGAGGGGACCTTCTGCTTCCAAAGATGGAAGAGATCATGCTTCACTTTCGGGAGAAAGAGACAGAAGAGATCAAAAGATGGAACTGCACAAGCTGGCAGGGACTTTATTATTCCTGTATCCATGATCTGGTGGAGCTTGCCGGGACTTATGGGTTTCGGGGAAATCTGTGGCATGCTTATCTGACCTATCTATTGGTGAACAATGAAAATGCATATAGTAAAGCCTGTGAAATTAAGGGATCGGTGGAGGGAAGTATCAATGCGCTGGCCCGCCATGATTTTGCTTTGTTTCAGGAGCTGTTTGACTTCGACTTTGGAGAACTGGAGCAGATCCTGGGGGTAGATTGTTTTTCTCAGATTGGTGCTTACCGGAATGTGAACGAAGATAGTAAAATGTTTAACAGGAGGATCCGGGACCGGATTTGCGACTTAAGCGTAAGACTGGGAAAGGCGGAGACGCCGGATGAATTCATGGAAGATATGGCCATGTTTTATAAAGACTTTGGCGTTGGAAAGTTAGGGCTTCATAAAGCCTTCCGGGTGGCCCACGACGAGAAGGGGGTACAGATTGTGCCAATTACCAATATTGCCCATGTGCACCTGGATGATCTGGTTGGATATGAAATTGCGAAAAAGAAGCTAATTGAGAATACAGAGGCCTTTGTGGAGGGGCGAAGGGCCAATAACTGTCTTCTCTTTGGGGATGCCGGCACAGGAAAATCTTCCAGTATCAAAGGCATTTTAAACCAGTATTATGATAAGGGCCTGCGGATTATCGAGATCTATAAGCATCAGTTCCAGGATTTAAACGATGTGATTGCCCAAATAAAAAACAGAAATTATCGCTTTATCATCTATATGGATGATCTGTCTTTTGAAGAGTTTGAGATTGAGTATAAGTACCTGAAGGCCGTGATTGAAGGGGGACTGGAGAAAAAACCGGAAAATATCCTGATCTATGCCACCTCCAACAGACGCCATCTGATTAAGGAAAATTTCAGCGATAAGGAGGGCAGAAGAGATCAGCTTCATGCCTCCGATACGGTTCAGGAAAAGCTCTCCTTAGTGTATCGGTTTGGAGTAAAAATCTTTTTTTGCGCACCGGACAAAAAGGAGTTTCAGAATATTGTTGAAGTTTTGGCATCCAGATATCATATTCAGATGCCAAAAGAAGAACTATTGTTAGAAGCCAATAAATGGGAGCTGCAACACGGAGGCCTTTCCGGGCGCACGGCACAGCAGTTTATCGATTACCTGCTCGGGAAAAAAGAGTATGCATAAAGGATAATGGAAGAAGGAAAGGGGTGAGCAAATGCAGATGAAAACATTTGCTGCAATTGACATTGGGTCTTATGAAGTGGAGATGAAGATTTTTGAGCTGTCCCAGGCAAAAGGAATGCGGGAAATCGATTGCGTGAGAAGAAGGCTGGAGATGGGGAAGGATACCTATTCCAAAGGCAAGGTCAGCGTGGAGAAGATCGAGGCTCTGTGCGAGCTTCTGGAGTCTTTTTCTGAGATTATGAAAGGATATCAGGTGGATGCCTATAGGGCCTGCGCCACCAGTGCTATTCGGGAGACAAAAAATCGGATTGTGCTTCTGGATTATATTGAAAATCGGACAGGCTTTCAGATCGAGGTATTGGGCAATGCGGAGCAGCGGTTTATGGATTATAAATCCATCGCCTCCAAGGAAAATGAGTTTAACCGGTTGATTTTAAAACCTACTGCCATTGTCGACGTGGGAGGAGGCAGCGTTCAGATTTCTTTATTTGATAAGGACAGTTTAGTAACCACTCAGAATGTGCGTATGGGAAATTTGCGTCTTCGGGAAAAGCTGGCCGTTTTGGAGAGAAGCACCACCCATATGGAGCTGATGCTACAGGAAGTAATCGACAATGAATTGAAGGGATTTAAAAAACTGTATCTTAAGGACAAGGAAATTAAAAATCTGATTGTGGTGGGAGATCACATCGCAGATCTGGCCAGAGCCAACTCCATGTCCAGAGAGGAATTTTTCCAGCTTTATGATCAAGTAATGCATTCCTCACTGGATGACGTGGCCCAGAAATTTGAAGTGGCAGTGGAAGGGGTAACCCTGCTGCTGCCGTCTCTGGTGATTTACAAAAGATTTATGGAGGAGATCGGGGCTGAGACGATCTGGATGCCAGGATTGAATCTCTGCGACGGAATTGCATACGAGTATGCCGTTCAGAATAAGATCATAAAGGCAGCTCACAATTTTGACGAAGATATTATCGCTTCTGCCAGAAATATGGCAAAGCGCTATCTGTGCAGCAAAAATCACATCAAAGTGCTGGAAGAGCTGGCGCTGGGCATCTTTGATAAAATGAAGAGAATCCACGGGCTGACGCCAAGAGACCGGCTGCTTCTTCAGATTGCGGTGATTCTTCACGGATGCGGCAAATACATCAGTCTTTCCGACGTGGGTGAGTGTTCCTACAGCATCATCATGGCCACGGAGATCATAGGTTTATCCCAGATGGAGAGGGAGATTATCGCAAATGTGGTGAAGTTTAACACCCAGGAGTTTGAGTATTACGAGACCATCAGCAATTATACAAGTATCGGCAAGCAGGAATATTTGACGATCACAAAGCTGACGGCCATACTGCGTCTGGCAAACGCCATGGACCGCAGTCACAAGCAGAAATTTAAGAACGTAAAAATGACCCTAAAAAACCGTGAGCTAGTCGTTCATGTGACCACCAATGAGGACATTACTCTGGAAAAGGGCTTCTTCCCGGAGAAGGCCGCCTTTTTTGAGGAAGTGTTCGCGATCCGTCCGGTGATCCGGCAGAGAAAAGTAATGTAAAGGAGGAGTGGGAAGATGGAAGGAAAAGAACCTTTTGATTTTAAAAAACCAGGATACTATACAAATCGGGAGTCCAGCTGGATCAGCTTTAACGACAGGGTCTTAAGCGAGGCCAGAGACAAGAACCTGCCCCTTTTTGACCGGCTGAAATTTTTAAGTATCACGGCTTCCAACCTGGATGAATTTTTCATGATCCGCGTGGCATCTTTAAAGGATATGGTGCATGCCGGCTATACGAAACGTGACATTGCGGGACTGACGGCCCAGGAGCAGCTGGACAGGATCCTGGAAGAAACCCACGAGCTGGTAAACCTTCAGTACTCCACCTATAACCGCTCCCTGCTTCCCTCTCTCAAACAGCAGGGACTGGAGGTGATCACGGAGCATGAGAAATTAAACAAGGAACAAAAAGCTTTTGTGGATCAGTATTTTGAGGAGAATGTGTATCCCGTTTTGACTCCTATGGCTATGGATTCTTCCAGACCCTTTCCGCTGATTCGGAATAAATCCTTAAATATCGGGGCCTTGATCTCCAAAAAGGAGGACAATGGGACAACCGAGTTTGCCACGGTTCAGGTGCCCTCCGTGCTTCCAAGGATCATCCGGCTCCCTGACGGAAAGAACGGGACAAAGCGGGTGATTTTGCTGGAAGAGGTAATTGAGCGTAACATTGGAAAGCTCTTTTTGAATTATAACGTGGTCTGCGCCCATCCCTACCGGATCATGAGAAACGCAGACCTGACCATAGATGAGGACGAGGCGGCAGATCTGTTAAAAGAGATTCAAAAGCAGTTAAAGAAGCGTCAGTGGGGAGAGGTTATCCGCCTGGAGATTGAAGACTCTATGGATAAGAAACTGCTGAAGATCTTGAAAAAGGAGTTCTCCATTAAGGAACCGGATATTTTTTCCATCAGTGGTCCGCTGGATTTAACATTCCTTATGAAAATGTATGGGATGGAGGGATTTGACCAGTATAAGACACCAAAATACCAGCCGCAGCCGGTGCCAGCCATGATGACGGACGAAGATATTTTTACCCAGATCCGAAAGGGAGACATTCTTTTGCATCATCCCTATATGACCTTTGATCCGGTGGTAGATTTTGTAAAAACCGCGGCAAAAGATCCCAACGTGCTGGCCATTAAGCAGACCCTTTACCGGGTTAGCGGAAACTCGCCCATCATCGCCGCTCTGGCTCAGGCCGCAGAAAATGGAAAGCAGGTCTCCGTGTTGGTGGAATTGAAGGCCAGATTTGACGAGGAGAACAATATCATTTGGGCAAAAATGCTGGAGAAGGCGGGCTGCCATGTGATCTACGGACTGGTGGGTCTAAAGACCCACAGCAAAATTACGCTGGTGGTGCGAAGAGAAGAGGACGGAATTCGAAGATACGTGCACTTGGGTACCGGTAATTACAATGATTCTACGGCAAAGCTTTATACGGACTGCGGCCTTCTGACCTGTTCCGAGCCGATAGGAGAAGACGCTACAGCAGTCTTTAACATGCTTTCCGGCTATTCAGAACCGAAAAGCTGGAATAAGTTGATTGTAGCGCCTATTTGGCTGAGAAAACGCTTTTTGAGACTGATTCACAGGGAGGCCGAGAATGCCAAAGACGGAAAGCCGGCACACATTATTGCAAAGATGAATTCTCTGTGTGACCAGGAAATTATTGCAGCTCTTTACGAGGCTTCCGCCGCAGGGGTGGAAATTGAGCTGATTGTCAGGGGAATCTGTTGTCTGAAGGTGGGCATTCCGGGGGTCAGCGAGCACATTCATGTGCGATCTATTGTTGGAGAGTTTCTGGAGCACAGCAGAATCTTTTACTTCTACAACAACGGAGAGGAAGAAATATACATGGGAAGCGCAGACTGGATGCCCAGAAATCTGGATAAGCGGGTGGAGATTCTCTTCCCCATTGAATGTGAGAACTTAAAAAAAGAGGCCATGCACATTTTGAAAGTCTTGCTGGCCGACAATACGAAGGCACATATTCTGCAGCCGGACGGCAGCTACACGAAAGTAGATAAAAGAGGAAAGGTGCTGATCTGCGCCCAGGAATACTTCTGCCAGGAAGCAATAGAGAGAGCGGCACAGCCGGAGGAAGAGGCATCGCACAGAGTGTTTATTCCTGCGGAGCCAATGGAATAGAGAGAACAGAAAATCCCACGGGACCATCAGACTTAAAGCTCCTGATCCCGGTGGGATTTTTTACCTTTATGATTTTGTGTTTGCGGAAAGCATCCAGGTTTCAATGATCTCCGCTACCCCGTCATGGTTATTATCCCGTTTTGTCACATAATTCCCGTAAGCTTTCACCCGGTCTGACGCGTTGACCATGGCGGCGCCCACAGCAGCGGCCTGCAGCATGGAGATATCGTTTTCTTCATCTCCGGCCGCGATGGTGTTGCGCATGGGAATCCCCAGATGGGAGCAGAGAATTTCCATTGCGTTCCCCTTGGATACGCCCGGCGGAATGTGCTCCAGATACTGGGGGCAAGTAAAAATCCGATCCACCTTACCTGCGGCCCAATCGTCCAGAGCGCTTCGAAAATCTTCCAAAACCTGATGATTTTCAAAGTCAATAACAATGACTTTCACCGGCTCAATGGTCAACTCCTCCGTGACGCTTTCTACGATGCGGTAGTCCACATTGGTTTGTTTTCGGTATTGCTCCAGGTAAGGAGAGGGCTTTTCCGCCAGGATTTCTGTATTGCTGTAAGTCTGGCAGTGCAGTCCCCATTTTTTAGCCTCATCGAAAATATAGCGCACATAGGGAAGAGGGATGCTTTTGCGGTAAATGCTTTTTTTGGCGCCGCAGTCATAGATCTCCCCGCCGTTAAAAGCGATTAGGTAACAACCTGGTCTGTCAAAGGATAAATCCTTAGCCAACAGCTTTGCGCTGGCGAGAGGACGGCCGGTATTGATAACAATGGAATGTCCTGCCTTTAAGGCTCTGTTGATGGCATCTAAGTTTCCGGGAGTCAGACGCTTGTCATCCGTCAGAAGCGTGCCGTCCAGATCCAGAAACAGGATCTTGGCATTTCGCTCTTTTTCCATCAGCTCTTCCAGGGCCTCGTCGCTTTGAGTTACCCACACATCCTCCTCTTCTGCCGTCAGCCCCAGATACTCTCTCAAGGGTACGGGTTCTTCCGTAAGATTCCATTCATCCGTCAGGGAGAAGATTTCTTCAAAATCAGCCTCCCCATGCATGTAGCGTTCCCTAAACTTCATGGGCATTCCTCCTGTCCCTTGCATTTCTAAGCTGGGTTAAGACCTCATAGGGGATCTTTAAATTGTCGCAGCCGCTTCCCAAATCAATATGGGGCTTATTGGAGCCGTGAAAATCAGAGCCTCCGGAGACGGCAAGTCCCATTCTCTTTGCCAGGCTTCGCATGTAAGCTTCGTCCTCCTGGGTGTAAGTGGAATACATGACCTCCGTGGCCATCAGCCCGTCCTCTTTCAGCTTACGAATCAGTTCCACCAGCTCCTGCTCAGAAAAATGGTAGAGCAACGGATGAGCCAGCACCGGGATTCCTCCACTTTCACGGATTAAGCGCACGGCCTGTCCCGGCGTTACCTTTTCTCTTGGAATAAAGCAAGGGCATCCGTCTCCCAGATAGAGGCGAAAAGCCTCAGAAATATCAGATACATACCCGTGTTCAAACAGAAAGCGTCCAAAGTGGGCCCTTGTCCAGATCCCGGTTCCATACTCTGCTACCATCTGCTCCCAGGTAATAGAAAACCCCTGCTGTTGCAGTAAATGGATCATTTTTCGGTTGCGAAGCTCCCTGGAACCCTGGAATGCTTCCAGTTGGTTTTGAAAGTGCCCGGAGGCATAGTCCATATCCAACCCTACGATGTGCACGTCAATGCCTTGATATTCTGTGGAAAATTCAATACCTGCAAGAATCTCCAGATCGGTTTCTTTGGCAGCCGAAAAGGCCTCGTCCAGTCCGGATACAGTATCGTGGTCTGTGATGGCGATGGCAGAAAGCCCTTTTTGCAGGGCGTATTCCACTAATTGGGTTGGGGTGTAGGTGCCGTCTGATGCAGTAGAATGTACATGTAGATCAATATATGACATCATAAGTTCCTTTCTATATGGTTTGCGCGGTAACGTTAAGTAAGCCGTATGTGCGTCAGCCGCAAGAATGGTTTATTCATTAAGAGTATACGCATCCTGGGAAAAAGATTCAATAAAAAATTGAAAAAATCCAAAAAGGAGAATCGTCATATGGGGGATTCTGTGGTAAAATAGCAAAGGATTGAAAAGTCAGAGCTATGATCGGAAAGGAAGATAGATACATGCAGGAAATGGTCGCATTTTTAGAGAGACAGGGAGTAGACCGGGGGCTGATTGAGAAGCTTTACCGGTTTCGGGAGACCTATGAGACACCAGAGAAAGTGCTAAACAGGATTATGCCGCCCTCCATGGGATTTTATGGAAAAGACATTCTGGAGATGGCCATTGCCGGACTTTTGGAAGGAGAAAATCTCCTTCTTTCCGGGCCAAAGGCAACAGGAAAAAATTTGCTGGCAGAGAATCTGGCCTATTTGTTCGGGAGACCGGTTTATAACATTTCTTTTCATGTGAACACGGACAGCAGCACTCTAATCGGTACGGATACCTTTGAAGACAACCAGGTAAAGCTGAGAAAAGGACCCGTATATCAGTGCGCAAGATACGGCGGTTTCGGGATTCTGGATGAGATTAATATGGCCAAAAACGATGCGGTTTCTGTGCTCCATGCAACTTTGGACTACCGCAGGGTCATTGATGTCCCGGGATATGACAAAATTGATCTGCATCCGGCGACCAGATTCATCGGAACCATGAACTATGGGTATGCAGGTACAAAGGAGCTAAACGAGGCGTTGGTTTCCCGGTTTCTGGTAATCTCCATGCCTCCCCTCTCCAAAGAGACGCTGATGCAGATCCTGAAAGATTCCTTTCCGGATGGAAAGGAGCAGGCTATGGAGCAGTTTGCAGGCTTGTTTTTAGATCTGCAAAAGAAAGCGGAAAACAGTGAGATCTCCACAAAGGCACTGGATTTGCGGGGACTTTTGGCAGCGCTTAGAGTTATAAGGGGCGGTCTCGGGCCTGTGCAGGCCATTGCCATGGGGATTACCAACAAGACCTTTGACCTGTTTGAACGGGAGCTGATTGAGGATATTGTGATGACCAGGATTCCATCCTCCTGGACCAGCGCGGATGTATTTTAAGGAGCAGCGTATGGAGGTAAGAGACGAAGAGCGCAGATATGAAATCGAAAACAGAATACGGAATCTGATGTGGACCGTCAGCGAAGATTATAGCCTGGACACCCGGCTGGACATGGCCTCTTTTCAGAAATCCAAATACATTTCCCTTTATGACGCCGTAAAACAGGGCGCTTTTTCTAAATATTTTGACAAGAATGCCTTTGGTATGTACCTGGTGAAAAAGATCTATCTGGGAGGGGAGGAGGCCCCTCTGATGCAGCTTGCCCAGCTCTGTGTGGACAGCGCCGTGTGGAAACGGGTGTCTCAGGAGCGCATCGGAGTGCCGGACATTCGCAGACAAGCTTTTGCGGATATGCTGGAATATGATTTTACGAAAATGACGGCAACCGCCACGGGAAGACTAAAGCTATCTTTTTTGCGATCCGTGGTAAACGGCAGGCTGGATGGGGAAAAACAGGTAAAAGATGCGGTCAGTCAAATCAGGAATCTGGAGGATGCTAAGGATACTATGGAGCTCATTCGTACCACAGATCGCTTGTATAACCAGGTGGTAGACCGGGGATTTGAAAAGCGATGCGGAAGCCTTGAGGATGTGCTTACTGTTAGCGCCGGGCAACTGCGGGACTTTGACTGGAAAGATTTTCTGAACGAGGAAAGCGATGAAGCGCAGGTGGAACGATACCTTCGCCAGGTGGCAGATAACTTGGGAAATCTGAAGGAGCAGGAGAAAGAACAAGAAAAGAGCAGAGGCGGGGGAATCATCTGTCTGGATGAAGAAGCCGTGGCCAAGATGTATTCCTATATCGAGTTAAATTATGGAAGGTCTTATTTAAGTGAGCAGGAGCAAAGGCAGATCAACCAGAGAGTGTGCCGGGGCGCTCACGCAGACTGTAGCTTGTATTTTACGGATGGAATTCTCGCAGATATGGTTCGGGTTAATTCCCAGTCCGAGTATGCCAGAAAGGCAAAAGAGGGAAACCTTCGAGTGCTGCACCAGAACAGAAGGATGACCATGGGAAACATCGAGGTGCTTACGGATATCTTAAAGTACGCGCTCCTCGCCCGCACGGAAGCGGAAAGCAGCCTGTCAGAGTATGGAAAGATTGTACCAAACCGTCTCTGGAACCTTGGCAGAACCTCAAATCGAAAGTTGTTTGAGCGAACGCAAAAGCGGGATAGCAGTGAGTTTGTGGTGGATGTGCTTATTGATGCCAGCGGTTCCCAGAGAAGCAGGCAAAGTCAGGTAGCGCTTCAAGCCTTTATGATTAGCCGGGCTTTAAGCAATGTGAAAATCCCTCACCGGGTTATGGGATTTTGTACTTTCTGGGATTATACCGTGATGCGGCGGTTCCGGGAGTATGAGGAAGGAGCGGAGGCAGATGAGCGCATCTTTGAATTTTACGGCTCCTCCAACAACCGGGACGGACTGGCGATCCGGGCTGCGACCTGGGGACTTTGTCAGAGGACGGAGGAGAATAAGATTCTGATTGTACTCAGCGACGGACATCCCAACGATATCATTGTAAATCGTCCGGGAAGCCGTAACCCGGCTCCTTACTACGGAGACTATGCCGTTCGGGACACCGCCACGGAGGTTCGAAAGGCCAGGGGCCTGGATATCTGCGTATTGGGTGTCTTTGCCGGGGAAGAGGAGGATCTGACGGCAGAGAGAAGGATTTTTGGAAAAGATTTCGCCTATATTCGCCAGATCCGCAACTTCTCCCCCGTTGTGGGACGTTATTTAAAAAAGCAGCTGACCGAAGAATAGGGAAGGCCTGGCAAACAGCTGCTTTTTTATGGCAAAAAGTACGTTAGGACTAGATAATTTAGCTAATATGTGTTATGCTTAGATACATATGGATTGCAAGCTGTTTCATTTGCTTATGATTATTTTTTCTTCCAAAATACAGAAGGTAAAAAATAACAAAAACAGATCAGGTTTGCGAATCAACTTTATAAGGAAGGTGAGCAATTGGAAAACTATACAAAGTACAAGTTAAAGAGGAAGGATGAACTGGAATCATTATTGGCCGATAAGGATAACCTGTTCATCATTGCCTGCAACAAGTGCTTCAAAGAATTTGAAACGCTTGAGGAGCCAGAGTGTGGTGAGTTTGAAAAAATGGCTGCGGAAAACGGAAAGACTGTGATAGGCAGCGCAAGGGTCGACTTTTTGTGCAACAAGACCCAGACAGAAAAGAAGTTGCAGGATATGATACCGGAAGAAGCAGAACATGTTTTCGTGATTTCCTGCGGTTTGGGAATCCAGACGGTTGCGGATTTGGCAAAGAAGCCTGTATATGCGGCCAGCAATTCATTGAATTATACGGGATATCACGGCATGGCTCTGACGAAAAGGAAGTGCGACGCATGTGCGCAGTGTTATCTGAATATCACCGGAGGAGTCTGTCCGATCGTTGATTGTTCTAAGAGTCTGGTTAACGGACAGTGCGGCGGCGCAAAAAATGGAAAATGTGAAGTGGATGGCGACAAAGACTGCGCATGGGAAAAGATTTATCAGAGACTGGAAAAACAGGGGCGTCTGGAAGAATTCCTAAACCAGCCGGTACAGATGCGCGATTACTCAAAAGTCAACTTCAAGTATGTAAATGAATATGTAAAATCCATCCGTGAGAATCGCCTGGAAGGCTATTACGGCGGCGTCCATCCTTCCGAGCGCAAAGAATTCACGGAGCATCTGGCTTTGAAGAGATTTCCGGATCCGGATGTAGTGGTGATTCCCCTGTCTATGCATGCGGGCGCTCCGGCAAATCCTGTGGTACAGGTGGGAGATACCGTGAAGGTTGGACAGAAAATTGGAGAGGCAGCAGCCTTTATCAGCAGTCCCGTACATTCCAGTGTCAGCGGAACCGTCATTGCGATCGAGAACCGTGGGCATGCCACAAGGGGCGAGTGCCTGTCTGTTGTCATTCAGTCAGACGGAAAAAATACCCTGGATGCATCTGTTAAGCCCCATAAAGATCTGGAAAGTCTGACTCCGGATGAGATTGTGGAGATTGTCAAGGAGGCTGGCATCGTAGGCATGGGTGGAGCCGGATTCCCCACCTCCGTAAAGTTAAAGCCTGCGAAGCCTGTGGATACGATTTTGTTAAATGGCTGTGAGTGCGAGCCGCTTTTGACTGCGGATCACAGAGTGCTTTTAGAATTTGCCGATGATGTTATCTTTGGACTTCAGGCAATGCTGAAAGCAGTAAGCGCTGAGAAAGGCGTGATTGTGATTGAAGACAATAAGCCGGACGCTATTGAGCTTATGAAGGAGAAAACAGCTGCTTACAGCAATATCGAGGTTGTGGTGGCTAAGACAAAATATCCCCAGGGCGCTGAGAAAATGCTGATTAAGCGTGTGACAGGAAGACAGGTGCCCAGAGGCGGCCTTCCGGCAGATGTGGGCTGCGTTGTGAGCAACATCAGCACCACAAAGGCGATTGCCGATGCGATTCAGACGGGCATGCCCCTGGTAGAACGCGTAGTGACAGTGACGGGTGAGAGACTGAAGAATCCGGGCAACTATATGGTGAAAATCGGTACCAATACAAAAGATTTGATTGATTACTGCGGCGGCGTGACTGGAGATGATGTGACGATCAAGGCAGGCGGGCCCATGATGGGATTCGTCCTTACCGATGTCAATGTCCCCATTATGAAAGGCTCTAATGGAATTATTGCAGTGGAGACAGATCATACCCAGGAGCAGCCGTGTATAAAATGCGGACGCTGCATGGATGTGTGTCCGATGGAGCTTTCTCCTCTATACTTCGCCAAATTTGCGGATGAGCAGAATTGGGAGGGCATGAAAGAGAAAAATGTAATGGATTGTATCGAGTGCAGGTGCTGCGAGTATATCTGTTCCTCCAAGATTCCGTTAGTCACCAAGATTAAGGCCGGAAAAAATGCAGTAAGGGGGATGAAGTAAGATGTTAATTACCGAATTAAAATCCAGAGAAGCCCTCGCGCCGCTGGTGGAGGGGAAAAAGGTCTTCATCATCAACTGCGAAGGCTGTAAGGAAGTTCATTTTCCTGGAAAGGAAGCGGCTGAGTTCCAGAAGG
>CABSEG010000073.1 GCA_902476645.1 uncultured Lachnospiraceae bacterium | reverse complement strand
TCCACAATTCCCTGCTCCGACTCTCTGGAGGCGGTTCCGTTTCCCACAGAAAACAGGGTAATTCCATACTTTTGAATCAGCTTTTTTAATGTCTCCTTGGCCGCCCGCTTTTTGGCCTCCGTGGTAGGGGCTGTGGGATAGATGACAGCAGTATCCAGCACCTTACCGGTGGGGTCTACCACGGCCAACTTACATCCCGTGCGAAAAGCCGGATCCCATCCCAATACCACCTGGCCTGCTATGGGAGGCTGCATCAGAAGCTGCTCCAGGTTCTTTCCGAATACGCTGATGGCACCCTCCTGCGCTTTTTCTGTCAGGTCAGTTCGTATTTCCCTTTCGATAGAAGGGCCAATCAGGCGCTTGTAGCTGTCCTCGGCCACTGCCCGGAGTACCGGAGTGGTGACAGGGTTGTCCCGCAAAATGATCTTTCTTTCCAGATAGGCAAGAATCTTCTCTTGGGGAGCCTCAATTTTCACATTCAGATACTTTTCCTTCCCTCCCCGGTTGATAGCCAAGATCCGATGGCCCGCTGCTTTTGTAATAGCTTCCTCATAATCATAGTACATTTCATATACGGATGAGGTTTCTTTCTTTTTTGCTACAGAACAGATACGTCCCTCTTTCATGGTCATATTCCGGATGCGCCTCCGGTAGGAGGCCTCATCAGACACAGCTTCGGCCAGAATATCCATGGCTCCCGCAATGGCATCCTGCGGCGTTTCCACACCTTTTTGAAGGGCTACGTAAGCCTTTGCTTCTTCCTCCAGGGGCGTTTTTATCATCTGCAGCCAGATCAGATTTGCCAACGGTTCCAGTCCCTTTTCCTTGGCAATCGTGGCCCTGGTTCTGCGCTTGGGACGATACGGCCGATACAAATCCTCCACCTCAACCAGTGTCTGAGCCGCCAGGATTTGCTCTTTTCGTTCTTTTGTCAGCTTGCCCTGCTCTTCAATACTGGCCAGAACCTGCTGCTTTTTCTCCTCCAAGCTGCGCAGATACCCCAATCTCTCATGCATCCGTCTTAACGCCTCATCGTCTAAAGATCCGGTGGCCTCCTTGCGATAGCGGGCAATAAAGGGAATCGTATTACCCTCGTCAACCAGTTTTACAGCGGCCTCAATCTGCCATATCTCCACGGCCAGCTCCTTTGCCAGTGTTCTATTGATATCCATATGCCATCTCCTTATTATATGGGTTTCTCAGGAGCCATTATAGCACTTGTGTTTCAAATTTGTCTATGGTATGATAAGTTTGATCTTTTATCTAATGAAAAAGAATGCGAAGGAGAACCTTATGGAACATCACTTTGACGCAGATCGGGAGGAGCACTCTTTCTATGGGGAAAGCCCAAAGACTCCCCACTCTTCCTCTGGTATGGCAAGTGCCGCCTTGGTTTTGGGTATTATCAGTATTGTGACGGCTTGCTGCTTTTACATTTCCATCCCGCTGGGAGCACTTTCCATCTTATTTGCCATCCTATCCAAAGAACCTTCCCGGCCCTACTTAAGTCAGGCCAAATCCGGTCTGATTCTGTCTATCATAGGAATAGCAGCCACCCTCTTGTTGTTGGCTCTGGCCTTTGTGGTGGAGGTTACTTACCTGGATGACACTGAGTTTCGGAAACAGTGGGAAGAGTATATGGACTATTTTGAAGATGAGTACCTGCCAAATGAGGAACCCTCAGATTCCTTTGACGGATTCAAAGGATACGAAGATGAGATGCCTGGGAATCCATTGCCTGGAAATGACGGCTCCTATTTTGACTATACCCCCTATCAGGAGTCCCCTTCCCCGGAAATTCCAAAGGATGCTGTTTAACGCTGCCTGAAAGCTTTTAGGTGACCACTTCTAAGGAGGATTACAAATGTATGTTGCATCAGAAAAACGTTATGAAACGATGGATTATTACCGCTGTGGAGACAGCGGCTTGAAACTTCCCGCCGTCTCCCTGGGGCTTTGGCACAATTTTGGAGACACCGGTGTCTATGAAAACATGGAACAGATGTGTTTTACCGCCTTCGACCACGGGATTACCCATTTTGATCTTGCAAACAATTACGGACCGAAGCCCGGAAGTGCAGAGGAACATTTTGGACAGATTTTAAAGGAGCATTTTCTTCCCTACCGGGATGAGATGATCATCAGTACCAAGGCTGGCTACGTGATGTGGGACGGCCCTTATGGCAACTGGGGCAGCCGTAAATATCTTTTGGCCAGCCTGGATCAGAGCTTAAAGAGACTGGGGCTGGACTATGTGGATATTTTTTATCACCATCGCATGGATCCGGATACCCCCCTGGAAGAGACCATGGGCGCTTTGGCCCAGGCTGTCCAAAGCGGAAAGGCATTGTATGTAGGCCTGTCCAACTATGATGGTCCCACATTAAAAAAGGCATCCTCCATTCTGGAAGAATTGCACTGTCCTTTTGTCATCAATCAAAACCGCTATTCTATCTTTGACCGAACTATTGAGCGTAATGGCCTGAAGGAGACCTCTTCCAACTTGCATAAGGGGATACTGGCTTTTAGCCCCCTGGCCCAGGGAATGCTTACCAACCGCTATCTCCACGGGATTCCCCAGGATAGCCGAATCAAAACAGATGGGCGTTTCCTCCATGAAGAAGCCCTGACGCCCCATCGCTTAGAGCAGATAAAAGCCTTAAACGATATGGCCCTGGAACGTGGACAGACTCTGGCGGAAATGGCTTTAAGCTGGATTCTGAAGGATGGCATCGTTACCAGCGTTCTGATAGGCGCGTCAAAGCCTTCCCAGATCCTGGATAATATCAAGGCCATATCCAACACTTCCTTTACCCAGGAGGAGCTTACAAAAATCGATCGGATCAGTTTAGAATAAGGCCATTTTTCATTATGCAGCTCTGCCTAATCTAGCATGTGCCAATCCCACAGCAGCAGGGCTGCATTTTTTATGACAAAATTCAAAGCCAAAATGAGCACTCCCACAATTACATACCCCCTGCGGTAACGCATACCAATGGGAATCGTTCCCCTCGAAGCATATTCTATCGTATTGGATATCATAAACCAAAGATAAAGCACTGCTCCGTACAAAACCAGAGGGTGATAATAAACAGACCCTGGAATATCTCCCGAAAGCAACAGTCTCACTGCCCTGGTTCCACCACATCCCGGGCAATAGTATCCTGTTAGGAAATGGAACGGGCAGGGCAGGGCAAAGGGATTGGGAAGGCTTCCCACGACCTGCACCAAAACCAGATATAAAACCCCCAGCCCCAACAGTACCCATCCTGCCCAGTACAGACTCTTTCTCTCTTTCTCCTCGCTGTATTCTGTCTGTTTTTTCTCTCCTTCTTCTCTTCCTGTCATAAATGTCCCTCCTCTCAATGAAAGATCCCAGGCTCCATTGATTTTTTCCAGTTACCTATGATATACTGTTAGCATTAAGCGGAAAGCGGATCTGCCGCTTCCAATACAAAAGCTTTAGAATTGGAGAATTCACCTATGCGCGAACAAAAATCTTCTTCCCAGCTGAAAGGGATGGCAAAGACACTGTTGATGGGCCGATATGCCCTTCCTCTGGGAGCTACCCTTGTAACAGGACTGCTCTGGGGCATTCTGGCGTCTGTGTTAAACTGGGCGTTTCCGGTCCGCCTGTTTCCAGGGCTGGTTTTAAATTCTGTGGCCTCTTTCATCGTCTCTCTGCTGATGTGCGTCCTGAATGCAGGCTTTTGCTATCTGATCTTAAATCTCACCAGAGGGAGAGAGGGCAAGCTTTCCGATTTGCTCTATGGCTTTTCCCATGAGCCTGACCGGATCATCCTGATTGCTGTTTTTTTGATTCTTCTTTCTGTGGGGTGTGTGTTGCCCTCCATATTACTCTTTTTCCTGGGATTTTGGGCAAATCTCTTTTTTATCCAGATACTTGGAGTTTTCGCTCTGCTGATTGGACTGGCCGTTTGTGTCTATTTGCTGCTGTCCTATCCGCTGGTATATTTCCTCTATCTGGATCATCCGGATGCCCCCGTATCGGAAATCTTAAGCAGGAGCAAAACGTTGATGAGGGGAAACCGGGGACGTTACTTCTATCTGCAGGTCAGCTTCGTGGGACTGTCTCTCCTATCCGTCTTAAGCTGCGGCATCGGCTTTCTCTGGGTGCTTCCCTACATGCAGACAGTCAACGCCCTGTTTTACCGGAACCTGATAGGAGAAGTTTAACAAAACAATTGTGCCAGATCATATGGTAAAACCAGGCTTTCGGAAAAAGCCTGGTTTTCTTTTTTATGTTTCAAACAGATAATCGATCATTTTATAACCCATCGGAATATCGTTTCCGCTGTTTTTTGCCTCTTCCTCGTTGTAGTTCCATGTTTCCTGTCTTGGCCGGGTGCTGTCATACAATAGATAGGGAACCGGATCGGAGGTGTGCGTCCGCACCCGGACCGGGGTGGGATGATCCGGCAAAACCAACATACGGTAGGCCTCTCCGGAGGCATCCATCTGCTCCTTTACCAGCTTAATGACCCTGCCATCCAGGTTTTCAATGGCTTTCATCTTTTTTTCCACGCTTCCCTGATGTCCCATCTCATCGGGGGCCTCCACATGGATGTAAGCAAAATCATAACCATCCTTCAAAAGTGCATCCACGGCGGCCTGGGCCTTCCCCTCATAATTGGTATCCAGCCCTCCGTTCGCTCCCTCTACCTTCACATTCTCCATACCAGCTCCTACGGCAATTCCCTTTAAGAGATCCACTGCGGAAATCATCACGCCCTTTTTGTGATTCTTCTCCTCGAAAGATGACAGCGCCGGCTTCGTTCCGGCTCCCCAGAACCAGCAGCTATTGGCTGGATTTTTTCCCTCCTGCCTGCGCTTTTTATTAATGGGATGATCTTTCAGGATCTCGTAGCTGCGTTCCTGCATCCTGCGAAGTGTTGGATCCTCTGGCAAATAGGGGGCAATCTCCTGTCCCAGCACATCATGGGGAGGCGTCAGGGGCACAACCTTTCCCTGTTCCCAAATCAGACAATGGCGATAGCTGGTGCCCACGTAGAAGTGGTAATGCGCACTCTCCAGCTCAGCTCTGACCGCCTCCAGCAATATAGCGGCTTCTTCCGTGCTGATCTCCCCGGAGCTGTGATCCAGGATGGTCTTCTTTTCGTAGGGCTCCTCCTCAGACAGCGTCACCAGATTGCACCGCAGCGCTACGTCTGTATCCTTCATGGGAACTCCGATACTTAAAGCCTCCAACGGAGAACGGCCGGTATAATACTGCTTAGGGTCATACCCCATAACAGATAAGTTTGCCGTATCGCTTCCCGGATTCATCCCTTCCGGGATGGTATGTACCAGTCCAATCTCGGAAACCTTTGCCAGAGCGTCCATCGTGGGGGTATTGGCATGTTTCAAAGGCGTATCTCCTCCCAATATCTCCAGTGGCTCGTCTGCCATTCCGTCTCCCAGCACTACGATATATTTCATATTCTCCTCCTATCTGATCGCTTCATATTCTTTTGCGTCCGCCTTTTAAAGACTTCTGATCCGGATCATGTGGATCACGGTTCCAAGTCTTTTGGCCTTTGCCTTGTACTCTGCCTCACTCATCACCTCTGTGATAAAGCCAAATTCTCCGGACAATTCCGGCACTACCACAGGCTGTACCGTTCCGAAGATTTCCTCTATCCGTTCCAGCTCCTCTTCCACAGTACCCTTGACCCGCACAAAGAATTTTCTCTGGGAATTGCTGATGTCTGTCAGTTCCAGCTTATGGCTGCTCCAATAGGACATAATACTCCGATGCAAATGCTTGGCTTCGTCCACCACGTCTGACACCACCGCGCTGGCAGTGGGCAGCTTCCCTGCTCCGCTTCCATAAAACATAGCGTCTCCCAGCACGTTTCCGTGAACAAAGATGGCGTTAAACACCCCGTTGACGCTGAATAAAGGATCCGACGGTCCTAAAAGCGCAGGGGCTACCATGGCATAAAAGCTCTCTCCTACCTTTCTGCTAAAAGCCAGCAGCTTGATGGTCTGTCCCATAGCCTTGGCGTATTTAATATCTGTAGCTGTGATTTTACTGATTCCTTCTGTATAGATATCCGTGTAATCCACCTGACGTCCAAAAGCCAGAGAGGATAGAATGGCAATCTTTCTGCAGGCATCGTGTCCCTCTACGTCTGCCTCCGGATTTCGTTCCGCAAAGCCTTTATCCTGAGCATCCTTCAAGGCCTCATCAAACTCCGAGCCCTTCTGAATCATTTCCGTCAGAATATAGTTGGTGGTTCCGTTTAGGATTCCCGTGATCTCATCGATCTCATCGGCGGTCAGAGAGGAGTTTAACGGTCTTATGATGGGGATTCCCCCTCCACAGCTGGCTTCAAACAGATAATTGATATTCCGGTCTCTTGCAATCTGTAAAAGTTCGGCCCCATGTCTGGCCACCAGCTCCTTATTGGAAGTGCATACGCTTTTTCCAGCCAAAAGAGCCTGCTTGGTAAACGTGTAAGCTGGCTCCACTCCTCCCATCACCTCTACCACAATGCGAATTTCGGGATCGTTTAAGATGATGTCATAGTCATGGACAATTTTTTCCTGAATGGGATCTCCCGGAAAATCCCGCAGATCCAGCACATATTTGATCTGAATCTCATCTCCTGCTTTCTTATTAATACTGCTGTGATTGGTGTTAATCACTTCTACGACTCCGCTTCCCACGGTGCCGTATCCTAATACTGCAATCTGTATCATAGTCGCTTACTCCCTTGCTAAAATTTTTAAGTAATGTACGCCCTGCTTGCTTTCTATCTCCTCAATCATACTGGAAACATCTCCCGTTGTGGGCAGGACATCCACGCTCAGTGTCAAAGATGCAATCCCGTTTATCGGGATACTCTGGTGAATGGTCAGGATATTCGCATGGTAATCTGCAACCACGTGCAGCACATCGGAAAGCAGCCCCGTCTGATCGTCCATCTGAATGACAAACGTGATGGTCTTTCCTTTAGCATTGTCATGAAAGGGAAAGATATCATCCTTATATTTATAGAAAGAACTGCGGCTGATTCCCACCCGGTCTGTGGCTTCCTGCACGGTCTCCACCCGCTCAGACTCCAGCAGACGTTTGGCCTCCACCACTTTCAGAAGTACCTCTGGCACCGCTTTTTGTTTCACCACAAAATATTGACTTTTTTCCGTCATGCGGCTTCCTCCTGTTCGCTCAGTAAATACATCTGTACTCACAAGGAAGATCTTATCACATTTATGAAAAGGACGCAACCGTTTTTTGCACACAAAACCGCAAAAAAGGCCGTGACAGACGGACAGTCTCTCTGCCCGCCGCCCCGGCTTTCGTCTCCTTACTCTATATCGATCGGTTTTCCCGGTACAGCACCAAAGCTTCATATGGTCTGAGGATCCATATGTTTTTTCGAGTCTGTACCGGATAATTTCCAAGAACCCTCTGATATCCTGTTAAATCTGCTTTACTCTCCCAGACAGCCTCTCTCCCATAAAAGTTACAGATGACCAGAAGGCTTTCCTTCCCATAGGACCTCTCATAAGCCAGCACAGAAGGATTTCTCTCATCCAGAGGGGTAAAATCCCCATAGGCGATTACGTCCATGTCCTTTCTCAACTGAATCAGCCTTTGATAATAATGAAAAATGGAGTCTTCATCCTCCATCTGTCCGGCTGCATGGATCCTTCTGTAATTGGGATTCACCTGAATCCACGGACTTCCTTTGGTAAACCCTGCCTGTTCCCCGGCACTCCACTGCATTGGAGTCCGGCTGTTATCCCTGGAATGAACTTGTAAAATCCGATAGGCATCTGCCTCAGTGAGCCCCTTTTCCTGTAAGATCTGAAAGTGATTTAGGCTCTCCACGTCCCGATATTGGGAAATATGGGTGAATCCGGCATTCGTCATGCCCAATTCTTCTCCCTGATAGATATAAGGAGTTCCCCGCATACAGTGCACCACCGTTGCCAGCATCTTGGCAGATTCCTTCCAATAGCGCTTTTCATCCCCGAACCGGGATACCGCCCGGGGCTGATCGTGATTGCACCAAAACACAGCATCCCAGGCCCCGTGCTCGGCCATTCCCATCTGCCATTCAAAAAGAATCTGCTTAAGCTTACGAAAATCAAAAGGCACGAGCACCCACTTATCATTTCCTGAAAAGTCCACCTTCAGATGGTGGAAGTGAAATACCATAGATAGTTCCTTTTCCTTCTCACCTGCATACTGAAAACAGTTTTTCATAGAAGTGCTGGACATCTCTCCCACGGTGATCATTTCAGCATCCTGACCAAAAGTTGCCTCATGAAGCTCTTTCAAATACTCGTGAATGCGGGGGCCGTCCGTGTAGAACTTTCTCCCATCCCCTGTATCATCATCCTCAAAGGCTCCCTTACTGATCAAATTCACCACATCAAACCGAAATCCCTTAACACCTTTTCCCATCCAGAATCGAATCACCTTTTGCAGCTCTTTTCGAACCTCCTCATTGTCCCAGTTTAAATCCGGCTGAGAGACATCGAACAGGTGAAGATAATAAGCATCCAATTGAGGGACATATTCCCAGGCGCTTCCTCCAAACTTACTCTCCCAGTTTGTAGGTGGCAATCCTCCTGCCTTACCCTTTTTAAAAATATAATAGTTTTGATACCGTTCCTCTCCGGCCAGCGCTTTTTGAAACCACGGATGACGGCTGGAGGTATGATTGAAAACCATGTCCAGCATCAGCCGGATCCCTTGCTTTTTTGCTTCCTTACAAAGGCACTCAAAATCCTCCATTGTCCCATAGCACGGATCGATGCGGTAATAGTCCTCCACATCGTAGCCATTGTCCTTTTGCGGAGATACAAAAAACGGCGTCATCCAGATATAATCCACGCCCAATTCTCTGATATAATCCAGCTTCGACCGTATGCCGTTCAAATCTCCATATCCGTCCCCATTGCTGTCACAGAAGGACTTGGGATAGATCTGATAGACGGTGCTCTTTTTAAAATCTGTCATTTCTTTTCCCTCTCTTTCACAAAATAGAAAATCCAGCGTATTCCTCCGCTCATCTTTTATTCATAAGTTGCCACGACGGTTTCCCCCACACAGGCCTTCCTGTCTGTATAAAACTGCATTTTCCTGGTACTGCCCGGTTCCGTAACAAGCAGCACCGTGGTCTTGGAATGTCCGGCTTCCAAAATCTTTTCCGGGGTAAACGTGATTAACGGTTGACCGCACCGTACCGATTCCCCTGCTCTCACATGTAGATGAAAGCCTTCTCCGCCCATATCCACGGTGTCGATTCCCACATGAATCAAAAGCTCCATCCCATTTTCCAATACAAGGCCACAGGCATGTTTGCTCTCCTCCATCACCACACTAACGGTAGCGTTGGCCGGGGCGCAAACCGTATCGCTCTCCGGTTCAAAACCAATCCCATCTCCCATGATTCTCTTAGAAAACACCTCATCCGGTACCCTCTCAATGGGAATGATATTGCCGGATAAAATTGCTTTTAACTGCCCCTGGCAGTCTGTATGGCCCGCAGGTATCTGGGTATGGTTCTCTTCTGCTTTTTCCCTATCCTCTCCGGATGAGGCTGTCGGCACTTGTGCGTTTCGCTCTTGTGGTGATAATTTCTTCCTTCCCACCAAGAAGGTAAGCAAAAAAGGCACCACAATAGCAATGACCATGCACAGCAAAAACACCCCCCAGTACCTGGCGAAAATGGAGAGAATCCCCGGAATTCCTCCTACCCCGATGCTGAAGGCTTGCACCCCCGCTCCAACGGAGATCATGGCCGCTATGGCCGAGCCGACCATACCGCATACCAGCGGAAATCCATACTTCAGATTAACGCCGAATAAAGCCGGCTCTGTCACCCCCAGATAACAGGAAATCAGCGCAGGCACATTAATCTGTTCCGCCCTCTCATTTTTCTTCTGCAACACAGACATGGCCAGCACAGAAGAGCCCTGGGCAATATTACTCAGGGCAATCATCGGCCAGAGAATGGTTCCCCCAAACGCCGAGGATAGCGTGGTGTCTATGGCATTGGTCATATGGTGAAGGCCGGTCATGACCATCGGAGCATAGAGCAGACCGAAAACTCCCGCAAACAGAAATCCATACCTGGAGGTCAGTCCGCTGTATACCACATCCGCGATCCAGTTTCCAATGGCCCATCCTATAGGGCCCACCACCGTATGTGCCAATACCACGGCCGGAATGAGAGAGCAGAAGGGTACTACAATCATACTCACCATCTCAGGCGTGTGTTTTCGGAAAAACTTCTCCAGATACACCAGAATAAACCCGGCCATTATGGCTGCAATCACCTGCCCCTGATAACCGATCATCCGTACTTTTACAAATCCAAAATCCCATACCGGAATATCTGCCGGCGGCGTATTGGCCACGGAAAATCCGTTCAAAAGCTGAGGTGACACCAAAGTCAGGCCCAGCACAATGCCAAGCATTTGGGTTGTTCCCATCTTCTTTGTGATAGACCAGACAATTCCTACCGGAAGAAGGTGGAACACTGCCTCCCCGATTAGCCACAAAAAGTGGTAAAGGCCTGACCAAAACTGGGAAATATCCGCCAGACTTTGTGTTCCATTGCCGAATAAATTCACCTCTCCTATGATATTTCGAATCCCCAGAACCAGACCGCCACAGATCAGAGCCGGTATAATTGGGGCGAAAATTTCTCCCAGACTGCCCAGAATCCTCTGAGGCAGACTCTGATGCTCTCTTGCTGTCTGCTTCGTTGCCTCTTTGCTGTCTCCCTTTATTCCCGCGTAGTCCGTAAATTCATTATAGAAGTCGGAAACCTCATTTCCGATAATCACCTGGTACTGGCCAGCCTGCGTAAAGGTTCCCTTTACAGATGCCAGCTTTTCGATCTCTTTTTCCTCTGCTTTCTTCTCATCTGCCAGAACAAATCGCATTCTGGTCATGCAGTGGGATACTGCCTGAATATTTTCCCTTCCTCCAAGAAGCCGCAACAGTTCTTTTACATCCTGTTCGTATTTCGCCATGATTACCTCCTAACTCATCCCATCTGCCCTTTATTCTCTCCTTTCTGTCCTATTCCATTCTGTTAAGCCAAAAAAACAGAAAAAAAGCACCACCGATCTCCGGCGATGCTTTTCCTTACTTCCTTCTGCGTCTATATGAAATTTTGCTTCTCGTTACCTTGCTTCTGTTCCTGCCTGCTTCTCCTGATCGTTTAGAGCAATCCATTTTAAATAGGCGTTAATAAACAGATCAATATTTCCATCCATGACGCTGTCCACATTTCCGGTCTCCGCATTGGTCCTGTGATCCTTTACCATGGTATAGGGTTGCATTACATAAGACCGGATCTGATTTCCCCAACCGATCTCCTTTACTTCACCGCGGATACCGGAAACTTTCTCCGCATTCTCCTGCTGTTTCAGCAGATAGAGTTTTGCCTTCAGCATCTGCATGGCCTTATCCTTGTTCATGTGCTGTGACCGCTCATTTTGGCACTGTACCACGATATTCGTGGGCAGATGGGTGATTCGGATGGCGGATGAGGTTTTATTAATATGCTGGCCGCCGGCTCCGCTGGAGCGGTAAGTGTCAATACGCAAATCCTCATCCCGAATTTCGATATCCAGATCCTCCTCAATGTCCGGCATCACATCGCAGGATACAAAAGAGGTCTGCCGCTTGCCCGCCGCATTAAACGGAGAAATACGCACCAGGCGATGAACGCCCTTTTCGGACTTTAGATAGCCATAGGCGTTCTCCCCATTAACCTGAAAGGTCACAGACTTGATGCCGGCTTCCTCTCCATCCAGATAGTCCAATACTTCCAGGGAGTATCCTCTCTTGTCCGCCCACCTGGAATACATACGGTAAAGCATACTGGCCCAGTCACAGGACTCTGTGCCACCTGCCCCGGCATGGAGTGTGACAATGGCATTATCCTGATCGTACTCCCCGGATAACAGGGTTTTCATTCTGATCTGTTCAAAGGTTTCGATAAATTCGTCTAACATCTGACTGATCTCAGGTATGAGAGAGGCGTCATCTTCCTCATATCCCATCTCAATCATGGTCTCAATGTCTTCATACTGTGCTTTTAACGCCTGAAAGGTTTCCAGATCATCCTTCAGACTCTTTAACATTTTCATAGATTCCTGGGATTTCTCCGGGTCATCCCAAAAATCAGGAGCCTCCATCTGACGCTCCAGTTCCTGGATTCGCTGTTCTTTCCCGGCCAGGTCAAAGTGAATCCCTCACTTCCACTAATGGTTTTTCGTATGTGCCAAGCGTATACTTGAACTGGTCTAATTCAACCACAGTCTCACCTTCCTTATTCTATATTTTTTGCCCCTTCCGGATTCATAACCATCGGCGCATATATGGGAAGGGCGCAGCACATACCTGTACCCGCCCTTATTTCTCCGATCGGATGCCTTAAGCTTTCCGACCGCAGCACTGCTTGTATTTCTTACCGCTTCCACAGGGGCATGGATCATTGGGATATACCTTATCCGCGGCCCGCTTCTTAGGCTGCTTTACTGTGGACTCATCCTTATTGGTTCCGGTTACCTTAGCCACTTCCTCCCGTTCCACCTTCTGTTCTACTTTTACATGATACAGAAGTCTCAGGGTATCCTCCTGGATTCCGGAGGACATGGAATCGAACATCTCGTAGCCCATCATCTTATATTCCACCAGGGGATCCCTCTGGCCGTAAGCCTGCAAGCCGATTCCCTGACGCAACTGATCCATATCGTCGATGTGATCCATCCACTTTCTGTCAATCACCTTCAGCAGGATCACACGCTCCAGCTCACGCAGCTGTTCAATTTCCGGAAATTCCGCTTCTTTCATTTCATAGAGTTTCACAGCCTGTTCCTTTAAGGATTGTTTCAGCTGATTTTTCTTCATCTTTTCCTCAATTTGAATTTTCAGAGGAATAATGGGAACCAGTACGGTATTTAACTCAACCAAATTCCACTCTGAGCTGTCCTGGTCATCCGCAATGCACATATCCACCGCGCTGTCCACCGTATCGGTAATCATCTTGAAGATGGAATCTCTCATACTCTCCCCGTCCAGAACTCTCCGTCTTTCCTTATAGATGATCTCACGCTGCTCGTTGTTTACCTGGTCATACTCTAACAGGTTCTTACGGATTCCATAGTTGTTGTTCTCAATCTTCTTCTGGGCTTTTTCAATGGCGCTGGAGAGCATCTTATGCTCAATCTGCTCATTTTCTGCCACACCCAGGGACTTAAACACATTCATCAGACGCTCGGAACCAAACAGCCTCATCAGATCGTCTTCCAGGGAGATATAGAATCTGGATTCTCCCGGATCTCCCTGACGGCCGGAACGCCCGCGCAGCTGATTATCAATACGTCTGGACTCATGGCGCTCCGTACCGATAATCTTCAATCCGCCAACTTCCCTGGCTTCCTCGTCCAGCTTGATATCCGTACCACGGCCTGCCATGTTGGTAGCTATGGTAACGGCTCCGTGTCTTCCGGCCTCTGCCACGATTTCAGCCTCCAGCTCATGGAACTTTGCATTCAGTACCTTGTGGGGAATTCCTCTCTTCTTTAACATATCGCTGACCAGCTCAGAAGTCTCAATGGTAATGGTACCCACCAGGACAGGCTGCCCCTTGGCATGAGCCTCCTCAATAGCATCCACCACCGCATGGAACTTTTCCTTCTTTGTCATATATACGGCATCGTCCAAATCCTTACGGATCACCGGGCGGTTGGTGGGAATCTCAATAACATCCATTCCGTAAATATCACGGAACTCCTTTTCCTCAGTCAGCGCAGTACCGGTCATACCAGCTTTCTTGGTATATTTATTGAAGAAGTTCTGGAAGGTGATGGTAGCCAGTGTCTTGCTTTCTCTTTTCACCTTCACATGCTCCTTCGCCTCAATGGCTTGATGCAGGCCGTCAGAATATCTTCTTCCCGGCATAATACGGCCGGTAAATTCATCTACAATCAGTACCTGATCATCTTTTACCACGTAGTCCTGATCCCTAAACATCAGATTGTGGGCCCGCAGGGCAAGATTCATGTTGTGCTGAATCTCCAGGTTCTCCGGGTCAGCCAGGTTATCAATCTGGAAAAACTTTTCCACCTTTTTGATACCGTCTGCTGTCAGATTCACCACTTTATCCTTTTCATTTACCACAAAGTCACCGGTTTCCGTGATTTCCTCTCCCATGATGGCAGACATTTTTGTCACTTCACCGCTGGCCTCGCCTCGCTCCAGCTGCCTTGCCAAAATATCGCACACTTCGTAGAGTCTGGTGGATTTTCCGCTCTGGCCGGAAATGATCAGAGGCGTTCTGGCCTCATCAATCAGCACCGAGTCCACCTCGTCGATGATGGCGTAGTGCAGATCTCTCTGTACCAGCTGTTCTTTATAAATCACCATGTTGTCACGCAGATA
>CABSEG010000072.1 GCA_902476645.1 uncultured Lachnospiraceae bacterium | reverse complement strand
CTCGGAAGGACCGAAGCATTTTGATATGAACCTGACAAGAGCAAAATTTGATGAATTGACACATGATCTGGTAGAGAGAACAGCAGCTCCTGTGACTACAGCTTTAAAAGATGCCGGTTTGACGGCAAGTGAGATTTCGAAGGTACTGCTGGTGGGAGGTTCAACCCGTATACCTGCCGTGCAGGATAAGGTAAAAGCACTGACAGGTCATGAGCCCAGCAAGAGCCTGAATCCGGATGAGTGTGTGGCCCTTGGAGCATCCGTCCAGGGCGGTAAGCTGGCCGGGGATGCAGGCGCAGGCGATATCCTTCTGCTGGATGTCACCCCGCTGTCACTGTCCATCGAGACTATGGGTGGTGTGGCAACAAGGCTGATCGAGAGAAATACCACGATCCCGACTAAGAAGAGTCAGGTATTCTCGACAGCAGCGGATAATCAGACCGCTGTAGATATTCACGTGGTACAGGGTGAGAGACAGTTTGCAAGAGATAATAAATCTCTGGGTCAGTTCCGCTTGGATGGAATTCCTCCTGCAAGAAGAGGCGTACCTCAGATTGAAGTAACCTTTGATATTGATGCGAACGGTATTGTGAATGTGTCTGCAAAGGATCTGGGAACAGGAAAAGAGCAGCATATTACGATTACCTCCGGCTCTAATATGTCTGAGTCAGATATTGAAAAGGCTGTAAAGGAAGCAGCAGAATATGAGGCTCAGGATAAGAAGAGAAAAGAGGCAATTGATACCAGAAACGATGCGGACTCCATGGTATTTCAGACAGAAAAGGCACTGGAGGAAGTAGGCGATAAAGTAGACGCAAATGATAAGACTGCAGTGGAAGCGGATCTGGCAGCGTTAAAAGAACTGATTGAGAAATCAAATCCGGAGGAGATGACGGAGTCTCAGGTGGCTGAGATCAAGGCAGCCAAGGAAAAACTGATGGAGAGTGCTCAGAAAGTGTTTGCAAAGGTTTATGAGCAGGCGCAGGCTGCCCAGGGAGCGCAGAGCGCAGGGCCGGATATGGGTTCTGCTGGTTCTGCAGATTCTTATCAAGCAGATGACGTGGTGGACGGAGATTACAAAGAAGTATAAGAAGCTCGGATGATGGGTATTTAGCATAAAGCTGGAGAGGGATCGGCGGCAGGAAGTATTACTTTCTGACCGCGCCCTCTTAACGTGCGTTTGGTGGCATAATTGCCTCACAAGCGGCTAATCTTAACAAAGTCAGAAAAGGTGAACGAATATGGCAGAAAGTAAACGTGATTATTACGAGGTTCTCGGTGTCGATCGGGGCGCCGATGAAGCGACGATCAAAAAAGCATACAGACAGCTGGCCAAAAAGTATCATCCGGACATGAATCCAGGGGATAAGGAAGCAGAGAAGAAATTTAAAGAAGCATCCGAGGCATATGCGGTGTTGAGTGATTCTCAGAAGAGGGCTCAGTACGATCAGTTTGGCCATGCAGCCTTTGAACAGGGAGGCGCTGGGGGAAGCGGTTTCGGGGGCTTCGATTTTACCGGTGATATGGGTGATATCTTTGGTGACATTTTCGGTGATCTATTTGGAGGTAGCAGCAGAAGACGTGCAAACAATGGGCCTATGAAAGGGGCTAATGTACGTGCCAGTGTCCGTATCACATTCCTGGAGGCGGTTTTCGGATGCGAGAAGCAGCTGGAACTGAATCTGAAAGATGAGTGTCACACCTGTCACGGAACCGGGGCAAAGCCTGGAACAACCCCTGAAACCTGTTCTAAGTGCGGCGGTAAGGGTCAGGTGGTGTATACGCAGCAGTCTCTGTTTGGAACGGTTCAGAATGTAAGAACCTGTCCGGAGTGTGGCGGTTCCGGAAAGGTTATAAAGGAAAAATGTACAGGCTGTGGTGGTACCGGTTATACTTCCAGCAGAAAGAAAATTGCTGTTACCATTCCTGCCGGAATTGATGATGGACAGAGTATCCGGATAAGAGAGAAGGGAGAACCCGGGGTAAATGGCGGACCGAGAGGAGATCTTTTGGTGGAAGTAAACGTCCAGAGGCATCCTATTTTCCAAAGACAGGATATGAATATCTTTTCTACGGCACCCATAACCTTTGCACAGGCAGCACTGGGTGGAGATGTGCGCATCAGCACTGTGGATGGGGATGTAATCTATACAGTGAAGCCAGGAACCCAGACGGATACTAAGGTACGTCTGAAGGGTAAGGGCGTTCCCTCCCTTAGAAATAAGTCTATTCGCGGCGATCACTATGTAACATTGGTGGTGCAGGTGCCCACCAGATTAAATGAGGAGGCCAAGGAGGCTTTACGGAAATTTGATGCTGCTTCAGACAGGAGTCTTGGAAAAGGGGAAAAAACAGAAAAGGCAGAAAAGCCAAAAAGAAAAGGCTTTATGGATAAATTAAAGGAAACCTTTGAGGATTGACCGATAGGATAGGCCCCTCTGTGCAGAAAGCGCAGAGGGGTTTTGTGCGTCATAGCCTGTTTGCGCATACTGAAGAATATCAAAACAAAGTGAAAGAATTACGGAGGAGAGTTTGATTCCTAGGCCGAGAAAAGGTAGGGCAATCTGCCCTACCCTGTCTGTTCTCAACATTCCGGTTTACAGGGATGTTGATCGTATTTGTCACATTCTTCCAGCAGAGGAAGGATCATTTCCAATTTGGCCTTGAGAATGGTCTCCAGGTTAATGATCTTTTCTACCATATCTTCTACAGATTTGTTGATTTCAATCAAATCTTTCTGAGAGCAGGTGTGAAGGGAAATTGCTTTTTGAAGTTTTTCTCCTTCTGCATTCAGGATATGGGAGATTGCTGCCTCTTCTAAAGCGATAGACTGTAAAAGAGAGGTAGCTGCGCAACATTTGGAGATGTCTTGACACTCGATTTTAGGCATGCTCATATTAGGATGCCTCCTTTTGATTTTATTATAAGATATGTGGGAAGAAAAAAAGAGTGCCTCCTCACAGAAATGGTTTTATACCTGAGGAAATACGACCGCTGCAGTATTGAGGCATAGTTTAAAAGATCCAGACATATAATAGGTGGTAGTATATTTGAGATAGGAGGAAGCTCTCGTATGTGTATCGCTGGAATCCTTCTCGCATTTCTTTTAGGAGTGTTTGTAGGAGTGGTGATTATGTGCTTAAATCAGATACAAAAGAAGTAGAAGTCAGAAACATAACAGGTTCTTCTTGAGTCTATAGTTGTTGTAGGGTTTAATCTATAACTGTTAAGGAGCTATTTCAAGGAGGATATCATACAGATGAAGAAAAATGATCTTACGGAAGGAAGCATTGTAAAAACCTTATTAGTATTCGCAGTTCCATTTTTGGTTGCAAATGTTTTGCAGTCGCTGTACGGAGCAGTGGATTTATTTGTGGTGGGAAAGTACTGTGACGCCAGAAGTGTGGCGGCAGTTTCCACAGGGACTCAGGTAACACAAATTGTCACCAGCCTGATTACAGGGCTGACACTTGGAAGCACCATTTTAATTGGACAGAATATGGGATGCAGAAAATATGGTAAGGTAAAGAGCATTATTGGGACAACACTGACAGCCTTTGCGGTGACAGCAATTTTTTTGACAGTCTTGATGTTGATCTTTCAGAGACCTTTACTGATTCTTTTACATACGCCGGGGGAATCCTTTGAGCTGACAGTTCAATATGTAACCATTTGTTCGCTTGGAAATATTTTTATATGCGGTTATAATGCAATCAGTGCCGTGTTGCGTGGCTATGGGGATTCTGTACGTCCAATGATTTTTGTGGGAATTGCCTGTATACTGAATATTCTGTTGGATTTTCTGTTTGTAAAAGATTTGCATTTGGGAGTTGGCGGGACCGCCTTGGCAACGGTTATTTCTCAGGGAGTCAGCATGGGTATATCAATTGTGTATCTGAAGAAAAAAGAATTTCTCTTTGACTTTAAATTATCCGGATTTAAACCGGTGGGGAGCATCTTGAGGGAATTGGCTGTCCTTGGAATTCCTATTTCCTTTCAGGAACTGGCTGTGCGTATTTCCTTTCTCTACCTAATGACGGTAATGAACAGCTGCGGAGTCTATGCCGCAGCCGTAGTGGGAATCAGCAGCAAGTATGATGTTTTTGCCATGCTTTCGGCTACTTCTATGGCAAGCGCCCTGGCGGCTATCACGGCACAAAATATGGGAGCCGGGAAACCGGAAAGAGCGAGGATTTCTCTTTGGTATGGGTTAGGGTTTGCGCTTGTCATATCCAGTCTGTTCTGGATCTGGGCCCAGGTTCATCCACAGTCGATGATACAAGTCTTTTCAGGAGATCCCAAAGTCATAGAGGCAGGGGTGCCCTTCTTCCGCTCCTGCAGTTATGACTATATTTTAGTTACACTGGTATTCTGCCTAAATGGATACTTAAATGGAAGACAAAAAACTCTGTGGACCATGGTAAGCTGTACGGGAGGAGCTTTGCTTTTGAGGATTCCCATGGTGTATCTTTTTGGTACCTATTATGGGGACAACCTTGGAATGTTGGGGAAAATTGCCCCAACTGTTTCCGGAATCATGGCCTGTTATACTTTGATTTATGTACTGTGGGAGGGACGAACAAATGGAACGCAGCGAATTGTTTCAAATCGGTGAAGTGTCCAAGCTGTTTCATATCAGCATCAGCACGCTCCGTTACTATGATAAAATCGGTATAGTCCGGCCGGAATATACGGACCAAGATACAGGGTACCGTTACTACAGCACTGTACAATTTGAACGCCTAAACACTATCCGATATTTAAGAGCCTTGGACATGCCGCTGGAGGAAATTTCAGCTTTTTTACAAAACAGAAATATTCCGAAAATCCAGGAACTATTACAAAAACAACAGGAGGATGTGAAAAAAAGGCAGAAACAGCTGCAGGCGATTGAACGAAAAATACAGAACCGCTTACTGCAAATTCAAGATGCTCTGGCCTCACAGCTGGAGGTAATCAGAGTAGAAAAAAAACCGGCCAAAAGAATCACAGTTATTAAAAAGAATCTGCTGCCCCAGGATTATCAGGGATTGGAATACTCCATACGTCAGTTGGAAGAGGAAGAAGACAGTACGGTGACATTTCTGGGCAAGGTGGGAGTTGGAATATCAGAGGGCAGACTTCTCAGAAAAGAGATACAGTCGTATGATATGGTATTTCTTATCCTGGATGAGGAAGACGACTTTAAAGGCACTACCAGATTATTGCCTGAGGAAACCTGCGTCTCCATTCGGTTTCAGGGACGCCATGAAGATGCACCGGGGTACTATGAAAAATTATTACAGTTTATAGATGAACGGGGGTATTCCATCAGCGGTTTTTCAAAGGAGATTACCATGATTGATTACGGTTTGACGAATGATACATCAAAATTTGTGACAGAAATCCAAATACCTGTTATTTCTGGTAATTCAAATTTGTTATAGAAAAATCCGCTGCTGTTAAAAGAATTTGCCACCAACCGCAGCCTATAAATATTTCTCATGAGGAAAGTATCGGAATGGAAAAGTTAGACAGAAAAAGGGAGCAAAAATTATAAAAAAATCAAAAATAGAGATATCTATTTGGTAAAAAACATGATAAAATGGAACCGGATGCAAATATACAGATTAAAAATTGGTGTATTTTAAACATAATATTGCAAAAATACATTGATTTTTAGGACAAAAGAATAAAGAGAAGATATTCTTTTGGGGCAATAGGAAGGGAGGAATGCGATAAGCCGAAATGAGGAGGTATTCCGGGAAAATAGAATGATCCGGAAAGGTTTCAAAGGAGTGGCAGAAGGATAGTAAAAACAGACAAGGACTTGCAGAAAGGGGGATTTTATGGAATATCTGATTTTACTGTTTATCGCTGTGCTGGCAGCAGTAGGATTTGCAGCCTACAACTTTTTCCGTGTTAAGAGAATGAAAGAGGGAACCAGCGAGATGGAGGAAATTGCTTCGGCAATTCGTATTGGGGCTAATGCATTTATCAATTACGAATATAAGGTATTGTATGTGATTGTTGTAGTTGTGGCTATTATTATGGGGATTGTCACCAGTTGGACGACGGGAGCTGCATTGCTGATCGGGTCTGTTATGTCCGGATGTGCCGGATTTATCGGTATGAGAATTGCCACCTATGCCAATGTCCGGGTGGCAAACGAAGCCAGAACCACAAAAAAGCTGGGCAAAACTCTGCAGGTAGCCTTTCGGGGAGGCTCAGTGATGGGGCTTTGTGTAGCAGGCTTTGCGCTACTGGGGCTTCTTATGGTGCTGTTGATTTTCGGATACGGATTGGGACAGTTGAATGCGGCACAGTTTACCGAAACTACCAATTGGATGGGAGTCAGTTTTGTGCCATTTACGATGACGGTCTCAGGATATGCTTTGGGATGCTCTATTGTGGCCATGTTTAACCGTGTAGGAGGAGGCATTTATACGAAAGCGGCAGATATGGGTGCCGATTTGGTGGGAAAGACAGAAGCTCATATTCCTGAGGATGATCCCCGCAATCCGGCCACCATTGCAGATAATGTGGGTGACAATGTGGGAGATGTGGCAGGGCTTGGAAGTGATCTTCTGGAAAGCTATATGGGCGCCATTTCCTCAGCGATTATATTGGCTTTTTCTCTGTTTACCACGAGTAATGCATTAAAGAGTGGGGCAGTCACCAACGAAATGCTGAAAGCTATGTTCGTCTATCCGGTGGTTTTTTGCTCTCTTGGACTGATCGCCTGTGTTATCGGAATCGGTTGGCTGCTCATGAGAAAAAATATTTCAGATTTTCCCCACAAGGAATTGAACGCGGCTACATATGTGTCGGCGGGCGCTACATTGGTATTTGGTTTGGCGGCAACCTGGATACTGTTCCACGGAGATTCGTTTACAGTCCTTAATTTTAAGGTAGGATGGATTTCTCCATGGTTGGGTTCTGCTTTCGGACTCATTGCGGGTGTCGCTATCGGGATGATTGCAGAGTATTATACATCGGATTCCTACACGCCTACAAGAAATGTAGCATATGCCGCAAAGGAGGGGGCTGCTCTTACTATCACACAGGGACTGGCTCTCGGTATGAAAAGTTGTATGGCTCCTTGTCTGATCCTGGGCTTGGCAATTGTGGCATCCCATTATGTGTCAGGAGTGTATGGAGTGGCCATGTCAGCAGTGGGCATGCTTTCTTTTGTTGCGGCCACTGTTTCCGTGGACACTTATGGCCCCATTTCTGATAATGCGGGAGGGATCGCGGAGATGAGTAAGCTGGCTCCGGAAGTCAGAAAGATCACGGATACATTGGATAGTGTTGGTAATACCACAGCTGCCATCGGAAAGGGATTTGCCATTGGTTCCGGCTCTTTGGCAGCCTTGGCATTGATGATTTCTTACCTGTATGCGTATAATGATCCGACTACAGATTTGGTATTGAATATCATTAACCCATTGACTCTGGCCGGAGCTATCATTGGGGGAGCTTTGCCATTCCTGTTTTCCGGAATCTTGATTGAAGCAGTAGCAAAAGCTGCCAGAAAAATGGTGGAAGAGGTGCGAAGGCAGTTTCAGGCTATCCCGGGCATTCTGACAGGAGAGGAAAAACCAGACTATAAGACCTGTATTGAGATCTCATCGAAGGGTGCCATCAGTGAAATGAAAATCCCAGCGCTTCTTGCCATTGTCATCCCGGTGCTATCTGGATTTATTGCAGGACCAGACTTTGTGGGAGGCCTTATCATTGGTTCTACCATCTGCTCTATTATGATCGCCATTTTCTCCGGCAATGCAGGCGGGGCTTGGGATAATGGAAAGAAGTACATTGAGCAAGGAGGTATTGAGGGAGCAGAAAAGGGAAGTGAGCCCCATGCCGCTGCAGTGATAGGAGATACCGTAGGGGATCCGCTCAAAGATACGGTTGGACCATGTCTGGATATCTTTATTAAGATCATGTCAACCGTGTCTTTGGTGACAGTTGCAGTGTTTAGTAAGTATAATTTGTTTGGGGTACTGTTTAAATAGTAAAACAGGGAAAAAAGAAGGCTGCCAATGGAGACTTTTAATCGGTATAAAAGTACTTCTGAGGCAGCTTTTTTGCAGTATTGAACAGATTATTCATAAGAATCGGATACATTTCATAAACCCGGTTAATTCATGGTATTCTCATGAAAATCCTTAAGAAAAACTTAAAGCGAAAAATAGTTGCTTAGGAATCCCTTAAATGACTGACAATTGATTGACAATCGGTTTGAAACAGTCTAAAATGAAGATGAAAGATAAGAGAACAATTTTAATACAAAATATTGAAAAGGGGATGAGCCTATGAAAGCGAGATTTGTCAGAAAATTAATGGCGATTTCCTTGTCTTTGGCAATGACTGCTACCATGGTACCCACGAATGCAGCGGCTGCTGATATTCAAAGAGGAACCGCAGCAGCGACAAAGATAACAGAAATTGCCGGAGTAGCGGGAATCGCAAAGATTGCAGAGAAAGAAAGCGAGCCACAAAAAGAGTCAGAGACAGTTGGCTTTACAAAAGAGACAAAGACCTATTTAACGAAAATAGTGTTGCCTGAAACAAATCAGAAGACAAAGATTCAGTCGTTAAGTGTAAAGCAGAATGGTAAAGATTATAACTATGACTATAAGGGTCTGGAAACCAGCGAGAAAGGCGAATTAACCTTGAAGCTTCCAGCGAACGAGAAAGGTAAAATCACCACAGTGGTTGTGAACGGTATCACTTTTACAGGGACTGTGACTGACGATGATAAGGCAGAGCTGAAGATATCAAAGCTAACCGAGAAGGAGACGGAAAAGAGCACAGAAAAAGAAACCGAAAAGATGTCAGAAAAGTCTACAGAGGCCTCTAAGGAGACAGTAAAACAGACGGAGGCTTCGAAAACTGAGAAGGCAGAGACGGATCAGACAAAGGAGTCCGAGACGGATACACAGAGCCAGGCAGAAGAAGGAATTGGGGCAGATGACTTGAAACTGAGCAGTTCTTCCATTGAGTTTTCCACTGTGGAATATGGTTATTCTGCCACGGAAGGAAAATCGTTGACTGTGTCCAACACGAACAAAGAAAAAGATACGAAAATAACGAAAGTGGAAATAGTCGGGAATACGTCTAATGCATTTAAGTTCAGTACAACGGCTCCGACACCAGAATATCCAGTAGATCTGCCCAAGGAGGGCTCCTATTCTATTTCCGTAGATACGGCAGCCGGTCTGCTTCCCAGGGATACTGCTTATACAGCGACTCTGAGGATTGAATTTCAGGAAGCCGTTTCGGAGAATGGAAAGGATGTAATTAAGACTGGAACAAAGGAAGTTCCGCTTAGTTTTCAGGTGAATAAAAGGAGCCTTTCTGTTACCTTAAAACCGGAGCGGGCAACCTATCCTTATGATGGAAAGACTCAGGTAACGGTGGTAGGAACTCTGGAAAGTGATAAGATCCTTCCCGGTGACAAAGTCGAATATCCTTCCTTAACGGGAACCCTTGCGAATGCGAATGTGGAGAGTCAGCCCAAAACGATCACACTGCCGAATGAAAATCTGGAGGCCAGACTTGGGGGAGAAGATAAAGATAAGTATCAGATCACAAGTGTGAAAAAGGAACTGTCGGTAACGGTGACCAAAGCGGTTCTGACGCCGGAGATTAAGAGCGTAAAAGGAAGGGACTATAATGGAAGCAGAAAGGTGGAAGGAGAACTCACTTTGAACGGAGCCGCCCAGGGAGAGGCGCCGACTGCTACGGCAGAGTTTGAGATTCCCAAGAAAGATGCCGGAACTTACAAGAAGATTACGGTAAAAAACATCAAGCTAAACGACGCATTTACTCAGAACTATCAGCTGGCTCAGAGTGAGCTTGAAGAGGCAGAGTATGAGAAAGGGGTCGTGATCAGCAGGGCAAACAAGGCACCAAAGGCAATCTTAAAAGAGGACGTGGAGAGTAAATATGATACGATTACCATTGAGAACGCCGTATCCGGACAAAAGTATCGGCTGGGGAAAAATGGAAAATGGAAGACACCCCAAAACGGTGTGGTTCGTTTTACTAAGAGTGATGACGATATAAAAGAAGAGACTTCTTATACTATAATGGTGAAGGTGGATGATGTGAACTATGTAACCAAAAATGAAAAGGATTACAAGAAGATTACCATAGAAACCAGCCGTCTTCCCAAAACGGCAAGTTCAACCAGCGTCAGTCTGACAGGAATTACCAGCGGTGGCACCTACAAAGTGAGCAACCGGATCGACTTTAAAGCTAAGGGGGCGGATCCGGCCAGCGTGTCTAATATAGAGGCATCCTATGATGATGTTATCTATTTGCCGGATAGCTGGAGAGTGTCTATGTCAAGTTATTCCAGCAGTTCCTATTCAGGCAGCTGGACCACGGAAAGCAGTACAATAGAAAAGGATACGTTTCCGGTTGCATCCGGTGAGGAAGAGGCAGCGAGTTTTACGCCCACCAGGTCAGGCTCTTATACATTAAGAGTTACATATAAAAAGATGAAGTATGACGGTACCAAGTGGGTAGATCAGAATAGTGATTATGTAAAGTCTATCTCCTTTACGGTAAATTCTACTGGGAGAACTACAACTTCCAGTACCAATTCCTCATCCAGAAGTACTTCATCAAATAACAGACGAACTACAGCAGTGAAGACAGGAGATACTTCACCTATCATACCATTGGTAATGGTATTGGTTGGCTGTGTGGTAGTGATTGGGGGAGTCGGTATTGTAAGTGCCAAGAAAAAGAAACAGAATAAATAAGGAATAAAAAAAGAATGGCTGCGGCCATTCTTTTTTTGGAAAAAAATGATATAATCATTTTGGAAACAGTGACACAGAGAAAGCGCAGCCCGAAGAAACAGGGCAAGTTTGGACTGCCATATCAGGAGGGACTTATGAAGCAATATGATACTGTAATTGTGGGAGCTGGACCTGCAGGAATTTTTACTGCTTTGGAATTGATACGCAAGAATCCGGCTTGCAAAATTGTGATGGTGGAAAAGGGACAGCCCATTGAGAAAAGACATTGCCCCAAAAGTAAATTCGGAAAGTGTTTAAATTGTAAGCCATATTGCCATATTACCACGGGATTTTCCGGGGCAGGAGCATTTTCAGATGGCAAGCTATCCCTTAGCTATGAGGTGGGAGGAGATCTCCCAGAGCTGATCGGAGAAGAGTTTACCCAGAATATGATAGACTATACGGATAAAATCTATCTGGAATTTGGCGCGGATACCCATGTGGAGGGAATCGGAAAATCAGAAGAGGTAAAGGAAATCCGACGCAGGGCTATTGGAGCCGGGCTGAAATTAGTGGATTGTCCCATTCGCCATCTTGGGACAGAAAAAGCCCAGGAAATTTATCGTTCTATAGAGGAATGGCTGAGAGCTCATGGGGTGGAGATGATCTTTGGATGGAGCTGTTCCAACGTGATTTTAAATGGAGATGTCTGTCAGGGGATAGTCATAGAAAAGGCTGGGGAGAGCCTGGAAATCTTTGGCACAGATGTGGTAATTGCCACTGGGCGCAGAGGAGCAGATTGGCTGGAACGACTTTGCGCGGAGCATGAGATTGCCCATGAGCCAGGGACCGTAGATATCGGTGTACGGGTAGAAGTGAGAAACGAGATCATGGAGCGGGTTAACAACGTGCTTTATGAGTCCAAACTTATTGGATATCCAAAACCATTTAAGAATAAAGTCCGGACTTTCTGTCAGAATCCTGGAGGCTTCGTGAGTCAGGAGAATTACGACAATGACCTTGCCGTGGTAAACGGGCATTCTTACAAGGAATTAAAATCGAACAATACGAATCTGGCAATTCTTTGCTCTCATAATTTTAACGCGCCTTTTAATCAGCCCATTGAGTATGCGAGAAAGGTGGGGGAGCTGACAAATATGCTGGGAGCAGGTCACATTTTGGTACAGCGTTACGGGGATATTTTGGATGGGAAGAGAACCTGGCCGAAAGAGCTTAGTCGTTCCAATGTAAAACCAACTCTGCCAGACGCGGAAGCAGGAGATATTACTGCAGCTATGCCCTATCGGGCTATGGTAAATATCATCCACTTTATCCAGGCAGTGGATCAGGTTGTGCCGGGATTTGCTTCCGAGGAGACTTTGCTGTATTCTCCGGAACTTAAGTTCTACAGCAACCGAGTGAAGATGGACCGGAATTTTCATACCAATATCCGGGGACTGTATTGTCTGGGGGACTCCAGTGGGTGGACCAGAGGGTTGATGATGGCTTCTGTGATGGGGGTATTGATGGGAAGAAACCTGTCGGAGAAAGGAATGGAGACGAGATGCTTGAGAAAATAAAGAACAGAATTGCGGATGCGGATTTGGTTTTAGTAGGAATAGGAATGGATTTTGCTCCGTCGAAAGCTAAGGCGGAGCATATGAAACGGGCCTATGATCTTTTAGGTAAGTGGATGGAAGAAAAAAATTACTTTGTGGTTACCCTGATGACAGATGACTTGATTTACGAATCTACCCTGAAAAGGGAACGTATTGTAGCCCCATGCGGTAGTCAGAAAGCGGGGAATGTGGTAACTAATGAGGATTATGATGAGTCCATTTATCTGCCCCAATGGGAAGTTTATACAAAATGGTTGCAGCATACCCTGCATAAAAGGTTGTGTGTGCTGGAGTTGGGATGTGGGTTTCAGTTTCCATCTGTAATCCGGTTCCCTTTTGAGAAGGTGGTTTACTTTAATAAAAAGGCTTCTTTCGTCAGAGTTCATCCGAAATTGGCGCAACTTACGCCGGAGATTAAGGAGAGAAGTATAAGTGTGGCAGGATATCCGGTGGAGATTTTGCTAAATGAAAAATGTTTACCATAGAAAGTGGATTATGTGGTATTCTATAAATATGTTACGCGCTGTCTTAAGAGACAGGGAATCGACAGGAAGAAGGAGCTAAAAAAGATATGAGGAGAAGTTATATATGATAGCGATTATCGATTATGATGCAGGCAATATAAAAAGTGTGGAGAAGGCTTTGCATTTTATAGGAGAAGAGACGGCAGTCTCAAGAGACCCTGACTTGCTAAGAAGTGCAGATAAGATTATCCTTCCAGGGGTGGGTTCATTTGGGGATGCCATGGAAAATCTGAAGGCTTACGGATTAGATCGGGTAATCTATGATGTAGTAGAGAAAGGGATTCCTTTTTTGGGAATTTGTCTCGGTCTGCAACTTTTGTTTGAACAGAGTGAGGAGTGCCCGGGGGTAAGCGGTCTTGGCATCTTAAAGGGGGAGATTCTTCGGATTCCGTCCATGGAGGGACTAAAGATTCCCCATATGGGATGGAATTCTCTGGATCTTGTCAATGATGGCAGGTTGTTTTCCGGGATAGAGGAACATCCGTATGTATATTTCGTACATTCTTACTATTTAAAAGCTAAAGAACCCGAAATTGTAAAGGCATCTACCTGGTATAGCACAACAATTCATGCATCCGTGGAAAAAGATCAGGTGTTTGCCTGCCAGTTTCACCCGGAAAAGAGTAGCCATGTGGGGCTTCAAATACTAAAAAATTTTGCCGCCATTGGAAAGGAGAAGGATTGAAATGTTTACAAAACGAATCATCCCATGCCTGGACGTGCACAACGGAAGAGTGGTAAAAGGGGTTAATTTTGTTAATTTGCGGGATGCGGGGGATCCGGTGGAGATTGCTGCCGCCTATGATCAGGCAGGGGCAGATGAGGTGATATTCTTAGATATTACAGCTTCCTCAGATGCCAGAAGTACAGTAGTGGACATGGTGCGCAAGGTAGCGGAGAAAGTGTTTATCCCGTTTACCGTAGGAGGTGGTATCCGCAGTGTGGAGGATTTCAGAGCGCTGCTTCGGGAAGGGGCAGATAAGATTTCTATTAATTCCTCCGCTATCAACAATCCAAATCTGATCAGCCAGGCCGCTGACAAATTCGGAAGTCAGTGCGTGGTGGTGGCCATTGATGCCAGAAAAAGAGAGGAAGGAGACGGCTGGAATATCTATAAAAACGGCGGTCGTATTGACGTGGGAATTGATGCAGTAGAATGGGCGATGAAAGCAGAAACGCTGGGAGCAGGAGAGATTCTTTTAACCAGCATGGACTGTGACGGGACGAAGGCAGGATACGATCTGGAGCTGACCAAGGCTGTTGCGGAGAGTGTTTCTATCCCTGTTATTGCCTCAGGGGGAGCCGGGACGGCGGAACATTTCTATGAAGCGTTGACGGTGGGAAAGGCCGACGCTGCTTTGGCTGCGTCTCTGTTTCACTATAAAGAATTGGAGATTGGAGAAGTCAAAAAGTACCTGGACGGACGGGGCGTTCCGGTCAGGATATAAGGAGGAGACCATATGCCCATTACAAATGATTGGCTGGAACCATTAAAACCAGAGTTCGCAAAGCCCTACTATAAAAAACTTTATACAAAGGTGATGGAAGAATATCAGAACTACCGGATATTTCCGGATGCCAATGATATTTTTAATGCCTTTGACTTTACGCCTCTTCATAAGGTTAAGGTGGTCATCCTGGGACAGGATCCCTACCACGGGGTGGGCCAGGCCCATGGCCTTTGCTTCTCGGTAAAACCCGGGACTGAGATTCCCCCCTCTTTGGTAAATATCTACAAAGAGCTGAGAGATGACTGTGGCTGTTATATCCCCAATAATGGATATTTGAAGAAATGGGCGGATCAGGGTGTCTTGCTTTTGAATACAGTTTTGACTGTGCGGGCCCATCAGGCCCATTCTCACAGGGATATTGGATGGGAAGAGTTTACAGATGCAGCGATTCGGATTCTGAACAAACAAGACAGGCCCATAGTCTTTATCCTGTGGGGGAGGCCGGCTCAGATGAAAAAGGCGATGTTGCACAACCCTATGCATCTGATTTTGGAGG
>CABSEG010000071.1 GCA_902476645.1 uncultured Lachnospiraceae bacterium | reverse complement strand
TCCAAATGCTGTACATTTACGGTGGTATACACATCAATTCCGGCACGCAAAAGCTCCTCCACATCCTGATACCTCTTGGCATGCCGACACCCGCTGGCATTGCTGTGCGCCAGCTCATCCACCAAAATCAAATCCGGGCGGCGCTTAAGCGCCGTGTCCAGATCAAATTCCCGCAAGGTCACTCCTTTGTAGTCGATTTTTTTATAGGGAATCTGCTCCAGACCCTCTAAAAGAGCCAAGGTATCCGGCCTGGTATGGCGTTCCACATACCCGACCACCACATCTCTCCCCGCTTTTTTCGCCTCATGCGCAGCCTCCAGCATGGCGTACGTCTTTCCGACTCCGGCTGCATACCCAAAGAAAATTTTCAATTTTCCTTTGGAAGACTGATCCTCCTGCTCCTGAATGGACGCAAGCAATTTCTGCGGATTCGGTCTTTGTTCCTCCATGTTCTTCCCCCTTACGCAAGTCTGTCTCCGGGAATCATACCTTTTGTCCGGACATAATTCCTTCTGATTCATTATCTCACAGGAATCATTAAAAATGTATAAAGAAATTTTCCATCGTATTAGTATTTCATAAGTCTTCCTTTTTCATTTCTCTATTATCCCGGCAGACTCTGCTCCACACATAAAACCCCCCACCCGAGAGTGGGGTTCGGGTACTCTCTTTGCACATTCAAATGTCTGGCTCCCCTGGTGAGATAGGCCCGAACCTTCATTCCGTACAGATAAGGATCATTTCCATCCGTAAGTCCCCACTGCATCAGCATAGCCGCAGCTCCTGTCACAAAGGGAGCCGCAAAAGAAGTTCCGGAAACCACCGTATATCCTCCTCCCACGGCCGTGGTTGTGATATCCACTCCGGGAGCCGCCAGATCTGGCTTTATCATCCCTCCGTCCCTGGTATAACCCCTGCCTGAAAAAGGCGCATAGGTCATCCGTCTGGAATCATAGGCCCCCACAGAGATGACTTTGCGTGCCGTAGAAGGAATGGTCAGGGTCGTTTCTGCCGTAGGTTCATAGAATCTGGTATTTAGGTTCAAAACACCGGACGCAGGCAACCACATGTCAAAAGCCCCGGAAATAATATGCACCGGAGTTAGTCGGATTCTCCAGATACCGGCGTCAATATAATCCGCTCTGGGCAGAAAGTCTACATAGATCTCCTGAGACTCACTATATGGCTTAGGTTCCCCATAGTAAACTAACAGTTCTGTATCGGTTGTCAAATACCGCTGGGCCCCCAGAATTTCCTGAAAGGGACCTAGGATCTGACCAGATGGAGAGATCAATTCAATCTGAAATTCATCCACATAGTTTTTCCATAACTGCAAATTAATAGATACCTCTCCCGCTCCCACGCCTAATTGGATCTCCTGTATCTGCCCTTCCTGTAAAATCCCCGAAGTATGGCCGGCTGCGGCTCCTTCATTCCCCGTTCCCGCAATAATCGTAGTTCTCCAGATATTTGCCATGTCATCCAGATAGGTTTCCAGAAGTTCTCTTCCATCATGCCCCCCATAGACCGTTCCAAAGCTTAAATTGATCGCCACGGGAAGCTGATACTCGATTGCCTTTTTTATCGTATAATCCACGGCCTGCATCAGTTCCGTAGTTCTCGGAAAAGAGTTGGGAGAAGGCAATCCCAGCTTTACCACCAGAAGAGGACTCTGGGATGCTACGCCCCGATACTGCCCGCCCGAAGCAGCCCCATTGCCTGCCGCAATCCCCAATACCTGGGTACCGTGACCGCTTACGTCCCGTGACGGTACCAAGCGGTATGCCTCTTCCCTGGTAGGCTGGTTTAAGGCCTGGTTGATCTGTTCCCTGGTAAACTCTGTTCCAAGCTCATAGCCCTCCGGCGGATTTCCCTCTACCGTCTGATCCCACAAATTTAACAGCCTGGTACTTCCATCCGGATTGCGAAAGTCCGGGTGAAAATAATCCACACCGGAATCTAATATGGCCACTAAGATTCCTTGGCCAAACAGATCATATCCGGCGTTTTGCAAGGGGCTCATACAGGAGGCGCTCCTTCCCTGATCTACCGCAAATAGCAGCCTTTTAGGTTTTTCCACAAATTCAATCTCCGGCTGGCTTGTTAAATCCCTAATCAGCTCCTCAGGCAGGTTGATAATCGCGTACTCATTCGAAAGCTCTGTAATACGAACTTGCTCCGATCTGAGTCTGGAAATGTCTCCCGTATACTTTACAATCACCTCCCACCGCTTTGTCTCCGGCTCAAAACCCACGTTGAGGGACAGGGATTTCTCCCGTTCCTCCGGCGTGGCCTCCAATGCCAGGTTTAGCAAATTTTCAATTTTTTGATCCGTCGCCATATATTCACCTAAATCGTGTGCTTATCCTACATATATGCAGGGGAGGGTTCTCTCATACCCCACAGCCAATGACTCCGGCCCCTTCCATATCCGGCGCAGCCTCCCTGCCAAACTGTTCCAACAACTCTCCCAGCGCCTGCATGGATGGAGTTAAATATTTGTCCTTATGATATACCAGATTAAAGGAACGCTCCCAGCCCCTATCTTCTCTGTAAAACGCATAAATCTCTCCCTGCTGAATCTGATCCCTCAAGAGCCTTTCGGATACCACGGCCATACAACCGTCATAGAGTATAGCCTTGCGAATAATATCCACAGAATCGGTCTCCAGACAGTTACAGATAGATAATCCTTCCCGTTCCAGATACGCATCAAACAAAGCCCTCGTTCCACTGCCCTTCTCCCGCATAACAAAGCGCTGTCCCTCCAGCTCTGCCAGACCCATACATTTTTTCCCTGCCATAGGATGGTCTGCTGCACAGGCCAGCACCAGCACGTCTCTCATCTTCGGAATACTGATCAGATCCCCACTCTCCACTTGTCCTTCCACAATCCCGATTCCCAATTCTCCAAGTAACAACTTCTCTTCAATAGTTCTGGTATTCCCTACAAACGTATAGACTTCTGTCTTCTGATGTCTTCCTTTCAGTTGTCGCAAGATTTCCGGCAGCAGACAGCTTCCCACAGTCAGGGTCATACCAATGCGCAGATGCTCCCGCTCTTTAGTCTCTAGCATCTGTTCCTCCAGATAGTCAAAACGGGACAAAATCTCCCTGGCCAGAGCCAGAAGCCGCTTTCCCTCCTCGGTAATATAAAGTCTTTTGGAAAGCCGCTCAAACAGCAGCGTGTGATAATGCTCTTCCAGCTCCCGGACAGCCTGACTCACCGTTGGCTGGGTCAGATATAACAGTCTCGCCGCCCTGCTCATCTGTCCGGTCTCTGCCACAGCCACAAAAATCCTTAAATGACGTATGGTCATATTCTCTTTCCTTTCATTATAGGAATTTCCTATGTTTATCATACAATAATATCATTTCTCAAATACATATACAAGTGCTATACTATGGGTAGGAAAAAAATGACACTAGTCACACAAAACAGAGGAGGAACGATATGGCACCACTTACCATCAAACCCGCAGAAGAAAAACGTCTAAAAGGCATGGGCTTCTTAAGTAACAAAGGAACCGATAACTTTTCCGCACGGGTTCTGACCGTCAACGGAAAGGTCACTGCCAGCCAGTTAAGCTGCGTAGCGGAAGCTGCAAAGCTGTATGGAAATGGAAACATTACTTTTACCACCCGCCTGTCCATCGAAGTACAGGGCATACCCTATGAAAATGTAGAAAAATTTCAGGAATACATCGCCAGGGAAGGGCTGATAACCGGGGGAACCGGCGATAAGATCCGCCCTGTGGTATCCTGTAAGGGGACTACTTGCCAATACGGCCTGATTGATACGTTTGCATTGTCCGAAGAGATTCACAAGCGCTTTTTCCTGGGAATGGGCGATGTGGCTCTGCCTCATAAGTTTAAAATTGCCGTGGGGGGATGTCCCAACAACTGTATGAAGCCAGACTTAAACGACGTGGGCATCATTGGCCAGAGAGTACCTGTTCTGGACGAAGAAATCTGTAGAGGCTGTAAAAAATGTACCTGTGAAAACGTCTGTCCCGTCCACGCGGCCAAACTGGTGGATGGCAAGTGTCAGGTAGATGCCTCAAAATGTTTCCACTGCGGACGCTGTGTGGCGAAATGTCCGTTCAAGGCCATGAAATCTCAACTGGACGGCTATAAGATTTACATTGGCGGACGCTGGGGCAAGCAAGTAGCCAGAGGAAAGGCATTAAATAAAATTTTCACCAGCCAGGAAGAAGTCTTCCAGGTGTTGGAGAAGTTGATTCTCTTTTATAAGGAAAATGGTTTGCCCAAAGAACGCTTTGCCCAAACGATCGACCGGGTTGGCTTCGGGCAAGTGGAGCAGATGTTGGGAATTGCTTCCAAATAAAGAAGGGCTTTTTCCTTAAAATCTTTTCCGTAGAAAAACGGTTCCGGAATGCACACCTTTTGTCTGCACTCCGAAACCGTTTTTTCTTTTGCCAAAAAACTCTATCTTTAGGAGAAACGCACTTTTGCGTAGGTTTTAATAGCCTCCACGCATTTCTCAAAGCCCAACTTGCCGCTATTTAAGCACAAATCATAATTACGGGCGTCATTCCACTCATGTCCGGTGTAGTACTTATAATAGTCTGCCCGATATTTATCCTCCTTCTGGATAAAACGCTCCATCTCTTTTTCTGTCATAGACGAACGCTCCAGAGCTCTGGCCATACAGTAGTCCCTGGGGGCATGGACAAAGACACTGATTACATCAGTCCGGTCTTTCAAAACAAAATCCGCACACCTACCTACAATGACGCAAGACTCGGACTCGGCCAGTTCCTTAATCACCTTGGCCTGATAATTAAAGAGATTTTGGTCTGATACAAACTCCTGACTCTCCGGCGGGATCAGCTGCCCCTTATAAATTTTTTTGGTAATCCCAAAAAGCGGGCTGGTTTTTAGCCTCTCATCGGCTTTGTTAAAAAGCTCCTCTTTGATTCCACTCTCATCAGAAGCAAGCCTCAAAATTTCCCGGTCATAAAAATGAATCCCCAGGTCTTCCGCCAACATCCGTCCAATGGTCTTTCCTCCACTGCCGTACTGTCTGGCAATGGTCACTACGATCTTTTCCATGCTCACCGCCCCCTATTCGCCCAAATATGCTTTCTTTACCGCATCATTGTTCATCAGCTCTTTTGCGTCTCCCTGCAGTTGAATGGTTCCTGTCTCTAATACATATGCCCGGTCCGCAATCTCTAATGCCTTTTTTGCATTCTGCTCTACCAGTAAAACCGTGGTTCCCCCGGCGCTCACCTCCCGGATAATATCAAAAATCTCATTCACAAAGATCGGCGAAAGTCCCATAGAGGGTTCGTCCATCAGAATGATTTTAGGATGAGACATCAACGCCCTGCCCATGGCCAGCATCTGCTGCTCCCCTCCGCTGAGCGTTCCCGCCATCTGATTCTTACGCTCCTCTAACCTTGGAAAACGCTTATAAACCATCTGCAGAGACTGCTCCACCTCTGCCTTATCCTTTCTGGTATAAGCTCCCATCTTCAAATTCTGATAGACACTAAGCTGCGCAAATACCCGTCGTCCCTCCGGTACATGGGCCATACCCATGGACACGATTTTATATCCGGGAACCTTTGTGATATCTTTCCCTTCAAACAGGATCTTTCCGGCTTTCGCCGATATCAGTCCCGTCACTGCATGAAGCGTTGTGGTCTTTCCTGCCCCATTCGCTCCGATCAGGGCAATAACCTCCCCTTCCTTTACCTCAAAGGAAATGCCCTTAATGGCCTGAATCATACCATAGTACACTTCCAGATCTTTTATCTCCAGCATTGCCATTGTCATTTCCCTCCTTATTCACCCAGGTAAGCCTTGATCACCTGGGGATCGTTGAGCACCTCTGCCGTTGGGCCCTCGCATAGGACCTGACCGAAGTTTAACACTGTAAGCTTTTCACAGATTCCGGACACCAACTTCATATCATGTTCAATTAGCAGGATGGTCATCTGAAAGGTATCTCTTACAAACCGGATGGTTTCCATCAGTTCCTGTGTCTCGTTGGGATTCATGCCCGCTGCGGGTTCATCCAGCAGCAACAGCTTAGGCTGCGTAGCCAAAGCCCTTGCAATCTCCAGCTTTCTCTGTTTTCCGTAAGGAAGGTTCGCAGCCTGAAATTCTGCCTCCCGGTTCAAGTCAAAAACTTTCAAAAGATCCATGGCCCGTTCATCCATTTCCTTTTCCACCTTCCGGTATCTGGGCAGCCGGAAAATCCCTTCCAAAGTGGAATAATGAAAGTGATTGTGAAGTCCTACCTTTACATTATCCAGTACGGACAGCTCCTTAAACAGCCGAATGTTCTGAAAAGTTCTGGCAATTCCTGCCTGGTTAATCTCAATCGTCTTCTTACCCGTAATATCTTTTCCATCCAGTTGAATAATCCCCTCGTTAGGTTTATATACACCGGTCAGCAGATTAAACACCGTGGTTTTTCCAGCTCCGTTTGGGCCGATCAGTCCGTAGAGCTGTCCCTTCTCCACATTCACATGGAAGCTGTCCACCGCGCGGAGACCGCCAAAGGAAATACTTAAATTCTTAACATCTAATAGTGCCATCCTACCTGGCCTCCTTCCCTGCCGCTTCTTTTCTCTTTCGAATCTGTCTTGGAGAGTAGCGCTCCCGCCACTCAATGGCCCTTGGGCTCCAATTAAAGAGCATGACCACAATTAACACAATGGCGTAGATCAGCATTCGATAATCGCTAAGCGCGCGCAATAACTCCGGCAACAGGGTCAGCAGCACAGCGGCAATCACCGATCCACGGATATTCCCAATACCGCCAAGCACCACAAACACAAGAATCATAATGGACATGTTATAGCCGAAATTCTTGGGGGAGGCAGTCAGGGAGGCCAGGTTATGGGCATAAAGTACACCTGCCACCCCTGCCAGAGCCGCGGAAATGGTAAATGCCATCATTTTATACTTCGTCACATGGATTCCCACAGACTCAGCTGCAATCCGGTTATCACGAATCGCCATGATCGCCCGCCCGTCGCGGGAATGAATCAAATGTAATACTATAAATAAGGTAATCAGCAGCAAGAGGACTCCAATCAAAAAGGTGGAATCATTGGGCGTACCCGTGATTCCCTGAGGCCCGTTGATTATCGTCTCCCCGTCCGCGTCCATATTCATAGAAATGGCATCCTTCATGGAAAAATGGAAACCGTTCTGATCTTTCCCAATAAAAATAACATTGACCAGGTTTTTGATAATCTCTCCAAAGGCCAATGTCACAATGGCCAGATAGTCTCCCCGAAGACGCAGCACCGGAATTCCGATCAGAATACCGAAGACCGCCGCAACGGCTGCACCGATTAAGAGAGCCAGGAAAAACCGCAGGCCACCATTCGGAATCACATCCACCATACACTTGGAGAAAAAGGCACTGGAAAAGGCACCCACGCACATAAATCCGGCATGGCCGAGGCTCAGCTCTCCTAAAATACCCACTGTCAAATTTAAGGAAACCGCCAGAATCGCATAGACACAAAGGGGCACCAAAAGGCCCTCCATGAGACTGGAAATTTTACCGGCTGTCAAAAGCAGCTGCACTATTACAAAGGCCACAAGAACCATTCCATATGTGATCAAATTGCTTTTTGTCTGTTTGTTTATCTTTTTCATGTCCGCCACCTACACTTTCTCTTGTATCTGCTTGCCCAGAATACCTGTGGGCTTCACCAAAAGCACCACAATCAGTACGGCAAACACAATGGCATCTGCCATCTGAGAGGAAATATAGGCTTTGCCCAGAATTTCAATGATTCCCAGCAACACGCCTCCGATCAGTGCCCCCGGAATGGAACCGATCCCTCCAAAAACAGCAGCCACAAAGGCCTTAATGCCAGGCATAGAACCGGTGTAAGGGGTCAGGGACGGATAGGCAGAACATAGCAACACGCCCGCGATTGCCGCCAGAGCAGAGCCGATGGCAAAGGTAAGGGCAATTGTTCCGTTTACATTGATCCCCATAAGCTGCGCGGCTCCCCGATCCTCAGATACAGCCAACATAGCCTGACCTGCCTTGGATTTCCTGATAAACAGAGTCAGTCCCACCATGATCACCACGCAGGCCAGGATCGTTACGATCGTCTCGCCGGATATTGTAAGTTTTCCGTCGGCCAACACCAGGGCCGGTACCGGTACCACGGAAGTAAAGGATTTGGTGTTGGCTCCAAAAATCAGCAGAGCCAGGTTTTGAAGCAGGTAGCTTACTCCAATGGCTGTAATCAATACTGCCAGCGGTGATGCCGCGTTTCTCAGAGGCCTGTAGGCCACCCGCTCAATAACCACACCTAGTACGGTACAGGCAATAACAGCGACCAATATGGCCAGCATCGGATTTAACCCTGTAGCGGTCATCAGCGTCAAAACCACATAGGCACCCACCATTATGACATCGCCGTGGGCAAAGTTCAGCATCTTGGCAATTCCATAGACCATGGTATATCCAAGGGCTATGATAGCGTAAACGCTGCCAAGGCTGATTCCGTTAATCAAATAAGAAATAAAACTCATAGCGTCCCCTCTCCATCTTCTGTTTTCGGCTATCCGGTATCCACTCTTTTGTCTGAATAAAAGTTTCTCTCCGATAGCCTTATTTTTATCTGTTACGTATTATAGCATGGACGTATACAACCACGCAAGCAACTTATCTCATAAATACGCTCACTCCGGATATCCTGGTAGCATCAAAGACGTCGCTAAAAAGGGGGCTGCCGTATCGGCAACCCCCTCTTGGGTTTCTAACTACATGGCTGTGTAAGCTCCGTTCTCAATCTTTACTGCCTTAGGCTCTTTGCTGGGCTCACCGTCGGCGGACCAGGTCATGCCCTCTCCGGTCAGGCCGTCGTAGGTGATGGATGTCATGGCAGTCTTCAGCGCTTCGCAGATGTCAGAAATACTCATATCAGGAGTTACCGATCCTTCTTCAATGGCATTCTTGATGATGTAGATGGCATCATAGGCATCTGCCGCAAACTGGTTGGGCGTATCCCCATAAGCTTCCTTGTATGCAGATACAAAAGCCTGTGTCTTCTCGTCGTCTGCATCTGCTGCGAACGGGGTCAGAAGCATCACGCCTTCCGCTAATTTTGTATCAAAGTTCTCCACTGCCAAAAGTCCATCCAGTCCATCACATCCAAAGAACATGGGGGCAAATCCCATGGTATCTGCCTGTGTCAGAATCAAAGATGCCTCTTGATAATAGATAGGCAGGAATACTAATTCCGCACCTGCATCTTTAGCCTTTTGAAGCTGTACAGAAAAATCGGTCTTACTGTCTGCTGTAAAAGCCTCGGCAGCCACAATCTCCAGGTTCTGATTCTTTGCCTCCGCGGCAAATTTCTCGTAGATACCAGATGAATATACATCTGAGCTGTCATAGATTACGGCAATCTTGCTGGCAATCTTGTTCTCACCGATGTACTGAGCAGATGCCTTACCTTGGTTCGGGTCTGAGAAGCAGACACGGAATGCGTTGTCGTAGGCAATACTCTCCACTGCGGAACCGGAAGGGGTAAGCTGGAACATATTGTCATCTTTACTTTTTTCCACAACTGCCGTACAGGGGCCGCTGGTAACGGTTCCCATCAGAATCTGCATTCCCCAGTCCTTCAAAGCATTATAGGCGTTGACTGCCTTTTCCTGATCACTCTCATCATCCTGGAACTGGAAGGAAATCTGATATCCATTCGCTCCACCAGCTTCATTAATCTCTTTTACTGCAAGCTCCGCAGCATTTTTAACTGCCTGTCCATAAACAGCAGTGCTGCCTGTGGTAGGCCCGATACCACCGATCATAAAGGTATCTCCTGCACTCCCTGCATCATTCTTTGCCTCCGTCTCCTTAGAACTGCTACCACACCCTGCAAAAGAACTTACCGCCATCACAGCTGCAGCAGTGACTGCTAATAGCTGTTTCCACTTTTTCATAACATCCTACCTCCTTATATTTCTGGTTTCCTCTAGAATCTTGCCAACTATCATACTCCGAAAGCCTTTCTTTGTCAATATATTTTTGTATCGTTTTAACACTTTACTACATTAATATACTATATTTTTCTTCCAATTTATTTCAATAATTTATCAAAACTTAATACTTTTGATAACAAATTTTTGCAGAAATATTGTAAAATAGTAAAATATAGTGCAGCTTTTATTATGGAAAGAACTGCACCATAAAGAAAGGGGAATCAATATGAAAAATTTAATTGTTGGGCAATCCGGCGGTCCCACGGCTGTCATTAACAGCAGTCTTTACGGTGTGATAAAAGAAGGAATGCATCATGCGGATGAGATCGGCCATATCTACGGTATGATCAACGGTATAGAGGGTTTCCTGAAAGATCAATGCATGGATATGGAAAAAGATATGGACAATGAGACCCTGACAGCGCTTCGCATTACTCCTGGCGCATTTCTGGGGTCCTGCAGATACAAACTCCCGGACAATTTAGATGACCCTGTCTATCCAAAACTCTTTGAGAAACTAAAAGCACGAAAGATTGGTTACTTCTTTTATATAGGAGGAAACGACTCCATGGACACAGTCAGCAAGCTATCCAGATACGCTGCTGACCACAACATTGACATTCGTATCCTGGGCATTCCTAAAACGATTGACAACGATCTGGTGATGACAGATCATACGCCCGGCTTTGGAAGCGCCGCCAAATATGTGGCTACTTCCGTATGCGAGATCGGATTGGACGCCTCTGTCTACGATACCAAATCCGTCACCATCGTGGAAATTATGGGGCGCCATGCAGGCTGGCTGACTGCCGCCTCCGTACTGGCCCGAAAATTTGAGGGAGACAATCCGGTACTGATTTATCTTCCTGAGGTGGCCTTTGACCAGGAAGCTTTTCTAACGCGAGTGGAGGCTGCCCTGAAAAAGAAAAACAACCTGGTTGTTTGTGTATCCGAGGGAATCCATGACCAAAATGGTAAATTTATCTGCGAATATGCCAGTGAAGTGGGGACAGATAATTTTGGTCACAAGATGCTCACCGGCTGCGGTAAATATCTGGAAAATTTAGTAAAGGAACGCCTCGGCTGTAAGGTGCGCTCCGTAGAGTTGAATGTCTGCCAGCGCTGCTCCGCCCTCTCTCAGTCTCTGACAGACGCAAAGGAGGCCTCCATGGCCGGAAGCTTTGGGGTGACCGCCGCTCTAAAGGGCGAGACGGGCAAGATGGTCTCCTTTATCCGGGATTCCTCCTCTCCTTACATACTGTCCTGCGGACTGGTGGATGTCAATCAGGTCTGCAACCAGGAAAAATGTGTCCCAAAGGAGTGGATTATCCAAGATGGTACCGATATCAGCAAGGAATTTATCGATTACGCCCTGCCCTTAATTCAAGGGAATCCGGCTATCCTGATGAAAAACGGCCTGCCTGGATATGCCTACCGCAAGTAGGCTTCAGAAGCGGACAGATATATGGAACGGAGAGAAAGATGGTTATCGTTAGCCGTCTTTTTCTCTTTGTTATAAGGGAAAAGTTTCATGGGCATTGTGACTGGACGAGTCACAATGCCCCTTGTTTTAGGCTATCTATTTCCTGACAACCTCTGCCTTAATTAAAAATCTTCCTTCAATCCTTCAAAGCCGGAAGCATAAAGTATACAGGCTTCTCTCCTGGCATATTCGCAAACTCATTCAGGTTTAAAGCAAGATGCTCTGTCTGGTCCTCGTCCACTACAAAAATCAGCGTATACTCCAATTTTTGTCCTTCCTGCAGTTTCCTCCAGAAGAAGGAATGGTCTCGTTCGTCGCCTTTGGTAAACTCCGGCTGGTCCAGATAAATGCACCGTCTCTCCATCTGAAGATCGTAATCCTCAGAGGCGCATGCCTGATATGTATCGCTTCCCCAGCTGTAGGTTCCGTTCTCTTTTGGCTCCAGATTTACCAGGCAAGCGTCCAACGCTGTCATTCCGTCTAAATTCCAGGTCTCCATACTATAGCGCGCTGCCTGTATACACACAGTCAAGAACTTCTGTTTCGTTTCCCTCTCCTCCAACAAATTGCCCTTTTGGTCAAAATGCTGACGCAGATAAGGTCGCAGTGTCCCGTCATCACATAACCAGCCTTTCAATCCCTTCCAGTCATAGAACCCGGAATGCTCCACATCTGGCAGGGTATCGCTAAGAGCGGCGCTCTTTACCGTAAAGCCCACTTCTCCGGAATACCTGGCAATTCCTTCCTCTCCGGGCCAGATCAGTTCTTCCGTTTTTAATCCCGCCAGCCGAATTGCCTCTTCCTGTCGCTGCAGCAAATCAAAGTCCTGCTCCTCTTTTTTCTTCTCTTCTGCTTTTTCGATCTTTTCTTGTTCTGTATCGAAAGCATCATTTCCGGTCCGTACCACGGTTAGAGAATCTGCGAATGATTCCAGTTCTTCCTCAGATACGTTATAATCTCCGTAAATTTCCAGCACATACCCTTCCTGGGGCTGGAAAAGAAAGATATAAGACCCCAATCGATTCTCTTCAGCTCCCTCCAGTGTAATCACATGGGCCTCACTCCCGGCCAGGGTGGTCTTTTTCACCTTTTCCACCCCTTCCATGGTAATCCTATTTCCGATTCGATCCAATTCTGCCGCAGAGTATACGGGCATTACCGTAATACCGTGCCCCCAATTATTATCCGGCCAGTATTTTCCATCCTCCTGCTCTTTAAATCCCTCCGGCAGGTCATGAGCCGTCACCTCAAAGGTACCTGGTACCATTTCGTAATCCAGATTAAAGGAGTAGGTTAAAGATGCCTGCTCTTGGCGGACCTTCTTTGTAAATACCCCGGCCGCCGCCATAGCCGCCACAGAGGTACCTGCCAACGCCATACAGGCCGCTGCGACAACGATCCACTTACCCACTTTTGAATGTTTTCGTTTGGTCTCTCTCAATTCAGAACATCTCTGTCGGATCTGCGCATAAGCCTCCCCCAGATGTTCCTCTACTTCATCCGGCAACGTGATTGGCTTTCGTAAGGCCCTCCGGACATCCTCCTCGTATGTTTTTTTGTTCTTCATGCAACCCCTCCTTCTGATATGGCTCTCTGAGCTCCTGTTTAATACGACTCCTTCCTCTCCTGAGCCTGGAACTAATCGTATTTTCATTTTCTCCCAGTATTTTTGCGATTTCTCTAATTTTAAAACCCTGCACATAATAAAGGATAAAAATGACTCTGCTTTGCTCATCCAGAGATTCCAAAAGTTCCAGGAAATCTCCCAACTCCTCTTTGGGAGCCTCCTGTTCAAAACAGGCTCCCTCAACTGGCAGAACTCTTTGGTTTTTTCTCTGAATATCAGTACAGTTACGAATCAAAATACGGATCATCCAGGTTTTAAAGTACTTGGGCTCCTTTAGCGTATGAAGCTTCTCAAAACAATCCAGCACCGTATCCTGCATGGCATCTGCTACGTCCGCGTCTTGATTCAGGTATGCTCTGGCTACCTTATACATTCCTTCCTTATGTGCTTCCATAAGCTGAACAAAGGCTTCACCATCCCGGTGTTGGGCTCTTTTCACTAAATTCAGCAACTGTGCACCTCCTTATGGCCTGTGTCTTCCTCGCGCGAAGTAAAACTCTTTACACCTATTAGACGCACAGGAGGAGAAAAATCGTGCATGAAGAATCTCTTTTTCCGGTTCCTACAAATCTACTACCGTATAATCATGATGAACTCTGGGCAGAAACTTCTCCAAAACATCCTGCGTCCGAAGCTTTAAGCTGGAAGTGTTGATGCAGGGGTGACAACCCAGAAATTCTTCGTTAAGCACCTCCCGGTCAATCAACAGCTGCACTCGGTTCTCTGTGTCATTCATTAGTCCCAGAATGGTGACAGAGCCGGGCGTAAGACCCAAAAGCTCCTCCATAAAGCTCTCTTTCGCAAAAGAAAGCCGGGCACTTTGAATCTGCCTGCACAGCACCTTGGTCACAAATTTTTTAGTTCCCGGCATCAAAAGCAAATAGAATTTCGTTTTCTGCTGATTACATAAAAACAAGTTCTTACAGATTTCAATTCCAAGAATTCTGTCCACCTCCTGGCAAGCTTCAATGGTTGGAATTGCCTCGTGATCTACTCTTTCATAAGGAATCTCCAGTTCCTCCAGCAGGTCATAGACTGCCATCTCCTTTGGCAATCGCTCCTGCGCAGGTCTTGTGGTATAAATCGTCGGATCTAAATACATCTTACTACCTCCACTCCTTTTTAACCTTCGTGCCATAACAAGGGCCCGGCTCCCTTGCTGTCGCAAGCAAAAAGCCGGACCTCTCCTGCATCTGATTTAATATGCTTTTCCCCAATAGACCATCTTTTTGGCAGGCTTGCCACAGTAAACACAAGTATCCGCAATGTGCTCCTGCTGAAAGGGCATACAGCGGGAAGTCACACCCACTTCTTCTTTTAAGGCATCCTCGCACTCCTGGCAGCCGCACCACATAGCCTTGATAAAACCTGGCTTGTGTTCTGCCAAATCCTGAAGCTCCTCCAGGTTCTTTGCCTCATATGTGTGGGCATCCCTATGGGCTCTGGCCCGTTCCAGCATCTCCTTTTGCATAGTTTCCAGTACCTGGCTCACCTTTTCTGGCAATTCTTGCATGGAAGTTACCGTCTTTTCCCTGGTATCCCGGCGCACAATCACCGCCTGGTTCTGTTCTATATCCTTGGGGCCCAGTTCGATTCGCACAGGAATTCCTCTCATCTCCTGCTCAGAGAACTTCCAACCAGGACTTCTGTCCGCATCATCCAGCTTCACCCTAAGGCCGTTTGCCGCCAGAACTTCCCTCAGCTGGGAGGCCTTCTCTAAAACACCCTCTTTTTTCTGCTGAATGGGAATCACCATCACCTGAGTGGGCGCGATCCTGGGAGGCAAAACCAGACCGCTGTTATCCCCATGCACCATAATAATAGCGCCAATCATACGGGTCGTCATCCCCCAGGAAGTCTGGTGCACATATTTTAACTGGTTATCCTTATCCGCAAACTGGATGCCAAAGGCTTTGGCAAA
>CABSEG010000070.1 GCA_902476645.1 uncultured Lachnospiraceae bacterium | reverse complement strand
ATTGGCGGATATTCTGAATCAGGTGTTGCGCGGAGAGTAAAAAATGTGGTAAACTGTCTTCCAGAGTGTTATCCAAATGGAATTGTTACATAGGAGGAAGAAAGGTGGCAATTGATCAGAGTAAAATCAGAAATTTTTGTATTATCGCCCATATAGATCATGGAAAGTCCACTCTGGCAGACCGGATTATTGAGATGACAGGACTTCTGACCAGCCGGGAGATGCAGGCACAGGTGCTGGATAATATGGACCTGGAGAGAGAAAGAGGGATTACGATTAAGGCCCAGGCTGTGCGTATTGTATACAAAGCAAAGGATGGGGAAGAGTATATTTTTAATCTTATTGATACTCCGGGACATGTGGATTTTAACTATGAGGTATCCAGAAGCCTGGCAGCCTGTGACGGTGCCGTCTTAGTGGTGGACGCGGCTCAGGGTATTGAGGCCCAGACGCTGGCCAACGTATATTTGGCATTGGATCATGATTTAGATGTGATGCCGGTGATCAATAAGATCGATCTGCCCAGTGCAGAGCCAGAGCGGGTGATCAATGAAATCGAAGATATTATCGGAATTGAGGCCTCTGATGCGCCTCAGATCTCTGCAAAGACAGGACTTCATGTGGATCAGGTGCTGGAACAGATTGTAAAGAAGATTCCGGCGCCCAAGGGGGATCCCGCTGCGCCTTTGAAGGCTTTGATTTTTGATTCACTGTATGATTCCTATAAAGGAGTGATTGTATTTTGCCGCATTATGGAGGGCAGTATACGAAAAGGTACCCAGATGCTGATGATGGCCACCAAGGCCCGGGCTGAGGTAGTTGAGGTTGGATACTTTGGAGCAGGACAGTTTATCCCCTGCGAGGAATTAAATGCTGGTATGGTGGGATATATCACAGCCAGTCTGAAAAATGTAAAGGAGACCAGAGTAGGGGATACGATTACAGATGCAAACCGTCCATGTCTTGAGCCACTTCCCGGATATAAAAAGGTAAACCCTATGGTCTACTGCGGAATGTATCCGGCAGACGGGGCCAAGTATCCGGATCTGCGGGATGCCCTGGAGAAGCTTCAGCTTAACGACGCTTCCTTGCAGTTTGAACCGGAAACTTCGGTTGCTCTTGGCTTTGGTTTTCGCTGCGGGTTTCTGGGACTTTTGCACCTGGAGATTATTCAGGAGAGGCTGGAGAGAGAATACGGTCTGGATCTGGTGACCACGGCACCCAGCGTGATTTATAAAGTTCATAAGACAAACGGAGAGATCGTGGAACTTACCAATCCTTCAAACCTTCCGGATCCTTCGGAGATCGACTATATGGAGGAGCCGGTGGTCAGTGCGGAGATCATGGTGACCACGGAGTTTATCGGCTCTATTATGCAGCTGTGTGAGGAGCGCAGAGGTGTCTATCTGGGGATGGAGTATATGGAGGAGACCAGAGCCCTGTTAAAGTATGAACTCCCCCTGAATGAAATTATCTACGACTTTTTTGACGCTCTGAAGTCCAGATCCAGAGGCTATGCCTCCTTTGATTATGAAATGAAGGGGTATAAGAGATCAGAGCTTGTAAAGTTGGACATCCTGGTCAATAAAGAAGAGGTGGATGCCCTTTCCTTTATTGTACACGGAGAAACCGCCTATGAGCGGGGAAGGAAAATGTGCGAGAAACTGAAAGAAGAGATTCCGAGGCAGTTGTTTGAGATCCCGATTCAGGCGGCCATTGGAAGCAAAATCATTGCCAGGGAAACTGTGAAGGCTATGCGCAAGGATGTGCTGGCCAAGTGCTACGGAGGCGATATCAGCAGAAAGAAGAAGCTTCTGGAAAAGCAGAAGGAAGGAAAGAAGCGCATGCGTCAGGTGGGAAATGTAGAGATTCCGCAGAAAGCGTTTATGAGTGTGCTGAAGCTGGATGACAAGTAAAAGATAAAACCCTGATACAGAGCACAAAAAAAATTGGGCTAAAGTGGGTAGACATCAGAGAATAAAATGCTATAATGGTGTCATCGTACAAAGATGTAGGAAACCGTTTTTGTTTTCTGCATCTTTTTTTGTACCAAAAAAATAAAGAATAAGGAGCGGTAAGCGATGACAGGAAAAGAAATTGTGAAAACTTCAAAAGAGTATGTATTGCAGTCCTGGAGCAAACAGGCAGAGACCAATCCGATTCCGGTGGAGCGCGCAGAGGGAATTTACTTTTATGATTATGATGGGAATCGCTATACGGATATGTCTTCCCAGCTTGTGAATATGAATCTGGGATTTGGAAATGAGGATATCATAGAGGCCATTAAGGACCAGGCAGAAAAATTTTGTTTCATAGGCCCAGGTCATGCGGCTAAGAGCAGAGCCAAGCTGGCAAAGATGCTTGTGGAGCTTTTACCGGATTCCTTCGGTAAAATATTTTTTACGAATGCCGGAGCAGATGCCAATGAGAATGCCATTAAAATTGCCAGGATGTTTACGGGGAGAAACAAAATCTTTTCCCGTTATCGCAGCTATCACGGATCTTCCTTCGGGGCTGGAAATCTGACGGGAGAGCCTCGCAGGTATGCGCTGGAACCTGGCATTCCGGGGTTTGTAAAATTCTTTGATCCTTATATTTATCGGGAGCCCATTGCATTCGCATCGGAGGAGGAGGCCACGGAGTATTATCTGGCAAAGCTGCGGGAGCAGATCATCTATGAGGGACCGGATCAGGTGGCGGCCATAGAAATGGAGACCATCACTGGCTCAAATGGTATTATCATACCGCCGAAAGGATATTTGCCAGGCGTAAGAAAGCTCTGTGATGAGTTTGGCATCCTCATGATCTGCGATGAGGTTATGGCAGGCTTCGGACGCACCGGAAAAATGTTTGCCTTTGAAAATTTTGACGTGGTACCGGATATTGTAACCTTTGCAAAGGGAGTGACCTGTGGCTATGTACAGCTTGGGGGAGTGGCAGTATCCAGCAAAATTGCCGCATACTTTGACCACAATACCTTATCCTGCGGCTTGACCTACTCTGGACATCCACTGGCTTGTGCGGCGGGCGTGGCCTGCGTCCGTTATTATCAGAAAGCCAACGTGCTGGAAAACGTACAGAGAGTGGGAAAACTGTTGGGAAAAGAACTGGAAAAGTTAAAAGAGGCCCATCCAAGCGTGGGAGACGTGCGTTATATTGGCTTGTTTTCTGCCCTGGAGCTGGTAAAGGATAAAAAGACGAAGGAAGCGCTGGTGCCCTATGGAAGAGATCCCAAAGGGATTATGGGAAAAATTGTAGGCGCGTTAAAGGCTAAAGGATTTATGACGTATTCCCATGAGAATATGATATTCGTATGTCCGCCTCTGATCATTACGGAAGGACAGCTTTTGGAAGAACTGGTGAAGCTGGATGCGGTCCTGACTATGGTGGATGAAACGTATCTGAACCTATAGCAGAGGAAAAGGGAGGGAAGAGATATGGCGAGTACATTTTTCATGCCGGACATTTCCATTATGGGAGAAGGGGCCATGGAGAAAGCAAAAGAATACTGGAAACGTTACGGAAAAAAGGCGCTGGTAGTCACAGGAAAGCATGTGGCAAAGTCGGAGATGATGATTCGATTAAAAAAAGCGCTGGAGGAAACTGGCACCGGGTGTGTGGTATTTGACGGCATTACCGGAGAACCAACTGATGAGATGATTGCACAGGGAGTGGAGCTTTTCCGAAAAGAGCAGTGTGAGTTCTGTATTGGAATCGGAGGAGGCAGCCCGCTGGACTCTGCCAAGGCCATTGCGGCGCAGATTACCAATGAAGGTCCTCTCTCCGCCTATATGGGAAAGGAGATTTCAAATTCAACGCCTCCCATTGTGGCCATACCCACCACAGCCGGAACGGGATCGGAGGCCACCAAATTTACGATTATCACGGATACGTCTGCCAATGTGAAAATGCTGTTAAAGGGAGACGTCCTGCTTCCGAGTCTGGCAGTCGTGGATCCTGCCTGTTCACTGTCTGCCCCCAAGAGCGTGGTGGCGGCTACCGGATTGGATGCCCTGACTCACGCCATAGAAGCCTATACGTCCCGGAAAGCCACGCCTATGACGGATACGCTGGCCTTATCTGCCATAAAGAGGATTTTTTCCTATCTGCCCAAGGCCTATTGTGGGGAAGGAGATGAAACAGCAGCAGAGCAGATGGCCATGGCCGCTTTTGAGGCGGGGATCTGCATCAACAATTCGTCCGTCACGCTGGTTCACGGCATGAGCCGTCCCATTGGGGCGCTGTTTCATGTCCCCCACGGACTTTCCAACGCCATGCTGTTAAAGGAATGTCTAAGCTTCGCACTGGACGGAGCCTGTGAGCGCTTTGCGGACATTGCAAGAGTCATTGGAGCAGCAGGAGAAGATATGCGGGACATGGAAGCCGCAAAAAAAATGATTGTAAAATTAGAGGAATTGTGCCATACTTGTGAAGTGCCCTCATTAAGGGCATATGGGATAGACGAACACGAATTTATGAACAATATCGACAAGATGAGCCGGGACGCGCTGGAAAGCGGAAGTCCCGGTAATACGAGAAAAGCGGTTCATCTGCGGGACATGACAGAGATCTATAAAAAGCTATGGCAGAATTAGACAAAAGCAAGACCCCAAATGGAATCCGCTCATAGGGAGGATATATATGGCGGTAAATCTTGGCACATTGTGTGAGAATTCCAGAAGGCTGTATCATATGCAGGTAGTGGCAGGACGGGACGGGATGAATGGTCTGGTACAATGGATTCATACACTGGAAGATGAGGCAGCCAGCCAATTTCTATATGGAGGAGAGCTGGTATTTACCACAGGGATCGGATATAAGGGAACAGACTGGTTGCTTGGATTTGCAAAAAGTCTGAAGCATTATGGAGCCAGCGGCCTGGTTCTGAATCTGGGACCTTATCTGAAGAAAGTGCCAGAGGAACTGACAGAATATTGCGATCGGGAAAAATTTCCACTGTTTACGGTGCCTTGGGAGACCAGACTGGTAGATATTACAAGGGATTTTTGCAACCAGATCATCAGGAGCGAAAAGGCAGAAGAAGATGTGGGGATTACGCTGAAAAATTTGATTTTTTTTCCACAGAAATCAGCCAGATACCTTCCGCTTTTGGAGTTGCATGACTTTGACCGTACAGCCAACTGCTGCTGTGTGTTTATAGCACCCATGCTTCAGGCGGAAGGACTGGAAGAGATCCGGCCTTCTCTTCGTTTTGAAATGGATCGCCTTCTCAGCCATATATCGGTTTGGAAGGGTTACTTCCAAAATGAAAGAGGATATGTCTATGTCTTGTGCGGCCTTTCTGAAGGACAGTTTTCGGAACTGACGACAGCGTTGTTAGCGGTCAATAACACCTTGAGTGAGGGACAAAAGCTTGTTTTCGCTATCAGTTCCAACCGCGGCAATGTAAACGATCTTTCTATGAACTATCGCAGAGCTTCTTCGCTGCTGGACCTGTGCAGAAAGCAGGGGAAAAGTCTTTTGTGCTATGACGATCTGGATGTACAGAAGATTTTTTTAAGTCTAGACAGCACAGAAGTGCTGAAAGAATATGCGGAGGATATACTTGGAAAGCTGATATCCTTTGACCGGGAGCATGGCACCGATTATCTGGAGATTCTGAGGCTTTATCTGGAGTGCGATGGAAGCGTAAAAAAGGTGGCGGATCGTATGTATGTGCATAGAAATACCATCAATTATCAGCTAAATAAGGTGAAGAAAATTTTGGGAGCAGACCTTGGCACATTCGAAGAACGGTTTCGTATTGCCTTTGCGTTTAAGATCCTGGATCTGTTATGATTGTATCCGAGCACAAAGAAGAGAGAAAAAGATTGGGCTTCCGCCACTTGAAAATAAAAAAAACCTGTGCTAGAATCTGTAACATCTTCGAAGAGAGTAAAAGATAGAAGTAAAGAGCAAAGAGGCTTTTGATAAAAATATCAAAGGTCTCTTTTTTTGTTCTATTACAAGGAGGAGATTATTATGAAAAAAAGAAAAGCATTGGCACTTTGTATGGCGGCTGTGTTGACTGCGAGCCTGGTAAGCGGATGCGGAGAGGGAGAAGGGGCCACCCAGGCTTCCGGAACAGACACTGTATCCGAGTCTTCGGAAGATGGAATCAAGATCGGTGTGCTTTACTCTACGACAGGTGATTGGTCTATTTCCGAGACGCCCATGCAGAATGCGGCAAAGATGGCCATTGACGAGATTAATGAGGCGGGAGGCATTAACGGTAAGAAAATCATTCCCTATATCTCAGATTACGGTTCTGATCCTGCCATGGCAGCAGAAAAAGCCCAGGAGATGATTTTAAAAGACGAGGTGTGCGCTATTGTAGGGACGAATACTTCCGCAACCAGGGAAGCGGTGGTGCCCATCATTGAGCAGTATGATTCGCTGCTGATTTACAACACCTTCTACGAGGGAGGAACTCCTTCTGAAAATGTGCTCTATACGAATACCTGTCCCAGTCAGCAGATCAAAGACTATGTTCCGTGGATCCTGGAACATCTGGGCAAAAAAGTGTTTTTTGTGGGAACGGACTATGAGTTCCCTAAGATTTCCATCAGCTATGCCAAGCAGCTTGTGGAAGAAAATGGAGGAGAGATCTGTGGAGAGGAATACACGCCCACCAACTGTACGGACTTTTCCTCTGTCATCAATAAGATCAAAGAGGCAGACCCGGATGTGGTATTTTCCGTGGTGGCGGGAAACAGCGTGGTTCCGTTCTATAAGCAGTACACCCAATATGGAATGGACCCTGAAGAAGTACCGATCTGCTCTACAGCCACCCATGAGGGCGGCGTAAAGGGCGCCGGAGAGTCGGCAGTGGGCACGTATTCCTGCTTTGACTACTTTAACACCATTGATACGCCGGAGAACAAGGCATTTGTAGAGAAATACGAAGAGGAGTTTGGCACGGATACCACGGTGACGAATTCGGCAGAGGCCGCTTATCATGGAATTTATATGCTGGCCAAAGCCATCGAGCTGGCCGAAGGGTCTTTGGATTCCCAGGATATCATCAACGCGGCGGCGGGAATGGAATGGGATTCTCCAGGGGGAACGCTGAAAATGGATGAGACGAACCACCATGCATGGTTGCATTCCTATATTGGAAAAGTGAAGGAGGATTTGACCTTTGAGATTGTATATGAATCAGACGGATTGGTAGAACCGGTTCCTGAGATTTCCGAAGCGTCATAAGCAAAAAGCCTGCCTGACAGATTGGAAAGCGTTGGGCGGGCTTTCGATTAACAAAGAGAGGTGAATATCATGGAATTGTTTCTTTCGCAGTTTGCAAATGGACTGAGCAACTCAGCCATCATGTTTTTAGCGGCCGTGGGATTGGTGATCGTTTTTGGAATGCTGGATGTGGTAAATATGGCGCACGGAGAATTTATCATGCTGGGAGCCTATGTTGGCTGCACCTGCGTAAATACGCTTCACCTTCCCTTCGGCGTGGCCTGTATCGCGGCGTTTATTTTTACCGGGGCGGTGGGAGCTTTGGTAGAGCAGCTGTTGATCCGGAAGCTCTATGGCAAGGTGGCGGAAACGCTGCTGGCGACTTTTGCCTTGACATACATATTTCAGCAATTGGTAAGAAGCATCTACGGGCCCGAGGATCAGCTTTTATCTCTGCCGATGGAGGAGAGCATTACCCTTGGCTCTGTGACGATTCCAATTTACAACATCATCCTGATTGCGGTAGCTCTTGCGGTTTTGGCGGTGACTCTGCTGTTGTTTTTTAAAACCTCCTACGGCATGCAGCTTCGCGCCATCACCCAGAATCGGCAGATGACTCAATGTCTGGGAATCAACTCCGCAAAGATTGACTGTATCACTTTTGCTTATGGGTGCGGTCTGGCCGGTCTGGCGGGAATCCTGTTAGGACCGGTAAAGAGCGTTACGCCAGGAATGGGAACCACCTACATTGTGGACAGCTTTTTAGTGGTAGTACTGGGAGGACTGAACTCCATCGTGGGAACCTTTTTCGGTTCCTTCGTAATCAGCGAATCTTCAACGCTGATGGCCGGATATATGAGTGAGATCACAGCCAAGCTTTTGATTTTTATTGTGATTATCGTGCTGATTCGATTTAAGCCCCAGGGCCTATTTGCATCAAAGGAAAGAAGGTGATAAGCATGAGAGCGAAATTAAAAAGGATTACAGTAGAAAAGTGGATTGCTCTGGCCCTGTTTGGACTGCTGGCCCTGCTTCCGGCAGTGACCTCCCCTTATATGACCCAGATCTTTGGAAAATTCATCTCCTATATGATTTTTGCTTTGGCCCTGGATCTTCTGTGGGGTGGAGCGGGTTTGATGAATCTGGGTTTTGCCGTATTCTTCGGACTGGGCGGATATATTCTTGGCATCTCCCTGGCCAGCCAGGATGGGATTCCGTTTTTTATGCAGTCGGGCGGTTTGACGGAGCTTCCGCTGCTTTATAAGCCTTTGGCAAACGTGGGAACCGCCGCAGTGCTGAGCGTGGCGATACCGGCCCTTCTGGCCCTGGTATTGGGATACTTTATTTTCACCAGCAAGATTAAAGGTGTATTTTTTAACATCATCACCCTTGCCTTTGCCGCTTTATTTGAACTGCTGATCAAAAACCAGCAGACTTATACGGGCGGTTCCAGCGGCATCAATGGAATTGCCAGAGGACTGGGAGAAATCACCTTCTTTGGGCACTCCATCTCCCTGACAGGGTGGTATTACATTGCCCTGGCCGCGCTGATTCTGGTTTATCTGTTTTGCCTGTGGCTGTTAAACGGCAGATTTGGAAAGGTAATTCACTCGATCCGTGACAATGAAGCCAGACTGCAATTTCTCGGCTATCACCCGGCCGTGTTTAAGATGGCTGTATTCGTTATTTCCGGGGCTATAGCGGGATTTGCAGGAGCTCTCTATATCCCCATGACTTCCTTTATTTCCATAGAAAATGCAGGCGTGAGTTTTTCTACCATGATTTTAGTATGGCTGGCTGTAGGCGGAAGGGGAAATCTGACGGGAGCCATGGTGGGGGCACTTCTCATCAGCCTGCTGCAAAATCAGTTTTCCAGCCTGTTCGGAAACATGTGGCAGTTGCTTCTAGGAGTCGTGTTGGTGGTTATGGTTCTGTTCCTGCCTAAAGGACTGGTAGGGACGCTGTTGGACATCCAGTATCGGCACAGGCTTTCAAAGGACTGTGTGGCAGAACCGAAAAAGGAGTAGGAGGAGAGAGGCTATGGCATATTTGGAATTGAGAAATCTGACCGTGGAATTTCAGGGCTTTCGGGCAGTGGATGAGGTAAATTTGTCTATTGAACGGGGCGAAGTGCGTGTAATGATCGGACCAAACGGAGCCGGAAAAACTACGATTATCGATATGATTACAGGGAAAACAAAGCCCACTTATGGGGCTATTTTATTGGATGGGGAGAATATTGCAGGGAAGGAACCCTATCAGATTTCCGATAAGTATAAAGTGGGACGAAAATTTCAGGGCCCCAATGTGTTTGATTATATGACCGTATCTGAAAATGTGGAAGTGGCCTTATCCGGCTACCATACCCTGAGAAAAACCTTGTTTTTTCGAAAAAGCAAGGAGACGAGACAGGAGATTGAAGAGATCTTAAAACAGATCAATCTCTATGAGCAGCGGGATAACTATCCCACCTATCTCTCCCATGGACAGAGGCAATGGCTGGAGATCGGCATGGTTTTGGCCCAAAAGCCGCAGATTATCACGCTGGATGAGCCCACAGCCGGCATGACGGCTGATGAGACGTATAAAACCGGGGAGCTGATCAAGGAGATCATGAAGGATAAGACGGTTATTGTCATCGAGCACGATATTGACTTTGTAAAGCAGATTGCCCAGACCATTACCGTGCTGAATCAGGGGAAGATTCTTGCAGAGGGAAGCTATGAAGAAATCACAGCCAATCCGGAGGTGATTCGGGTATATCTGAAAGCGGACGATGAGGAGGAATGAGTATGCTGGAAGTAAAAGACGTGTCAGTCAGCTATGGAAAGAGCAGAGTGGTGAATCATGTGACCTTCCGGCTGGGAAAAGAAGAAAAGCTGGTGGTGCTTGGAAGAAACGGCGTGGGGGCACGTGTTATAATAAGACCAAGTTAGCAGAGACCTGATAAATAAAGGGTTTGCGCTGATTTGGTCTTATTTTATTATACCAGAAATGGTGCAAGATTTATAGCCTGGGAATAGATTTTGAATAGAATAGGACTGGTGCAGACTTGAGATGATTGGAACTCTAGCCGCTTAGTCCAACTTTACAACTTTTCAATTCCTTGTGGGCTATCTTTGTCTGCAGCGGTCAGTCTGGCCGGCAGTATACTGTAAAATAAAATATTGAGGACTAAGTAGGTTAGATATTTGCTAACTGGCTTAGTCCTCTTTTGTTTTGGAGGATGAAGCGATGATTAAAGTAATAATTGTTGTTGCATTGAGTATATTTCTGCTTTTCATTTATTCTCTTGCTGTTACAGCTAAAAGAGCGGATCAGGATATGGAAAGGCTGCTCCATAGGGACACAGACAGCGATGCAGAGGAAAGCAGGTAGACAATTATGGATGGAGGTATATATAGCACTGGAAATACGATTGTAGATGAAAATGCGAAGCTAAACATTTCTGGAAATGTAATTCCTCAAATGTGGTATCGCACGATAGTAAGAGACAGTGGAAAACCCAACCTTACAGCGATCATTATACTGGCAGACATTGTTTACTGGTATAAGCCTACAGAGATAAGGGATGAAAACACCGGGCAGGTGATCGCCGTAAAGAAGAAATTCAAGGCGGATCTTTTGCAGAGAAGTTATCAGCAGATCAGCGAACAGTTTGGAATCTCAAAAAAAGAAGCGACAAATGCGATCATATTTTTAGAGAAGCTGGGTGTTGTGAAAAGGGTTTTCCGTACCGTAAATATGAATGGGCTGGTAGTCAACAATGTGTTGTTTTTAGAGCTTATTGTCAACAGACTGTGGCAGCTCACATATCCAGAGGACAGCTGCAAGGATCCTCCCTCTTCTGAAAGTGGGTGGGAAGTGAAGCAAAATAGTGATATGCCACGAAATGTTGACAAAAAGAGAGAGTATGGCACCTGCGGGGAGGGGGCTCCCCCTTTTAAAAGAGAGAGGGTCTCCCTTTTAAAAGAGAGAGCTGTATCCGCTGAAAGTACGGATCTCCCCCATTTAAAATCCAATGGTCATACTTTTTATAGTGGGACAAATACAGAGATTACCCAAGAGAATAACATCATAGATTATACCAGTCCAATCCTATCCTATCAGGCAGTAGAGAAGATGTTCAAAGAACAGATCGATTATGATGCGATCTGGATAGACAGACCATTTGACAGGAGGATCCTGGAGGAGATCGTTTCGATAGCAGTTGATGTCCTGACTTCTACAGCTAAGACGATCCGGATCAACCGGGAGGATAAACCTGCACAGATTGTAAAGGGAATCTACAGAAAGATCGAAAAGCCTGCGGTTGAGTTTGTGATGGATTCTTTGAAGACCTGTGGGAGCAAGGCAAATAATATACGGGCAGTAATTGTAACCGCCCTTTACAATGCGGTAATGACTACATCAAGCTACTATACGAATCTGTTTGCTTATCATTCCGCTAATCCCCAAAGCATAAGGGGGTGACTTGGAGTAACAGAACTAAGGGAGCTGAGAAGATCACAAGGATTAACTCAGCTAGCGCTGGCAGAGAAGTTAGGGATCAGCTTACGGACTTATCAGAGGATTGAATACGGGGAGCAAAAGCCGAATGTTCATGTAGTGATACGTTTGCAGAGATTATTCCAGAAGAATATTGATGAATTGATTAAGGAGAGTGCACAGTGAGCGCAGAAGAATACAGCATAAAACGCCCGGAACATATCGTGATTGGTGATCCGTGGTATTTTGAGACAGAAACAGGAGAACGGCTGAAAAAACTGGTTGTAGACTATCGGCCGGAGGAACGTTTTTCTACAAGGTTGAATATTGAAGAGATGGAAGAGGGCGGAATGAAGATGACGAATGTCTATATATGTTTTGCCCCGGAGAAAGATATTGAACTCTATATGGCAAATTGCCGGTATGAGACACAGAAACTCGATAGTAAGCCGATCTATGTAGATACAGCAAAGTATAAAGTGAGTGTTAATGATAGCAGAATGCAGAACTTCTATACAGCTTGCGACGGCGCATGGGGAGCAGAAACAACGATTTACCATGAGGACCAGAAGGGCAGGAAGAATGTAGACGCAGTTATGATTTCACTTTTCATGCCATACGATATGTCTTTTGAACTGACAAAACAGCAGATGTCCGTTCTTTTTGAAGAAATGGAGCTTCTGCCGGAGAGAAGGAGCCGGACTTCGGAAATAAGACAGCCGGAAAAGAAAACACCAAAGAGATAGAGAGTAGGATCAGGAATCCAGGAGGTAAGATATGTTGAATAATACAGAAATCATTGGAATCGACCATGGGAATCGTAATATGAAAACAGCAAGTTCCGTTTTTTCAGCGGCAATACAGCCGCTTCAGACACGTCCAGATAGTCTGGAAAATATTCTGGAATATCAGAATAAAATATATTATGTTGGCGGACAGGTCCCGGTAATGGAGCGTGTAGATAAGACAGATAATGATGATTATTACCTGCTTACCCTTGCGGCACTGGCAAAAGAATTAAAATTCAGAAAACTTACAAGCTCAAAAGTAATGCTTGGCACAGCGCTTCCGCCCAGACGGTTTCAGCAGCAGAAGGACGGGTTTAAGAAATATTTGTCAAAGACAAAGGAACTGCACTTTAAATTTGAGGGAATCCACTATCATGTTACACTGGAAAATGTTTATGTCTTTATGCAGGGCCATGTCGTCATTCACACGCTTATAAAGGACAATTCTGGATTCTGCCTCCTGATTGATATCGGAGGGGGTACAGTGGATCTGGTCGGTTTTGTGGATGGTATGCCGGACGGAAATTATGCGATATCCGATAAGGCTGCATTATATTGTATTAACCGTGTAAATGAAGAAATGGTGGCGAGGCTCGGGACCAGTGTTCCCCCGTTCTTTATCGAGTCTTTTATGCGGTATGGAGACTATGAGTGTCCAGATAAGTACCGGATAGAGATCACGAAGTGCTTGAGAGAGTATTCTTCAGAGATTTATGATATCATCCAGTCCAATAATTATAATCTGGATCTCACGAACATGGTTTTTATGGGCGGAGGCGCTTCAATCATCCAGCACTTTGGGAATAACAAGGATCGGAATGTAAAGTTTGTGACGGATGTATGCGCCAATGCAAAGGGATGTGAAGAAGCTGTCAAAAGCATTATGAGGGCAAGAAGGAAGATACAGAATGAAAGAACTGCATGAGAGGATGTGAGAAGGTATGGATAATGAGAAGAAGTATACGACTTCCCTGAGACTGTATAAAAACCGTCCGGTCCATGCACAGGCATACCGCTATCTGAAGGATTATAATTCTGATATCTTTCGGACAAAAGATGATTTTATTGCGGAAGCAGTAGTCTATTTCAGTAAGTACTTAAAACAGGAAGAGGAAGAGAAACGGACGGAAGATGTGAACCGTTATTTTCAAGAGAAGAATGGACCGCTTATAGAAGTGATCAGGAATGCGGTCTTTGGAGAACTGACCAGCCAGATAGCTGATCTTGTGAAGAAATCCGTAAGAGAAGCACTGCAGGATCTTCCTCCTGCAGCTCTCGAAAAGAACCCTTCTAGTGAGAAAATGGATGAAGAGAACGATACTAAAAAAGATTTACAGTTCGCTCAATTCTATGAATTTGGAGACGATTAAGGAGGAAGCAGATATGGCAGTTTTAAAGAGAATTTTATCTTTCTTTGTATCGATTCTTTTATTGGTTGCAAAATTGTTATGTTTGACAGTAAGATTAGTGCTTAGTTTATTCCTGCTGGTAGTACAGATGGTTCTGGTGATCTTCCATGCAGGGAGCAGTTTATAAGAAAGGAAACTATCGTATATGCATTGGATCAGGGATCGCCCGCATCCAGTGTCATACATAAAAACTGAATATAGAATCCATGACTGGGTTTTTATGTATGGCTGCGGTTGTGGATAACGATAAGCAGGCTTGTGTGAAGGCCTGCTTTTTTTGACTAAAAAATGAAAAGGAGCAAAAAGCATAGTGAAAATCAAAAACCGATTTATTGCGGGCGCTATGGCGCTGCTGATAGGCTGTTCTACATTATTTAATGCTGCTGTGACCGTATCTGCAACGGAAACGGACAATACTTCTGCAGAGACAACCGTGCAGGAGGGCACGATTGAGGCGGCAAGCACAGAAGAGGAACTTCCTGAGCTTGCAGAAGTTCTGGACGCATTGGACGCAGATGAGATCGTGACGGCGGAAGAGGTAAACCTGACGGTTGGAGATACCTTTGATCCTGCAAAGAATCTATCCGGTGTTACCTTTGATGAATCCAAAGTCAAAGTATCTTTTAAGGAAGCCGTTGATGATAATGGGCAGAAATTTGATACAAGCGTTGCCGGTACTTATCATGCGGTGTATTGTGTGGAGCCGGTAAGCGGTCACCCGTCTTATCAGGTCATCCGCAGGATCATTGTCAATGCTGCAGAACCGGAAACACAGAGCCAGCAGGACCAGGGCGGCCAGAATGATACGGAAGATGAAGGCTCCGGGGAGGATGGTGAGGCTGACCCCGAAGCTGCAGAAGAGATTGAAACCATGATGGATGACGGCGTATTCCTTGCAGTTGTACCATATGCGGCAGCGACTACAAGAGCGGCAAGCGAAAATGTGAGTCTTGAAAAAGGGGAGACTCTTTATTATCCCAGCGATCTCGGAAGTTATCTGACCTGCCGTTTTACAGTCAATGGGAAGATCGCATATTGTATTGAATCAAACAAGTCTTCACCGCCGTCAGCAGATTACGTGGCAAATATTTATGAGTCTAATCTGAACTTGCAGAAGGTCCTTTACTATGGATACGGTGGACCGGGAGATCTGACAGGAACGTATTTAAAACAGTACAATGAAGATGTGCGTTATATCCTGACACATCTGGCTGCCTCCTATGCATATGCAGGGGAGAGCGCTGCATTTGTAGGCTGCTATGAGTCCGGAATCCAGAAATACGGTGTACGGGAATATATCAACTATCTTTACAGACAGGAGGAGCCGCCGACCGCTGCTATTT
>CABSEG010000069.1 GCA_902476645.1 uncultured Lachnospiraceae bacterium | reverse complement strand
GGGTACCGCGAATGATATGGTATCTGGTACCTGGTAAGTCCTTAACCCTTCCGCCGCGGATCAGCACCACGCTGTGCTCCTGAAGGTTATGACCTTCTCCGGGAATATAGCTGGTTACCTCGATTCCGTTAGAAAGACGTACTCTGGCAATCTTACGAAGGGCAGAGTTCGGCTTCTTCGGCGTAGCAGTCTTAACAGCTGTACAAACACCTCTCTTCTGTGGTGCAGAAACATCTGTGCTTCTCTTCTTCAGAGAGTTGAATCCTTTCTGAAGTGCAGGCGCGGTAGACTTTTTCTCGGAAGTCTGACGGCCTTTTCTTACTAACTGGTTAAATGTTGGCATTCCTTTCACCTCCTGTAATATTCCCCTGCAAAGCAGAGGTCGTGGTTGCTGTAATTATTCAAACACCGTGGCGGTAAATGTTTCCTATATTTACACGCACACTAAGCTATTATACTGTTCTAAATTTGGGATGTCAAGGACTTTTCTGGCGGTTTTTCTCCTTTTTTCTTCTCTTACTGGACAAGACCGCTCAACAGTGGTATGATAGGCAAAAACCGGAGGTTGTGATCAGCATGAGAACACTTTTAAAACCATTATCCTTTATTCCCGCCTTGCTGCTTATGTATATGATCTTTTCCTTCTCCGGGCAGACCGGAGACGTTTCTTCTCAGCTGAGCTTTCAGGTCAGCTGTAAAATTGTCGAGGCCGGGGATTATCTCTTTGATGCCAATTTGGATCAATGGCAGATTGAGGACTGGGCAAACCGCATCAACTTTATCACCAGAAAGCTGGCTCATATGGCGGAATATTTTGCCTTGGCTGTCGCCGTTGCCTTTCCTTTATATGTATACGGTATGCACGGCATTCTGCTGATGCTTACAGCCGGCCTGATCTGTGTGGGCTTTGCCTGCGCAGACGAGTATCACCAATCCTTTGTATCCGGCAGATCACCGGCGCTTAAAGATGTGGCCATTGACAGTATCGGTATCTTCTTCGGCATCGTGGTGGTTCGGATCATTGGCTGGACCGGCCGAAAAACCATTTTCCGTCCTAAGAAAAAAAAGGTAAAGCAAATAAAGCAAAAAAACAGCAAACAGATGTCTGGAAAGCGTCCAAAGGTCAAAAACAAACATGTTACCTATCAGGAGGGACCTGTCTACCATGTACCGCCTTACCAGGCAGATCCCCGTCAGAATCCCCCTTACCCTGGTCCCCATCCGGGATGGCAGCCTTATCAGAATCCGGGTACCTATCCTCCACAGGGGCAGCCTTATCCGGGAAATTCTCCTCATAGACAGGACGGCGCCTGGCAGGAGCCGGGGGCATACCAGGGTCAACCACCTTATCCGAACGGACCTGTTTATCCCCAGGGACAACCCTATCCGGGGCATTCGTCTTACCCTCCTTCCGGTCAGAATTACAGCGACCAGGATATGCCGTTTAGCGACGATCCCTACGTGAATCCAAACTATCAGTCCGGTGGGCCTTATCCTTATGAGGATCCCAACTTTAGCGTACAGCCACCGGAGGAGGAATGGATACCGGAGGGGCCTGACGCACCCAGACCTCCAAAGAAAAAGAAGAAAAAAGAAAAAGACTGGTTTTTCGATATGTAAGAGTAAAGAGGACATGACGCGTGACATGTCCTCTTACTTTTTATAATAGACGCTTCTGAAAGATCGTTTCCTTATTTCAAATTCAGTCAATGGTTTCCAGAAGGGGCTGATTCAGCTCTTTTGTTCCATCTAAAACAAATTTACCATCTTCTATAATGGAAATCCAGGTTCCGTCTTCCCGGTGCACCCGAATATGCCCCAGCTCCTGATAGGGGATTGTTATATCCGTATGACACCCCAGATACGCCTGGCTTACATCCTCTTTTCTGCGAATGGAGACTTCATTATCTCTGGCGATAATCTCCTTCCCGTCCGGATTGTAGACCGGCGTATCCTCTGCCCAGCTGTAGCAGGTGTCTCCCACCGCAAAATGTGGGCCCATCTTTTCCGCAATCAGGATGGGCAGCTTATCCTGAATGTGATATTTTCTCGCCACCGCATAGGCTGTGGTATTTGTTCCAATGGCGAACTCTCCCATGGGCAGGGTTTCGTGGTGATACAGCACATTCTCCAGAAGATACCGCCGATTCTCTTCTTCTGAGGAAAAGTTTGAGCAGGTATAGGAGGTTATCATGCCATCCTGAAACTCTAAATGCAGGTTTTCATAGCGCAGTCCATTTAAATAGACCTCTGAAACCTCCAATACGCCCTGTGTCCCCTTTAATACCGGGGAGGTGAACACTTCTCCCACGGGAATATTCACATCCGCAACACAGTTTTCAAAATTCGTCTGTTTACCGGGATCTTTCAGGGAATGCAGACGCACCGTCAGGTCCGTCCGATTTCCGCCTTTTCCCTGAATATGCACTGCGTCGCCGCTATCCAATGTGTCAATTATTCTCTGTTGAATCTCCCGGTAAACCCTGGAATCCAGCGTATTGATCCGAATCACTTCCTGAAAAATCTCACGAAACTTGGGACCAATCTGGGGAATGGGAAAAGCGATAATCGTAAAACTGCGCTCTTCCCCCGGAATATAGGCGTTTGCAATCTGCCCAGCCTCGTTATCGTACAAAACCGACAACTTCTGCTGTTTCTGAGACAACCGGTAAGCAGACTCTTTGTTCTTAGGTATAAAGGGCGTTTCCCCAAAAATCTCCACACAAGCGGGCCCTGCATGTTCCGCCGCCAACTGCCGATACTGTTCGTAGGCAGTCCGTAAAACGCCCAGCTTTCGCTCCACAAAAGCTTTGTCCAGATAGACAGCGGCATCGGCCCTATGATCATAGTCAAACTGCGGATTGGGGATAGCGCCAAAATATCCGATCCGATGCTGTTGCTTTTTGTTGATGCTATTTACGGCAGCCCGATAAATCACCGGGCGAAGTCCCATCTTCTCAAATTGCTGCACAGCGGCCCGGATCATGCGCTCAAATCCCAGCGTAAAGCGGATATTTACCGTCTTTTTTGCGGATAGATCCTTATTTCCCAGCACAAATCCCATTCGATACCCTTCCGTATAGGTAGAAGCCATCTGATCGATTTTCTCCTGGGGCAAACTATTCAGATACCTTGCTGTCTCCAGTTCATTTTCCGTCACATATTCTCCATAACGATACAGGTATCTTAAATCCGTCAGGTCTGAATCCATAACAATCCGAACGGCAAAGTCCAGATCCGGGTCCACTGCTTCCCGAATCCGATAGGTCACCGTACAGTCGCTGTAATCGCTGACAAACCAATATAAAATCTGCTGAAGCTGCCGGTAAGTGGGAAGCTCTTCCTGTTCAAAGCAATTATATATCTCAATAAACAGTTCGTTTAAAATCGTAATATCCGGCAATCTTCTCTCAAAAGCGAAGACAATCATCCCCCGAAGCTCTGCATAAAGAAAGCACAGAATTCTTCCGTGAATCTCCCCCAATCTGTCTACCGCATAGTCTGGATTTGCATAACTTTCCTTATATTGCTCCGGCAGAATATCCTCATACAGGCTGTGATTGAGCTCCTGCCACTGTTCTAAACGATATTCCTCCAGCCTTCCCTTTTCTACTTGCTCCAAAAGGCGATGCATTTGCATAAGAAAAGAAGCCGTTCTGGCAAAATAATCGCAGAATGGCTCCGGTACCTCTGGCTGTTCCTCTATCTGTGCGATCCGCTCTACAGATAGCGCATAGCGCTCCTCAAGCAGCTCCTGTTCTTCCTGCATTGATTTCTATTCTCCCTTCCTGATATTTCCATTGTCTAAATTTTTCTCAATGAGTTCTCTGCAATACTCCCAGATCCGTTCTGACCCAAGATGCGTATTGACATTCCGGCCCATGATCTGAGATTCTCTTACCTGATGTTCTCTCCAGGCTTTGCCTCCGGTAACATCATTTAACATCACCGGCTGCACCTTGTCCAAAGTCCGTGCAAAGCGCGCTTCCGGAGTCTCTCCCTGTTCAAACTCCTCCCACAGCTGTCGCATCCACATCGCCTGATCCTCCGGAAGCAGCCCGAAAATCCGGTCTGCTGCGGCAACCTCCCTGGCTCTCTTTGTCCGATTGCCTTCCTGGTCATAGGCATACGTGTCTCCCGCGTCAATCTCCACAATATCGTGGATCAACACCATAGCCATGGTTTTTAACGCGTCAATGCTTTCGTTGGCATATTCCTGCAAAATCAGGCACATCATTGCCAGGGACCAGGAATGTTCCGTGTCATTTTCTTTCCTGCTTCCATCCGCAATATAACTCTGTCGGGTTACGTTTTTTAATTTATCCAATTCCAGGATAAATTTCATCTGTCTTTCCAATCTGTCCATCCCTGCTTATTCCCCCGTTAAATTCCAATCAATACCATAAGAATCCAGGCTGCCAGCACACAACCATTTAAAATGGAGCCAATCTGAGAAAAGGTGTAATGCACATTCTTTTCCCGAAAACTCCACAGCCCGTAAGAAATTCCCGCTACTGCCAGCACAATAGATAATAACCCGATGGAGCCAAGGTACATTCCCCCTTCTCCCGCAGCTGCAAAAGCAAGGTAGACCAAGACAAGCAAAATCACAAGAGCCAGGATTCCAAGTACCGTGGAAGTAATGCCTCTCTTAGACTGTTTTTTTTCTGCAAATGAGTACATTCGCTTTTTAGCCATATAGCTTTTTCCTCCAGTAATTACAAAACTTAAAAATCAGGTACCCCAGTATTCCTCCCAGAGTATTCAGCAACAGGTCGTCCACATCAAAGGACCCCACTTTTGTAATCAGCTGTACCGTTTCAACCAGAAGGCTGAATTCAAAACTCAAAAGTGTCAAAACCAACAGGTATCTGCACCTCCGATACAAGACCGGAAGAATGGCCCCAAATGGAAGGAAGCAGATCACATTTCCGTAGATGTTCAAAAACATGGCCCGAAAGCCAACCTGCTCCCGGTACATCCAGAACCTTTTAATTTCCTGAAACGGGACCAGATTGTAAGAATAGCTTCTCTCCTCCAGAGTTCTCCCATAGCCCTCTGAAAAAAACAGTACGTAGAACAGAAGCACCAGGTAGACTGCAAATAGCAGACTGCTCACTCTTCTGATTCTCTTCGCAGTTTGAATCTTCACGACTCCTCCTCAAACCTACAGTAGTACATTCTTTTTTGATTTTAGGAGTCTTGCCCCCTGTATAATCATCAAAATCCCTGATACGATTCCAGTCGCCATCACAATAATCCCTACTGCTATGTTAGATGCCCCCGCACCGCTCATGATCCTGTATACCTTTTCGTTCATGGCAAATCCTCCTTTATCGGAACATAAAGCCCCTTTTCCTGCTCAAATTTCTATTTTGCACCATACTGCTCATAATATGCGTCAATAGCCGCTTTGATCCCATCGTCAATTACAATTTGGCCCTGACATTCTCTGTTATAAAGATGCTCCACCACCTCTGCCATGGTCACAATGGCATTGGCTTCAAATCCATATTTCTCCTGTATTTCCTCAAGGGCACTCTTCTCACCCTGCCCTCTCTCCATTCTGTTTAAAGAAACAATCAGTCCCTTGATTTCCACGTCTCCCTGGGCCTGGATAATAGGGAACGTTTCCTCGATCGATTTTCCAGAAGTCGTCACATCTTCAATGATCACTACCCGGTCTCCATCCTTCATCTTACTTCCCAGAAGGATTCCGGTATCCCCGTGGTCCTTGATCTCCTTTCGGTTGGAGCAATAGCGGATCTCTTTTCCATATAATTCACTGATAGCCATTGCAGTAGCCACGCTGAGAGGGATGCCCTTGTAGGCAGGCCCAAACAACACATCAAAATCCAACCCGTAATGATCATGAATTGCCTTTGCATAATACTGCCCCAGCCTGCGAAGCTGGGACCCCGTCACATAAGCTCCCGCGTTCATAAAAAACGGAGACTTTCTCCCGCTCTTTAACGTAAATTCTCCAAACTTCAGCACCTGGCTCTCCACCATAAAATGGATAAATTCCTGCTTATACTGTTCCATATCTCTAAAATCCTCCGCATCTATCTGCTTTTTCAAGCTCTGAATTTTACTATTCTTGTCCGGTGGCATAATACCTTCTATCGCACCGCTCCGATCAAACATCGGATATCCTCCACACCTTTTTTCTCCATGTAGGCCTCTATTCCTTCTATTATCTGAGCGGTGGCCGTGGGCTGATAGAAGTTAGCCGTTCCCACGGAAACCCCTGTGGCTCCCGCCAGAATAAATTCCAGAGCGTCCTCAGCGGTGGCGATCCCTCCCATACCGACAATGGGCAATTTTACTGCCTGGGCCACCTGATAGACCATACGCACGGCCACAGGCTTCACGGCAGGTCCGGAAAGTCCTCCGGTCTTATTTGCCAGCGCAAAGGTTTGTCTCTGGATATCAATCTTCATCCCGGTCAGGGTATTAATCAAGGAAAGGGCGTCCGCCCCTCCCGCTTCCGCGGCCCTCGCCATCTCTGCAATGTCCGTTACGTTCGGGCTTAGCTTCATAATCACCGGCTGCTTTGCCACAGCCTTAATACTTCTGGTGATCGCTTCCACAGCCTTTGGGTCCTGGCCAAAAGCAATGCCTCCCTCTTTTACGTTGGGGCAGGAGATATTGATCTCCAGCAGATCCACAGGCTCCTCCCCCAGCCGTTCCACCACCTCGCAATAATCGCTTTCACATTTTCCGCAGACATTCACGATGATTTTTGTGTCAAATTGACGCAGAAATGGGAGATCTCTCTCGATAAATACATCCACCCCCGGATTCTGGAGACCGATGGCATTGAGCATTCCTCCATAGGTTTCCGCAATCCTGGGTGTGGGATTGCCGGGCCAGGGTACATTGGCTACCCCCTTGGTCACCACGGCTCCCAAACGGTTTAAATCCACAAATTCCCCATACTCGGCGCCGGAACCAAAGGTACCGGATGCCGTCATCACCGGATTTTTTAAGGTTACTCCCGCAATGTTTACGCTGGTATTTATCATAGCTCCACCTCCGTCGCCAGGAATACGGGCCCGTCCTTACAGATCCGCTTATTGTGTACATGAGAGTGCTCGTCCACTTCTTTTGATCTGCAGACGCAAGCCAGACAGGCGCCGATACCACAGGCCATCCGCTCCTCCAGAGACAGCCAGCACTCAATCCGGTTCTCCCCAGCATAGGTTTTTAACGCCCTCAGCATAGGCGTGGGCCCACAAGCATAAATCACGTCTGCGGTAATTCCGGACTTTGCAATGGCATCCAGCACATTCCCCTTTACTCCGGCGCTTCCATCCTCGGTAGCAAGGAACAGTTCCCCGCAGTTCTTCAAATCTTCTGTCAAAAAAAGTTCATCCCTATAGCCCGCCACAATCTGCTTTTCCGCGTCCAGTTCCTTTGCCAGTTGAAGCATGGGGGGAATACCGATGCCTCCGCCAATCAAAAAGACCTTTTTCCCTTTTCCTCTTTCCAGAGGAAATCCATTGCCCAAAGGCCCCATAACATCCAGTTGACATCCGGCCGTCTTGCCCGCAAACTCTTCTGTCCCCTTTCCCACCACGCGGTAGACCAGACGAATCGCCAGTCTTTCCCGGTCAATTTCGCAGATGCTGATGGGTCTTGGAAGCAGTCTGCTCTTGTCTTCACAGTACACGGATACAAACTGTCCAGGCGCGGCCTCCGCAGCCATCCGGCCCACTTCCAGCCACATACTGTATACGTCCGATGCAATTCGTTCCTGTGAAAGAATATTTGCCCTCACCTTTTCTGTTTTTTTCATCGCTTTTCCTGTACCTCTTTCTACTCTTATCGATTTTGCAGCGCGCCGTCAATGTCTTCAATCATATCCTCTACTGCGGCCCTGGAAGCTTCCGCGAAATGCTCTGCCCCGAATTTCGCGTATTTCTCCTGTTTATAGGCGGCTATGATTCCGCGGGAAGAATTGACAATGGCTCCTAGGCCGTCCTCATTGAAAAAATGTACCAGGTCGGCTCCCTTTCCTCCCTGGGCGCCGTACCCCGGCACCAGAATATAGGCCTTGGGCATGATCTTTCGAAGTACTTTCCCCATCTCCGGGTAGGTGGCTCCCACTACGGCTCCCACATAGCTGTAGGTATCCCCCATACACGCTTCTCCCCACTGGGCTACCTTCTCACCTACCAGCTCGTAGAGAGGCCTTCCATTGATCAGCTGATCCTGAAATTCTCCGCTGGATGGGTTGGAAGTCTTCACCAGGATAAACAGCCCCTTCTTTTCTTCCCTGCACACATCGATAAAAGGCTTTACTCCGTCTGAGCCAAGGTATGGATTTACGGTCACAAAATCTTCATTAAAAGCCGGGTATGTTTCACTTCCCACCTGGACCTTTCCCAGATGGCCCACCGCATAAGCGGCGGAGGTAGAACCGATATCCCCTCTTTTCACATCTCCGATCACCACCAGCCCCTTTTGCTTACAGTAGTCCACCGTCTTCTGAAAAGCCTTTAAGCCTTCAATGCCAAACTGCTCATACATGGCGATCTGAGGCTTCACCGCCGGAATCAGATCATAGGTGTGATCCACAATCTCCTTATTATACAACCAGATTGCCTGAGCGGCTCCCTCCAGGGTTTCTCCGTATTCCTCAAAAGCTTTTTTCTGAATGTGTTGCGGAATATAGTTCATCATAGGATCCAAGCCCACCACAATGGGTGCGTGAGTTCTTTGAATGTTACGGATTAATTTCTGAATCATAGCGTATCCTCCCTTTTTCCTATCTTTCATCCTGATATACGATCTGCCCGTTAAAAATGGTAGCTTTTACCTTTCCCTTAACCTTTCTTCCATGAAACGGCGTATTTCTTCCCTTGGATTCAAAAGTGGACGCATCAATGGTATAGGTCTCGTTGGGATCCAGAACCACCACATCCGCCACCTTGCCCACCGCCAGGGAGCCTCTGTCCAGGCCAATGATCCTGGCCGGGTTATAGCTCATCTTTTCGGCCATCTGCATGGGAGTCAAAATTCCGGTGTCCACAAGCTCCGTCACGGTCAATGCCACCGCCGTCTCCAACCCTACAATTCCAAAAGGCGCTTTCTCTATGGGTTTCTGCTTTTCTTCAGCCGAATGGGGCGCATGGTCTGTTGCGATCACATCCATAATATCCTCTTTCAACCCCTGACGCAAAGCCTCCACATCTTCCCTGGTCCGAAGGGGTGGATTCATCTTGTAATTGGGATCCTTATCCACAATATCATCTGTGGATAAGGTAAAGTGATGGGGGCAAACTTCCGCTGTTACGTCTATGCCCTCTTCCTTTGCCGCCTTCACCATGCGCACGCTGTCCCTGGTAGAGCAGTGGCACAGATGCAGCTTTACTCCCGTCTCCTTTGCCAACAGAATATCCCTGGCCACAATAATATCCTCCACTGCATTGGAAATTCCCTTTAAGCCCAGGGCCTTCATCTTCGAATCTGCATTTACGACTCCCCCCTCCACCAGATGAATATCTTCGCAATGGGCCAGCACCGGAATGTTACACTCCTTCGCAATGTTCATGGCCTGTCTGTAAATCCCGGAATCCATCACAGACTTCCCATCCTCACTGATAGCGGGAGAGCCTTCCCGGGCCATTCCCCTGATGTCTGCCAGTTCTTTGCCAAGCTGACCTTTTGTGACGGCTCCCACCTGCAATACTCGGATGGGCGCAGTCATCTTTGCCTTATTGTGAACATAACGCACGTTTAACCGGTCGTCTGTCACAGGTTTTGTGTTGGGCATGGCCAGAATCGTGGTAAATCCTCCATGGGCAGCCGCCCTGGCCCCGCTCTCCACCGTTTCTTTATACGTCAGGCCGGGATCTCTCAGATGAACATGCAGATCGATCAACCCGGGCATTACATAGCATCCTTCTGCCTCCAACACGGTATCTGCCTGAGCTTTCAACTCTTTTCCCACTGCCGCAATCTTGTCGCCTTCAATGAACAAGTCCAGGATTTCGTCCGTCTTCGTATCCGGATCAATCACTCTTCCTTTTTTAATCAGTATACTCATCCTAACTTCCTTTCTGGCATTGTTTTTTCTCCTTGCATTTCATTCTATCATATCACCTGTTCGGTATCAATTTATTTCTCTGCACTCCCCGTCTGTACTTTCGCTTTAGGTCGCGTTTTTCCATCCGGTACTGGATTCTGTGCAGCTTTTCTAATCGTTTGGCATCTCTCTCCAAAACCTTTTTCATATGCTTTGAGGCTGCTTTTGTATTGCCTCGAACGCTCATAATCAGCGCCCCCGCCGCAATTACAAGCTGGATTCCCATTACCAAACCTTCCTGCTCTTTTTTACTAAGCTTCAATCCTCTTGCCTCCTTTCAGCCTGTCCTTATGCCGTCTCAGACAGTGTTCCCTGTTTTCTCTTTATCATTTCCTTGATTATATCATCAGTATTGCCAAAAGAAAACCGCCTTTTCCATCCCTGGCGCTTTTCTGTTCCGGAAGTTGAAATATTTTATTCAAAATGATATGATAGGCAGGAAACGAAAAATAATAAGAAGGGGGGAAAGAAGCTTGGCATCTCAAAATTGCCCTGGAGGGCAGACAACCGTGCGCAGAATGTGGGGGGAAAAGCCATATCGCTCCCTGGATTATCACCTGAGGCAGCGGTATGGGGAAAAAATCTATAAAGTCTCCCTGAATGGTGGTATGACCTGCCCTAATCGGGACGGAACCTTGGGTACCCGGGGATGCATTTTTTGCAGTGAGGGGGGTTCCGGGGACTTTGCCGGAGACGCCACCCTGTCCGTCCGGGAGCAGATTGAAGCGCAGAAACAGGGATTGTTAAGAAAGTTTCCGGCCAGACGCTTTCTGGCCTATTTTCAGGCTTATACCAACACTTACGCCCCCGTGGACACATTAAGATTGCTCTTTACCCAAGCCCTCTCCCACCCGGATATTGTAGGCCTTTCCGTCGGCACCAGGCCGGACTGCCTTCCCGGGGACGTGCTGGATCTTCTGGGGGAGCTAAATCTCAAAAAGCCCGTTACCGTAGAGCTTGGACTTCAGACCATTCACCCTCATACGGCACGCCTGATTCGCAGAGGATATGATCTGCCCTGCTTTGATCAGGCCGTACGGGAACTAAAAAGCAGGAACCTGGAAGTTGTCGTACACACGATTCTGGGACTTCCCGGAGAGTCAAAGGCTGATATTTTAAAAACCATGGAGTATCTAAATAGCTGTGGCATCCAGGGTATTAAGCTACAGCTTCTTCATATTCTACGTGGAACGGATTTGGCCGATCTCTATGCTGCCTCTCCATTCCCGGTGCTGACCCTGGAAGAATACGTAGAGCTGGTGATTGCCTGCCTGGAACATCTTTCTCCCAACATCACGATCCACCGTCTGACAGGAGATGGTCCGAAAGATCTGCTTATCGCCCCCCTATGGAGTCAGAAGAAAACAACGGTATTAAATCATATTCACCACGAAATGAAGGTAAGGCAGACCTGGCAGGGACGCCTTTATAAAGGAGGAATCTCTTATGACCGAACCCTTGACGCTGTATAAATTGATCGTCTTATATATGCTTACGAAGGTCTCTTTTCCGCTGACCAGCGGCCAGATCACCAGCTTCATCCTGGATCAGGGCTATACCACATATTTTACCCTCCAACAGGCGCTCTCTGAATTGTCGGATTCTGATCTGGTACACACGGAAAGCCTGAAAAATACCACTCAGTATACGATTACAGAGGAAGGGAAAAAAACGCTTACCTTTTTTCAGAACAAGATTCCAAAGGCCATCCGTTCCGACATTGATTCGTATCTGAAGGCCCACAAGCTGGAACTTCGCAATGAAGTTTCGGTGCTTGCAGATTATTACAAAACGGATTCCGGGGAATATGCCGTCCACTGTATCGTAAAAGAAAAAGAGGCCGACTTAGTCGACCTCACCTTGACCGTTCCTTTAAAGGAACAGGCCATATCCATCTGTAACCACTGGAACGACCGATGCCAGGAGGTATACGCCTATCTGATGAAAACATTGATGCACCCTTAAGGATTTAATCTCGCAGCCACTTTAAATAGGCTGCGATTTCTTTTTCATAGCCCTGTTCGCCAGGCTCATAAAACCGTTGGCCTTTTAACTCGTCCGGCAGATACTGCTGTCTGGAAAAATGCTTCGGGCAGTCATGCGCGTATTCGTAGCCCTGACCGTGTCCCAGCCTGGAAGCCCCTTTATAGTGGGAATCCTGCAAATGTCCGGGAACGGTGGCCCTGGAGCTTTTTACCGCTTCCATGGCAGAAAAGATAGCATTTGTGGCCGAATTGCTCTTGGGCGCCGTGGCAATGTAAAGAACTGCCTGTGCCAGAATCAGCTGAGCTTCCGGCATTCCCACCCGCTCCACAGCCTGAGCGGCTGAAACAGCCACGGTAAGCGCTCTCGGATCCGCATTGCCCACATCCTCTGAGGCGCAAATCAAGATTCTTCTGGCAAGGAAGGTGACACTCTCCCCGGCATACAGCATCCGGGCCAGATAGTAGATGGCCGCATCCGGATCCGATCCTCTCATGCTCTTAATAAAGGCAGAGACCGTATCATAATGGCTGTCTCCCATCTTATCATAGCGCACCACCCTCTTCTGAATGCACTCTGAAGCCACTTCCAGTGTCAGATGAATCTTTCCGTCCTGGCTGCGCTCTGTAGTCAAAACCCCAAGCTCGATAGCATTTAGCGCCGCCCTGGCATCACCCCCTGACACATCCGCCAAAAAATCTGCCGCATCCTCTTCAATTACGGCATCGTAAGCTCCCATTCCCCGTTCTTTGTCATATACAGCCCTCTGAATCAAAACCTTGATATCCTCTTTGCCAAGGGGTTTCAGTTCAAAGACAATGGATCTGGAGAGCAATGCCCCATTCACTTCAAAGTAAGGATTTTCCGTGGTGGCCCCAATCAGAGTCAGGGTCCCTTCCTCTACAAACGGCAATAAATAGTCCTGCTGTCCCTTATGAAACCGATGGATCTCATCCACAAACAAAATCGTACGCCTGCCATACATGCCCAGATATTCTTTCGCCTTTTGAACCACCTCTTCCATATCCTTTTTCCCCGCTACCGTGGCATTGATCTGACAAAACCTGGAGCTGGTGGTATTGGCGATCACCTTGGCTAATGTGGTCTTTCCGGTGCCGGGAGGGCCGTAAAAAATCACAGATCCCAGCTTATCCGCCCGGATGGCCCTATATAGCAGTTTCTCCTTACCCAGGATGTGTTGCTGCCCTACCACTTCTTCCAGTGTTTTAGGACGAAGCCTGGAGGCCAGGGGCGCTTCCTTTTCCATGGTTTGATCTCGCATATAATCAAATAAATCCATATCCGTACCTTCTTTTTTTACTCTAAAATCAACTCATCTACAGTAACAAACTCATACCCCTGCTCCTGCAGGATATCCACAATCCGCAGGGCAGCTTCCACAGAGGAGGCAAAGATGTCATGAAGCAGGATGATGTCGTTTTCCTCGATATTGCTGACCACCCGGTCCACCACCTGGTCCACGTTTTTTGTAGTCCAGTCCAAAGGATCTACGCTCCAAAGCACCGGAAACATGGGAATATCGCACTCCAAGCGGCTGTTCCACTCACCAAACGGGGGGCGCACATACTCGGTATCCTTGCCCGTAACCGCTTTTGCTGCCTCGCTAGTCTTGGTAAGCTGCTCACAGGCCTCCTCATCACTCATGGCTGTCAATTTTACATGGTCATAAGTATGGTTTCCGATCAGATGCCCTTCCTCATCCATACGCCGCACCACCTCTTCTTTGCCTGTAATGCTTTTCCCAATCAGGAAAAAGGTGGCTTTCACTCCCCGCTCTTTTAATCCGTCTAAAAGCCGCTCCGTATAAACAGAATGAGGACCGTCGTCAAAGGTCAATGCCACCCTGGGTTTTACATCTTCCTCGCTTTCTGGTCCTCTCTCCGACTGCGGCACGTCCTCCGGTCCGGTCTGATCCGGCAAAATCTCCCAGACCGGCTGATCCCTTACCGCTTCCTGCCCTTCCAACAGTCCCATACAGAGGAAACACCCCATACAGACTGTAAATAACAGGTTCCGATATCTTTTCCAATGCTTCATGGCGGTCACATTCAGTCTCTGGTATCAAAACAGTATATGACCTCCCTTGTTATCCTATTCCCCGCTTTCGTGGGAATCCGCTTTTTCTGTGGTCTTGTCGCCTCCCAAAAAAATTTCTCTGAATTTTCTTTTGGTAGTCATGGTAAAAATATAAACCACAGCCCCTGCCAGTCCATAAAGACTTCCGGAAGTGCCGATGCTAAAGATAAATACGGCAATTCCCACATACCCCGCCAGATCCAGCAAGACATACTTGATATGAGCCTCTTTTTGCTTCCGGGTAATTCCCTCAAACTGTCCCAAAAGCTTCGGTTCCCCAAAATCCAGTAAGATCCAGTAAATCAGCAAAAACCCGCTGATGACAAGATAAAACAGCATGGGGTTCATATTCGGATTTTTGATAAAGATAAACAGAAATACGGCCACCAGCGCCACCAACAAGATCGAAATCAGGGAAATCCCATTTCTGATCTTCTTTTTCTTTTGCTCATCCATTTTCCTTCGCCCTCTCCTTCTTTTATTCTCAGCCCATTATACAGGAAACTGCCTTTTCTGTAAACAAGGGAAGTTTCAATTGCTTTTTTGGAACCGGTCTCCTATAATAAATCCATACCTACAACGTCTTACAAAGGAGTATGCTATGAACCAAATTTTCAATATGGATCGTAAATTTTTTGCCGTCATGGGCAGAGTTGCAGACCTTATTGTCTTGAATTTGACCTTTCTGGCTTGCTGTCTTCCTGTGGTGACCATTGGGGCCTCTGTGACGGCCCTGTACTATGTTACGCTGAAGATGGTCCGAAAGGAAGAGGCCTATCTGGTACGGAGTTTTCTAAAATCCTTTCGGCAAAATTTTAGACAGAGCACACTGATCTGGGGAATCCTTTTGCTGGCCGCCCTTTTGTTAAGCGCGGACTTTGCCATCATCCGGCTCTTTTCCGACACGCTCTTAAGCTGGCTTAGGTACCCGCTTTTGGTTATTTTTCTCTTTCTTGCCATGATTTTTTTCTATGTGTTCCCCATTCTGGCAAAGTTTGAGAATACCCTGTGGGGCACTTTGAGGAATGCCCTTTTGATGTCGCTTCGTCATCTGCCCTATACGCTGGCCATACTGATTCTTTCCATCGTTCCTATGGGCGTCACACTTTCCCACCCCGTGGTATTCGCCTACGGTCTTTTTATATGGATCATGCTGGGCTTCTCCCTGACG
>CABSEG010000068.1 GCA_902476645.1 uncultured Lachnospiraceae bacterium | reverse complement strand
CTACAGAATGTTTCCGTGTCCAAAGTACTCTCAAAGCACAGGATCTGTTCCATCTCAGAATCCAGAAACGCATTCAATCTGGACATTGTTGTGGATAGCACAGAGGCCATTGCCTGATCCGCAGAATTTAAAGCTGCTCCTGCAAACCACTTCGCCTTGTGAGTAGGTGGCAGCTTATCCATAAGTAACTGGAACAGGCTCCGGTTCTTCACGGGGGATGGCGCCAGAAGATCCTGAATCAGCTTGAACACAGAAATGATATGGCGTTTCTCTGGCGGGCAATACTCTGCAATCAACAGAATCACAGAAGTCAGCAAACCTTCTGCTGCATCATAGAAAAAAGCATTTTGTCCATAACTGCTGGCAGAAGCCCCTTCAGAGCAGATAATTGTTTTAGCTGTAATTTTCGCATACTTCTCTGCTCTTGCCTTTGCTGCCAGATTTTCAGGATTCTTTAAATACTCATCCATGTATTTATTAACCAGCGTCAGGATATTGTTGCCATCAGAACGGGTGGGATTTCGTAAATCCAGAATGGAAATCCGATAGCCATAATATTCCTTGGCTATACCTGCATAATTACGAAACAGATCGCCCTTCGTGTCTGTGGTGAGGAAACTCATTCCTGAAGCACAGGCATATTCGATATTGGGGTATAAGAAGTTTGCGGTCTTACCCACTCCTGCTGCCCCGATCATGAGACAGTGAATATCTCCACTGTCTACCAGTGCTGAAATGGAATTTCCTTTCTTTTTGCATCCAACTACCAGCCCCTGCTCTTTTGGTAGATGCTTTCCTGCTCTCCATTGTTCCGGTTCATATGGTACATGTGCATACGTTTCCCGTATTTCCTTTTCCGTTGCAAACCGTGCAGTTCCATACTGCCCGTCTCCTACCGTTCTCGATTTAATTCCGTTTAAGGTATAATGATTTGATATCATTACCAGACTGCCGATTACAGCGAACATCCCCAAACCTATACAAATAAATATAATGACTCCCTGTATCCTACTCCCCTCCTCTCACATCATCTGTATAACTGTCTGCTGTCTATTCATATATTCCGGCGGTGGCTTCTTCAGTTCTTGAAGATCCTCATTCCAATCCTTAAGATTTGAAAAAAGCGAGAATACCATATGGTATCCCCGCTCAGACAGGTTTTTCTTTATCCGTTCCCTTGCCTGGATTCCCGCCTTATCATGATCCAGACATAAAGCAATTTGGGAGATGTGCGGTGCATCATTCAAAAGCTGCATCAACGCATGTTCTGCCACCCCACAGAGTGCCACATAACTATGATCCATCCACCCCTTTTGATACATGGAAATAAAAGACAGCATATCAATCGGTGCCTCAAATACATACACGGTATTACTCTTCCCAATCCAACGAAAACTGTACCTTGGATCACATCCTTCTACATTCCCCTTAAATGGTTGTCCCTTCTGACAGGTTCCCCTTTTATGTGCATGGCGTGGAATTCCATCTGAATCAAAACCCACAAACACAACATTATGATATTTGACATCTTCATAAATCATGTGTTTTCCTGCAAATACAGATACTACTTTAGGATCCACACACCTTGTCTTTATCAGATACGCAAAAGCACGGTGCATGGTCTGGTTCGCCTCTGGAAGTACGAATGGCTTTTTCGGTTCTAGTTGCTGATTCACGCTTTCCCGGTATGCAACTCCCTGTTCTCCGCCAAGCAGCATTGTAACTGCGTCCGGAAAGCTCTGGTTATAAAACATCCGCACAAAGTCAATGGCACAGCCTCCCTTTTCTGTCGCGTGATCATACCATCGATTTCCCCTCACTGTAATACTGTGATCACTGGCCAGGCGCTTTTCTCTTCCAGAACGAAGCAGCTTTTCCCCCTGCCTGGAAAGAAAATCTTCCAGATCCACCGCATTGGCCCTCTGTTTCTGTTCTTCCGTAAAATAAACAAATTCTCCCATGCCATCCTCCTTCGTCAATAAATACCTTGTGCCGGCTCCTGATCCTCCCTATGATGTCCTTGAGCCTGCTTTTTCTCTAACAGTTTCCTGCGTCGTTTCCGGTCAATCTGATACCGCTTCATTTCCATTGGTCTCTGTACTTCTTCGCAAAACAGCTTTTCCAGATGATGAAGCAGTCTGGTTGCTGCCAGAAACAAGGATGGATCCTGATATGCATCCAGATGTTCCAGTAAAAAACTGGCATACAGATTTCCTTGTTCTGCCGATGCTGTCAGATATTCCACTGCCTTTTCCCGATCACGGGAAACATCTCTGCCACAGAGATATAACTTTCCCAATACATACTGGGCATACTGGTTTCCTTTTTCCGCACATAGTCCTAGGTAATGTACTGCTGTTTCCACATTTTTCGTTACATGTTCTCCTGAAAGATATAACTTCCCTAACTGATAAAAGGCCCATTCATTTTTCTGCTCCGCTGCCTGTTGAAGCCATTTCATTGCCACTTCCACTTGAGGAGAATACTCTTCCCCCTTGAGATATAGCATTCCAAGCCGATACTGCGCATACGGATTTCCTTTTTCCGCTGACAGGCTGAGCCACTTCACAGCCGCTTCCACATCCTTCGGTATTTCCTCCCCCAAAAGCAACAAACATCCCATCCGATATGCAGCATATTCATTTCCAAGTTCCGCTGCAGAGCGGAACCATTTCATGGCCTGATCCATATCTTTATTAAAATACACACCATCCTGGTATAATTTCCCCAACACATACTGGGCAGCTGAGTGCTCTGCATTTGCTGCTTTTGTAAGCCATTCCACTGCCTGGCCGCTGTCTCCACTTCCCGTTTCCAGCCAGAGTGTTCCAAGTGCATACTGAGCATTGATATTCCCCAGCTTTGCAGACTTTTCCCAATACCTGGCCGCCCCCTCATCATCTTTGCTGGTTCCCGTTCCAGTATGAAGCATCTGACCAATCCGGTACTGGAGTTTATCATCATGACTTTTTTCTTCCAGAACCACAAAACCGGAATACGCATTCTGAAATCTCCACTCTGCCTGCTGTAAATCCGGCTCTGTACCCAAACCATCCCTATACATCTTCGCCAGTTCCAGGCTGGCATAAGGATTTCCCTGCTCTGCTGAACTCATATATAGAGAAAACGCCCGTATATCATTTTGCTCCACCCCCCGGCCCCGCCGGTAAAGCCCAGCCAGCGAATACTGGGCATACTTATGATCCATTGCAGCCGCCTGAGAAAACCAGTGTGCCGCCTTTTCATAATTTTGTTCTGCTCCCAAACCAGAAGCATACATTTTCCCAATACGATATTGCAGATAGGGTTTCTCCTTTTTCTTTACGGATTCTTCTCTTACAAGAAATGCTTCCAATGCTTTCTCATACCATTTCTGTGCCAGCCCAACATCCGCATCCCGTCCCAAGCCATCCGCAAACATCCGGCCAAGGTCGTGCATGGCAAACCCATTCCCCTGCTCTGCTTCCTGAAGGAACTTCTGATATGCCTTTTCAAAATCCTGTAATGTAGAATCGCTGCCATACAAATAATTCCTAGCCTGTATATATCCATCTGTCCACCAGTTGGAACTGGATTTTTCTTTTCTGCCATTAGGAAAAAGCTCTTGCTTGAGTTCCTCCTCCGCATAGTCCGAATCTAGTTCCCCTGTCAGCTCTGCTACCGGATTTGGTTCTTGTATAAAAAAATCGTCCTTTGGTTCTGAGTATCCATCTTCATTCTCTTCAAACAAAAAATGATGACTGCCAAGCCTCAATGCTTCTGCAATCACCATATTTTTGATACTTTTTAATTTAGGCTGTTTTGATAAAGGCGGTAATTCTTCCGTCTGTTTTCGGTAGGTCTTCACAATCTCATCCTGCCATAGCCCCCATTCCCGGTACAGGGCAGACACCCGGTCATCTTTCTCCAACTCGTCTACGATGTGATCGACCAGATCCTTCACATCTCTCTTCAGGTAGCCATAAACCTTTTTCCCACCTGTATTCTGCAGCCGTTTAGAAAGCTGCATCATACTGGTTTCAATTTCCGAACTCTTAAGCGTCCCCGCCCGTATTTCATCTATCCATGTCTTCATTACAACTTCCGACCGTTCCTTTAAATCCATACGAGACTGCGCCTGTTCCTCATAAATATTTGCAAAATCCTGACGGAAAATATCATGCGCCAGCTCAGAACGCATGGCCTCAATCGACTGCTTTGTCAGATACCCTTCTCCATCTTTTACTGAGTACACCAATAGATGAACATGGGGATGATGGCTTTCATTATGAAATGCAGCGTACCATTTCAGATTGGCGCTGTCAATTTTCATATGCTTACACAGCATTGCCCGTTTGGAACGCAGCAATGCCATCCACTGAACAGCACTGTCATACCCTAACCGGGCTGCATCCTCGCGCCGAAGGGAAATCACATGGGTCCACACAATTCCCTTGTGATCTGCCACTTGATTCTGCACCTGTCCAAGAACCACCGGTTCTCCCTCATCTGTAAACAGACCATGCTCACCAATCTTTTCTACACGGGGACGATGCGCCAGATAATCCACATAATTTTTTCGCGTCGCTGCTATATCAAGATTTTGTTCCAATGCACAGAAAATAAATTCCGAGGCATTTTCGATTGTTGGTTTTCTTTGATAATCTTCATACTCCAGCATTTCTTTTGTCGCCGGAAAATCCTGCAGGAGCTGATGCACTAACTTCTTTTGACTCACCGTTGCTGGGAGGTGCTTTTTACTTGTATCAATTTTCTCTACCCCTTTCCGCGTTCCAATGTAATGGACATAATTTTCTTTCTGAGATGGTTTTGCATCTTTTAAATATCGGGAAGTAAAAATAAGTTTTGTCATGTTACTCCTTTTTAGAAAGCAAAAAGGAACCTATGGCTTATCACACACCATGGCTCCTTTTACTTTTTATCACATCTTCTTCCGTTACATAGTTTCAATATTTGAACATATCATGTACATTGCTTGATCCAGTCAGAAAGAAAGTCCATCTGCTCTTTCGTATGAAACCAGTGCTCCCCGTTTTCCATAACTGTAAGTGTTGCTCCGATTCTATCTGCAAACTCAGCTATTGTTTCATACGATGTCAGGTTATCCTTTTCTCCATACAGAATGTGCGTTGGAACAGTCCAGGTAACAGGATGCTCCCTCACATAACAAAGATAAGCCCAGGAAAGTGTTTCCCCAAAGGATGTCGGGATTTCTTTCTGTTTCTGCAAGTCATCTTCGGTCACATTCGCCCACTGCATCATATTCCGAATCAATCTTTCCATGTCTACAACCGGAGAAATAAAGTATGCCTTCTCTATTTTGCTGTCTGCCAAAGCACTCATAGCAAAGAAAGCACCAATGCTGTTCGCAATCACTGTTACCGTTTCATATGTTCCGCATAGGTTATCAAACAATCTGGGGAACTCTTTTTTCGCTTCCCAAGGTGACTGTGAGGAATAGTCAAAACCAATTACATCATATTCTTCAAAGAGCGCTTTATAATACTCTGCCTCTTTCGGATTTCCACCTTTACCATGTATATACAAAATTGCCTTGTCCATTTATTTGTTTTCCCTTCGCAATACCTATTTTTTCTTTTTGGGTTTGGGCAGCGGCAGTTCATCATACATCGCGTGGAACAGTCCTGTCAAAAATTCTTTCTGATCAACCTCCTCTACCAGCAGCATCTCTTTTGCTCCCTCATAAGGTACTTCATATACCGGATCTGTCATATAGGCAATTGCTGACTTTGTGGGTTTTACAAGCAGTCTGTCATCATAAATGCCTCCTACAATCTTGCCACGATAATAAATAATAAACTCTCCCATCATCGTCCGATATGTAATTTCATCCAACTCGGACAGCTGCTCTAAAACAAATTGTAAATAATTTTTACTTGATGCCATCGTTTACCTCAAACCAAATTTTGTGTAAGAATACATTACATTCTTAATGCCCTCGATGTTTCTCTTTTTTCTTTTTTTGTTTTAAATCAAACATTTTTTTCTCTTCTGCCAATTTGTCTTCCCGGCTTTTAGACTTACGCTGCTGTTTCCTTTGTTCCTGCTGCAGCTTTAGTGCTTGCTGAGATTTTGTTCCAACGCCCCTATCCAACATTTGTTTATGAATTTCACGCTGGAGCTTCTTTGGGTTTTTTGTTAGTTCCTTTGCAGTAACCTCCACAGATGGACTAAATTGCAAACGATCATATTCCTTTAGCACAAACTCCCAAATCTCATAGTCCTTTGGTTCAGTTCCAAATGTTACTTTGGAAACGGAAAGTTTCCCATTTTCAACTCTCTCAAAAATACCTACCCAAAATGGTTCCTCAAAAAACACTGTCAGCTTGCCTGTCCTTATACTCATGGCAATCCCTCCTTAATGATTGAAATGAGCAAAGAATGGACAACCCGGAGGGGCAGGTTACTTACCCTAATATGCAGGACGGCCGGGCTACCTACCGGCTCTGGTATGCATCACTGCATACGTTGCGTTTTTATCTTTACTTTTATAATCAAGCCTCCTCGGCCAGATTAACACATATAATTTTTCTGTTTCTGATTAAAACCAACTAGTCTTTTCATCTCTAAATTTAGGCGTATCACTATCCTCATAAGGATTATAATTGTTTAAGTTACATCCAAACTCCTTTAATGATTTTATTTTATTATCTGCTGTCCATACAATCAAGGACATTCCGTCAAATTCCTCTATATTCCCATTATTCATTTCATTTTTAAAATACCACTCTACAACCGTCTGGTTATCTTTATGAAAGAACTGCTTGATCTTCCACTCCATCACCTTGCCACGTGTATTCCATTCATTAAACCAATGTTTTACAACTTGACGGTTATTATATTTTGGACTCCAGCTTTCAGTATAAATCACGTCTTCCGCAAAAATGTCATCCATACCAAGATCCTGTTGTGTAAGCCACATTTTGAACCATAGTTGAATGATTTGTTCTCTCTCATTCAAAATTCTACACCTCGATTCATTTCTTAGTATATTATAATCGATGAGTTATTGCATCGTAAAGGACAAATCTATTTTTTATCTCTTCTGAAAATTCATCACACAACTAGAGGGAAGTACAAATAAATTCTCTTTCCATCGTTTCCTTTCCAACAATATCTACACATCCCGCTTTTGATAATGATACGCATCTTCAAACTTCACAGTTCCATTGATCCGTCTCACTTCATCAACACATTTTACGTGCAGCCTGTTTAAAGATTCTTCATCCACATCATGGGTGTAGGCAATTACCTGTGAGAGCTTGGACAATTCCACTGCTTAAAGTCCATCCTGGCCAGACGGTTCTCACTATCCTGAACGGTTCCCGTAAGCACAGAAGCCAGTGACTGCAAAAAATAATTTTCTGCTTTTCCTGCAAGAAGATACCCCATATAGAATTTAAGTGCTTCTGCTACAAATTCGTTTCTGGAACGCACATTGGCAGTCTCCAACAACCCGTCTGCCTGTTCTAATATAGCTTTTTCAATATAAATCCCAACACGGACTTTCGCATTTTCGCTCCCCATCGTTCCCTCCTTACCAGGTATTCACAAAATCTCTCTCATTTCCTCCAAAATCCTGCCACTTTCAAAAATCCAGCACCATTCTTTCGACCGCCTTTTCCAAAAGTATTCAAACCGGATTTCCCGAACGGCTTTGCCGGTCGGTGTTTTCCAGGGGTAGGCTGCCAAAAGCAGCATACCCCCTTTAACCTGCACACGTTTCGACCCTGCCAACCACTCAGGAATCCCATATCCCCCGTGTTCTTGCTGTTTCCATAACCTTCTCTCACATTTGCCCAACACCGCTTAAAATCCTCGTATGGGTACCACGATGCCACCTAGCTGTCCAAAGCCCGACACAGGGGCACACAGGGGGCTACACGGGGATGTCATGGATGACTGGGGATTCCGTTTTCTTTATTCTGGTTATCATACGATTTCTGATTCTTCCAGCTGGGACTCCTCCCGTCTTACAGTCCGATCAGCTCTACGGGTACGTTCTCTGGTGGATATTTCTCTTGCCACCTTGTCATCAATATATTCACGGGTAGCCTGCGGGACATATTTTTCATACAGTTTCTGTACTGTATCATTTAATTCCCCCTGAAGATCGGTGTCCCTTTTTTCCATGTGGAACTTTAACGCATCCAATTTTTCTGTGTTAAAACTGACATTGATCGTAGTATTTCTCATTTCAAATCTCCTTTTTCTTTCAGAAAGCAAATCAGGCGGCTGCTCACACAGCCGCCCGATCTCGTTTCATCAGGTTCTTAAATAATGGATTAGTTCAATGGCATCTGCAAGACCCGCCTTATAATACCTCAAACGCTCCTGTTCCGGTATATCCATTTTAGCCATAAGCTGGTCATCCAACCATTGCCGGTCATCCTCTGAAAGGCTATTGAGAATTCGATCCATGCGGAGGACATGTTCCTTGGTCTCTGTGCAATAAGCGGGAACCTTGTCCTCTTCACTTTTTCTCTTCAGCTCCAGAACTCGTTCTTCGATTACCTGATTTAACTGATCCATAATCTCATCCATCGGTTACTTCCCTCCTTTCAGCCACACACAATACCGAACTTTTTTCTAAAAGTCGATATCACATATCCATAAACTGTCCAGGCAAATCTGCACAAATTTCATTTTTAGCTGCCTCATTCCGGAATAGTTGCCAGCCTTCCAAAAGCATACAGATGGCTGTTCCAGTAAGGAGAAGTAAGGTCCGCATAGCCAATAGGCGAACCACAATGCAGCATCCTAGAGCCTCCAACATAAATCCCCACATGGCTGACCGCCCCTGCAGATGCATAAGTTCCCGTAAAAAACACCAGATCTCCGGGTCTAGCTTCCTCTCTTGACACAATCGCACACTGGTCATAAATCCCCTGAGCTGTTGTTCGGGAAAGGTGATACACCCCGGATCTCGTGTAGACCCAACAGATATATCCACTGCAGTCGAAACTGGTGTCTGGAGAACTACCGCCCCATACATAGGGATAACCAATATAACGGGTTGCCTCTGCCATCAGCGCGGAAAAACTCCCATCTCCCATAGCCTGTCCGGGAGGAAGACCATTTCCACCTGGTACACTCACACCGTATTTTGCCAGCATATAGATGCGCTGTACATTCGTTTTATCTTCCAGAGAAACCTCCTGGTTTAATTCTGCAGCAAGATTTCCGTAGACCATATTCAGGCTTTGGATTGGAATTGCAACTGTATAGGTTTCTCCCTCTTCATCCTCCCTCTCCTCATACTCTACAAAACAATCTGCGAATGCCCGATAGTCCCCCTCATCCATCCGAGGGTACTCCTTACCAAAAAACAGGGCATAAAAAATCGCTTTTACCTGGTAGGGATCTACTTCTTCGGCTTCTGCCATACCATTAATTTCATTTAACACCCCATCCAGTTTTTCAAAACTGTCCTGCATATTTTCGATGTACATCCGATACTCTGCTGGCACCTTTGAGGACAAATACCCTCCATGAAAGGACAGCTGGACAGCAGAAATGTTATGGTCTACAGTCCCAGAAAGCGTGCACATAATCATGGTGGCAATTAAAATAACAGGGGTTACTAATGCTGCAATAACAGAAAAAACCACAGTCCGCCCATTCCGGTCAGATAGGGTAAGCGCTACCAGTTTTGCTGTCACAGCGGCAGCTGAGACGGCCATAAAATCACTCCTTCCACACTTTTTATCGAGATATTCATCTGACGCATCAGGATTTATTTCATTCCATCATAGCCCCCCATATGAAACAGGCTCTGCTGATAGAAGTCTCCCTCTCTTTCCTGTTTCTGTACAAGCTGATAAGCATGTTCGATTGCGTCCTCCAGAAACTGGGTTTCAAACCCTGCCGTTTCGTACCCTTGCCAGATTACATTGGAATAATAGTCAGAGGGAATTCCAAATGAATGCCCTGGTGTCATCACATAAACCATGGCCGGAACAATTTTTCCATCCAGTTCAATCTCCAGCATCTGCTTATCATAGAAATTCGGATACCCTTCATAAAGATCCAGCGATGCCTCGTCTTTCTTCTGAATCTCCCAGACCAGTATCGGCACAGTACTCCCTGCTTTAGGTTCTACGGTTGCCACAGCCCCCCTGCGGCCTCCCCGAAATAACAGTTCGTAATCCTTTAATTCACTCTTTCCTACTACCTTCGCAGTCGGACAACGAAATGCCATCTGCTCCAGATTCAGATTGCTCCCATAGGCAATATAAAGTCTTTGTTTTCCTTTCAATTTGCTTCCTCCTGTCACATTCGCATACAAAAAGCCGGGGATTCCTGTGCTTCCCCAGCTGATTCTAATTCCTCAATTGGATGAATGGTTTCCTGTCTCTGGATCCGTTCTGCCAATTCCTTCTCCCGCTTCTGTCGCATTCTTTCCTTTTGTGCTTCCGCCTGAGCCGGATCCTTCCAGGCAATACAGCCCGGCAGATTTGCCAGCAGATGTTGACGAGCTGTGGCGAATTCTTCCCCATTTAATCCTAGCCGTAAAAGCCAAGTGCGGAATGTATACTTCTCATTGCTGGTCTGAGTTTTTCTTCTGCTGGCGCAGGACTGATTCAGCGCTTGGGCGCCAATCGCCAGACAAAACTGGATATAGGCCTTAATCTTGCCTGCATGAAGCGTCCCATTGAACAGACGAAATTCCACTGTTCCTTTCTGAAAAACAGAATGAAGGTTCAGACAATGATAGCGGCTATCATCATAATGCTGGTCTCTGCGGCTCTCCCCGTTATACCAGATCCGTTCCACTGCCTCCATACTCTTTGGTTTTCTTCTGTTTAATTCTTCCAAAAATCGTGTGTCTACTGGCTGACACCACCGATGCTGTCGATCCACGGACACCCCCAGAGCTTTATAGATCAGATCTTCCTTGGCTGCCATGATATTAGTGATATTACGAAGGGTTCTGGCATCAAACGGTTCCGCATTGATATGCACATGGATACCGCAGCTTCCATTCGTCAGTGCCCCATGCTCTTTCAGCTTCCGGATGATCTCCTGAATCGTCACAATATCCTCATAGCGACAGATGGGACTTACCATCTCCGTCTGATATTCTCTCCCTGCATTGATCTTTCTCCCATTCGATTTTTTCTGCGCTGTTATACTCCCATCACTCATAAACTTCCACTGCCGCCCCTCCGTGTCAATGGCTGCATAGGTATCGTAATAGGTTCCCAGATATTTGACTCTAGTTCCAAAATACTCTGCCGTTACCTCAGCCGCTTTCGCACGGGTAATGCCGGTCATCTCAATCTCAATGCCAAATTTCTGCTCCTTTAACTCCATTCATAGTCTCCCCTTTTAGCGTCCTCCTGCCTTTCCGAACAGTCTGGCTTTGTGTTCCGGGGCATTTACCATTAAGTTATATCGCTCATTTCCACATTTATACAGGCAGACTCCCCGTTGTGGATACCGGATCAGGTTATACTCACTATCCTCCAGCTGCAGGGTATCCGTATAAAACTTGGCATCAATGCTCCCCGCATTGAACAGAAACTGATGCGTCGGGATGGAAAACAGCGGCTTGGTATACTCCCTCACGCCATCCAGATTAAAATCCTCTAGGTTCTGGCTGGCTATGATAACTGCAGAATCTTTTTTTCGCACACGCTTCATAAAATTTCTAACATACTCTACTGCAGTCAGGTTGGAAAGGAACAGATAAAACTCATCCAGACTGGCTGCCGTATTGCCTTGTGTCAAAAGAACATCGCTCATAAACGAAAGCACATTAAAAAGCAATGCATTTTTAAGGCTCCTGCTGGCCTGTAACAGTCCTTTTACCCCAAAGGTAATGAAGCCATCATCGGTGATATTGGTATGTCCATTAAAGAACTTGCTCTCAGCTCCCACACACATAGAATTCAGCCCAAGAAGAATACTCTGAATCATTTCTGCTGTATAAAGCTGTCTTCTGTTTTCGTCAAATCCCTGATATTCTTCCTCAATGAACGCATAAAGATCGGAGAGAACTGGGTAATCCTCCGCAGCCAGGCATTCAAAATCACTTTCGTCTGTAATCCCCCATCTGGTATATAACTTCTGCAGCATGATCTCAATCACATCGATTTCCCTGTCGGAAAAATCCTTGTAGCTTCGGAAAAAGTCCTTTAAGAAACTGATATGCTGGGATAATCTGGACCGGATGCGAAAGGTCTGAGGTGCATCCAGATCCTCCGGGCTTCCCGCTTCGTCCCAGGTTTTCGGTTCCAGAGGGTTGATAATGAACTCCCCACTCATTAAGTCGATAAAACACCCTCCCAGATTATTGGTCAGATCTTCATACTCCATTTCCGGATCCAGAGCGCAGATATGCATTCCGGACTCCCTTAAATTCGTCAGCAGCAATTTAAGCAGATAGCTTTTTCCCTGTCCGCTGTTTCCCAGAATCAGGATATTGGCATTCGTCTTATCATCTGCTCTCCGGTTAAAATCCACCAGTACATTACTCCCAAATTTATCTCTCCCAATATAGAACCCATGAGGATCCGTCTTTCCTGAATAGTTAAAGGGATACAGATTCGCCACACTGCTGGCCGGAAGCACTCTCTCAAACTGATCCTTAAACAGGTTATAACCGCTTGGCATTACACACCGGAACCCCTGTTGTTGACGGAGGATCAGTCGGTCTACATTCAATTTTGACCGGATCAGTTCCGTTAGTACTTCTGTTTGAAGAAGCTTCAAATGCTCCAGATCATGGGCACACAACTCCAGATATACTGCCGTATGGAGGAGGGGTTCTCGGTTACGGTGCATCTGGGCTACGATGGTAGTTACATCCTGTAAATTACTTTCAGCCAAAACAGTCTGCTGTAAATCACTGGTATTGCTCCGATCCATCCGGTTTTTGTTGGCTGCATTACTGATGATCTTCCGCTCCTCAACGGGTGTCACATGACGGGTATAGATCCGCAAGGTTACACCATCTTTCTCCCCTAAATGTGAAAGAATTGCCTGCTCTTCCGTAGCAGTCGGGTACTCCCGCAGTGCCCAGACACAACGATAGGTGTTACCGCAAATAAAATGATCTGTTTCAAATTTAATGACAGACGGGGCAATCATATCCAGAAATTCCTGGATACGCACATTATCTTCCCTGTCATCAACTGCTGTTCTTCCTTTTTTCAAGTCATCTCCTCCTCACTCTAAATCTCTGGTATGATCCACCGCTCCCCGTCAAAGTCTTCAAACTTCTCTGTGGTCACGTTCTGCTCATAGTAAACAGCCAGGATACGTTTGATATCCTCTTTATCTGCCCGTTTAACAGAAAAACTCTGTTCCTTCAGGGATTTTTCAATCCTGGAAAGGTACGGAAAAATATCCGATTCCTTTTCATCTTTTAACCGCAGCATAATCAGAAATTCACGGGCTGTCGCCATCTGCACCTGAATCCGGTCCAGATGGGTCTGATCCTGTTCCAAAAGACGGCGTATGACTGGATTCTCTTCCTGCTCCATCTGACTTTTCAGAAACCGCTTGTTGTCTTCAAAGCTTTCCCTGCTGTTTAGACACAGCATCTCAATCTCTGCCACTCCTTTTAGTACAGTCATAAGAGCATAGATTCTTGCCCCGACACTAGATTCGGACAAAACAGAAATATTCGTTGGTTTTACAATAAAATACACCAGCTCCCCCTGTCCGTAGGTCACCAGACTGTAGTCTGTAATCTCCTTTGCACCAATGAACTGCCGTGTGGAGAGGCGCTTCTCTGCCTCTTTTTTCGCTTTTCGTTTCTCCCTGCTCATTCATACCTCCACTCAAAAAATTGCTGACGCATAAAAAAATACGCACAGGCATACCGGATAAAATCCAGAATGCTGGTATCTTCAAAGCGGATCGTCAGAAATCCATATACCCCTGTCAGAACACAAGGGAACATAAATCCCGCCTGCGTAGCTGCTAAAATGGAGACCAATCCGCAAATACCAAGAATCCCAATGTCCCGAAGCTGCCATAACCAAAGTGTTGCTTTTGATTTCAAATGGTCCGGATAAATATACAACCGATCACCTCCAAATAATAACCGCCGGCATGATGAAGCTCTGCCGGCGGTATGTTCGATCCTTCCTCTTATTCAGTTTCCTCAAGTTCTGCCTTTCCCTCTGTCTCCTGCATCTCTCCAGATACTACATGTTCTTCCTGCGAAAGTACATCTTCAATCAGTCCGATCACAAATTCTTTCTGGCTCTGTCCTGTCTTTTTGAGGTATTTTTTTAACCTCTGAAAAAACTCCTCTGATACCTGAAATGCCAGTGTCCTGGTTCCGTTTGCCATCTCTCTTTCTCCCTTCTCAAAGTGGTCTTTTAGAATCCGTTCCATATACTCGTTCAGCTTGATTCCCCATTCTTCCTGTTCTTCCCGAACTTTCTTATGCAGGGATTCTGGAATCATGGCGCATAAATTTTTCTTACGCTCTTCCATTTGACTCTCCTTTCCTCGTTTTTACAAACCAAGTATATCCATAAAGAGATGAGATAGCTATGACGATACCCAACAAAGATTGCCTGAAAACGGAAGCAGAACTACCAATCTTATGGTTCTTTCTCCTCCTTCATCTTGCGCAAAAAATAAGCGATACCACGGAGAACAAAATCCACACACGGTATCGCTACGCTATTTCCAAGAGCTTTATAACGGGCACTGTCCGAGGCACCAGGGATATCTGTCCAGTGATCCGGAAAACCCTGCAACCGTTCACACTCCAAAGGCGTCAGTCTCCGGATCAGTTTCCGGTTCTCAACAATACATTTATCTTCGCTGACATATTGATTATTAATCCCCTTATGATCTGTATATCCAATGGTTCCTACCGTATTCTGATACGGCTCACACACCAGATCCGTAGCATCCTTATGCTGTCTGGCACTCTGAGTCGCTGTTACCCGATTTTGCAGAAATTCATCACTTCTCTGGCGGCTGAACACTGCATGACGGTCTGCGCTCGTAAGAGTATAGGATATATCCGGCTGGCATCCCAGACCATTTCCTCCATTTTGTACTTCCCGATCAATGATATTTCCGGCAATACAATAACTCTCCGGCATATCTGAAACCAGTGGGACATTGTTTCCTCCTGTTCCATACCGGGCTGACATGGTAGGGGCCACCTCATGCGGACCTGTATATCTGGCATCAATCCCGTGATTCTCAAACAGAATCTGGTAATTGTTCCCGCCGGTTTCTGCCTCCTCTGTAAGGGCTAGATCCGGAGTTTCCTCTGCCCCAGCACTCCCCTGCTGGATGCCCATCACCAAAGGCGGATGACCACTCATCCCTGCCCGCAGGGTTGCTGTTACATCGACCGAAACATCCATACGCTCTCCTCCTTGGTCATTGAGGCACAGACACTCTTCTTTTTCTGCACTTTCAAACTTCCTCATCCCCCCTGCCACAAAGGTCTGCATCTGCAAATTGGTCGTTGCCATCAAAGCTCCGGATATTCCATTAAGGTTGATTGTTTCTTCCCTCTGATCAATATGAACCGCAAAAATATCCACCTGTTTTTCCTCTGCTACTCTACTCCCGCCTGAATCCGCAGAGCTGTTTCCAGCTGCGGCGGTAACTCCTTTCCCCTGATCTTGGCCCTCCGCAGGATCCCCAGGCAGGCGTTCCTGCTCAAATAATATCTTTGGTGCGGTGAGTCCTCCAAAATCTGCGACAAGGAAGATTCTACGGCGGCGCTGGGCGACTCCCC
>CABSEG010000067.1 GCA_902476645.1 uncultured Lachnospiraceae bacterium | reverse complement strand
CATATCTGGAGACTGTACTGCTCTATATGCCGGACTACAAAAATGAGCCCGAAGGGATAGAAGAGCTGATGCCATGGTCAGACATGATACAGCAGAGATGCCGGATTAAATCGCAAAGTTGAAGTTGGAGTATTTTACTTCAACTATAGCGGAATACCTTGTGAAAAGATAGCCATTATTTTATTGAGCGCTTACTTTTAACTTACAGATCCATTCCCGCTCCAGGGTCCCGAACATCCGCTCGATGGATTTGCTCTGTGGATGATAGGGAAGGGCGTGGTGGACTTCCATACCCAGAGCGGGAAGGAGGCCCAGGCCGCCAAAACGTTTGTTGAGGTATAAAGGCCCATCCCCATTGACGGGGACTTCATCCGGGAGGTCTTCCAGCAGGGCGCTGCGGTAATCTTTGCCGCAGTCCACCATAATGGCTTTGGGGAGCCTGTGGAAGATCTCCCCCTGGGTAAGGACGGCCCCACGGCAGAAGGCTTCCGCTATGGTATTCGCATTGGGGAGGATAGAGATCACCCATCCCACGATGCAGCCCGTGGCGGTATCCATCCATGCGGTGAGCGTTGGACGGACAGAGATCTCTTTTTCAAAGGCTCGCCCGTTGATCTGACGTTTTACTTTCACGCGGACAAACAGGTCGAACACCTGATGGTCGCCCTGCCACAGCTCATTGACAAGGAGGGGGTTTTCCCTGAGTGTGAAATGGCCATACAGGCTGTTCCATTTACGCACGCCTTCCTGACAGTAACAGACCATTTGGGGAGGGATATGGGCCAGGAGCCGGTTGACGGTCTTCCGGTGATTCGGGATACGCATCGTGCCGCCTGGTGATGTACAGACAGGGATCTCCCCGCTGTGAGGGAGGCTCCGTCCCGGATGATAAGGGCAAGCCTCACAGGGGACATCCGCATGGGCTCCCAGTTCCCGGAAGATGCTGTTCTGTGAAAAATGCTGATGATGGTCGAGATAGAGGGCATAAGCCAGATCCGCGCTCCACAGGCACATGGTCCTGGGGAGCCTGGCCTGGAGATAGACCGGGTCAAGATAGAGCATGGACAGTTCTTTCGATGAAGGTTTCCCGCAGAGCCGGTAGAGGGTCGCCAGGGAGATGCCGTTAGCTTCTGCAAGCTTACGGAGTCCTACGGTCACATTTCCTGAATGATGGAATTTCTGCCAGATCATTTGGGCATCGCGGATGAGCTGTGCCACATCCAGAAAAGCGGAGAGCCACGCGTCGCCAAAGGCGCTCCTTGGGGTAGCCAGGTCCAGGCTGCACCGCTGGCTGTCCGGGAGATGTCTGCGGAGATATTCAAGCTGTGCTTTTTGAGGCAGGCCTTCCAGCCGGATCAGGTAGTTCTGCCGGCCGTCATAAGTAAACGGCATGTCCTCCGGGATCCTGGCCGGCAGTTTGCCGGAGGCGGCACGGTTTAGGACTGTGCGCAGTGTGAGGTGCAGGACTGTGGCCGCTTCCGCGTGAGGAGATCCATGTTTCTGTAGATGCCGCTGTCTGCTGAGATGATGGCAGGATAGAATTTTCGCAGAAAAAAGTATGGGACATGGAATTCTCAGTTCGGGAGTCCCGTGACAATAACACAGCGAAGAAACGCTCTGAATTTGGCTTGCTATTCACCGTTCTCTGAGGTAGAATAAAGCTGGAATGGTGCGGGAAAAGTTGTGCCGACCAGGAAAGGAGGATGAGCCGAATGCGGAGAAAAAAACTCCCTGTTGGAATAGAAGACTTTGAAGAAATCCGCAAAGAAGGCTTCTATTATATAGATAAGACAGGTCTCATCCGTGACTTGTTAAATAGTTGGGGAAAGGTCAATCTGTTCACCCGTCCGCGTCGTTTCGGAAAGACACTGAACATGAGCATGCTGAAAAACTTTTTCGAGATTGGGGCGGATAAAGATCTGTTTGACGGACTTGCCATCTCAAAGGAGACTGCTCTGTGTGAAGAATATTTGGGAAAGTTCCCTGTGATATTTATCTCGTTGAAGGATGTGGACGGATTACGGTTTGAGGATGCAAGAAGACGTCTGATAAAGAAAGTGGGAATCGAGGCAGATCGATTCCGGTATTTGTTGGATAGTGATCGACTGTCCATGAATGAAAAAGAAAAATACAGTGCATTGGTAGCACTGGATAAAGGTCAGTATGTTATGGATGAAGAAACGCTTACATCCAGCCTGGAAGTATTGTCTTCGTTGCTTTGTCGGCATTATGAACGAAAAGTGATCCTGTTGATTGATGAATATGACGTTCCGCTGGATAAGGCATTCCAGCAAGGCTACTACAACGAGATGGTATCGCTGATTCGGGGATTGTTTGGACAGGCGCTGAAGACCAATGAGTTTTTGCAGTTTGCCGTCCTGACAGGGTGCCTGCGTGTTTCTAAAGAGAGCATTTTCACAGGGCTGAATAATTTTAAGATTCTTTCCATCACAGATACCAGATTCGATGAGCATTTTGGCTTTACGGAGGCAGAAGTGGCTCAGATTCTGAAGGATTACCAATTAGAGAACCATTTGGAGGAAACGAAAGAGTGGTATGACGGATACCGCTTTGGAGATGCTCATATTTATTGTCCGTGGGATGTGATTAGTTATGTGGATCACCTTTCGGCAGACCCATATGCGGAACCGGAAGCCTTCTGGATCAACACCAGTGGCAATGATCTGGTGAAGCGGTTTATTGATAAGGCGGATAAGACGACGCAGAATGAGATTGAGCGACTGATCGCAGGAGAGGCGATTGAGAAGAAGATTCGTCTGGATCTGACTTATAATGAGTTGGATTCCAGTATTGATAACCTGTGGAGCGTACTGTTTACCACTGGCTATCTGACTCAGGCGGGCAGAGCGGTAAAGGGTGTCTATAAGCTGGTCATTCCTAATCGGGAGGTTCGGGAAGTCTTTGTTTTACAGATACAGGAGTGGTTTAAGGAAACAACGTTATCGGATTCCGAAAGGATCAACCGCTTCTGCGTGGCTTTTCCCGCAGGAGACGCATTGACGATACAGGATATGCTGCATGACTATTTGTGGGATTCGATCAGCGTGAGGGACACAGCCGTGCGGACGAGTATGAAGGAGAACTTCTACCACGGCATGCTGCTGGGACTGCTGCGGAGTCAGGGAAACTGGCTGATCCAGTCCAATGCGGAGACTGGAGAGGGCTACAGCGATATATCTGTAGGAACGCCTGCGCGTATAGGAATTGTGATCGAGCTGAAATACGCAAATGATGGAAACTTGGAAGCGGCCTGCGCGGAAGCGTTAAGGCAGATTGAGGAAAAGAAATACGCCGTAGGTTTGCAGCGTCAGGGGATGAAGAAAATAATCCGGTATGGGATAGCATTCTGGGAGAAAGAATGCATGGTGGTTATGGCATAAAGGAGGATGCTTTAAAATAGAAGGCGGGAAAGATTTTCTCACAGAAAAATTTGGGACATAGGATTTGCAGTTGGGGAGTCCCGGGACTCCCGCCATCATCTGATTTTCATCAACAGTTGCAGGCCTTTTATAATCTCGTTTCCATGCTCATATAATGGTTGGGCTATTGTAACGATCGAGGCGGCGGTTGCAATCCATTCCGCAATTTTCTTTTTAACAGGTTCTCTGTTATTCGGATTACAATTCGCCAATTCCTGAAGCAAGCCTTGCAGTTCCTGGAGCAAACTACGTACTTCCTGGCACTCGTCTTGCAACGCATTGGTTTCCTGACAGACAGCAGATATCAATTTTAACAGCTGGGTTTGAAATTCATCGGAAACGCCCACAGAGCCATCTTTTATTTCGTTCTCTTTTTGAACGATATCTCTATATTGATTATTGGCGTTGCCATAATTGTTTTCGATTACATTTCCAAATACTTGCCCTATTTGATTTTGCATAAAAATTTCACTCTCCTCCATGTGCTTTATCGTGCGCAATTCTTCATCATTTATGGATTCCTCAAAAGAGCTGCCGATCAAGCCGCATATTTGCGAAATCGTCCTGACATTGATGACGACTACTTTTTCTAAATCGTTTTCACTTGGAAGATAATAAAGTTTTACCTTCCAGGAATTTAGCTTGTCTAATAGTTTATATGGCAACAACGCTGTATTACCATGGTTATTGATTACCACATATTCAGAGAAGACGTTTCTCCGATTTGTGCGCTCCATGGCGCTGCGAATCCATTGAAAGCTCTTTCCGCATTTGACGTTGTCATCTGCCCAGATTTTCAAGATGATTCCGTCATGTACCAACTGGAGATATATTTTAGCAGCCCCGTCAATAAAATAAATGCCAAATTGCCAGGCATCCAAATTTTGTTTTGCGATAGAAGAAAACTCGCGGACAAAAAAATTCTGAAATTCGTATTCCGGAATCACGGAAGCGGCAAATTTATATGTTAGAGTTGGCTGACTCTTAGGCAAATTATTTATGAGCTTCGTGCCGTCTTCAGAAAGGAACATGGGGATAAATATTTTTCGCCGTTGTTCTTCTTCATCAAAAAATACTTTGCACAGTCCCCGTTGTTCTAAATAGTTTGTTAGTTGCTCGATATATTCATAATAATCATAAAGCTGATTTTTAACGAAACGACAATATTCTTGATAGTCCATTACGGGTTTGCATTGTAGATCGTTTTGAGAAAAGCTATTGTAAAAAAGATATAGGTATTTAACAAGCCAGTTTGGATTCAGAATAAAGAAATCTTCATTCTCAGCTATGATGCAAGTACTGCACATGCTTAATACAGGCAGAAGCTGAGTCTGTTTCTGCTCATCAAATAATCCGTAAGAACGGCAGAGTTCTGTAAACTCGTTCATCTTTACGATTGCTTGGCCATGAACACGGTATTTATTTTCAACATCTCTTTGAATGTTGATATATTCAGGCCTTCCCATTGGAACGATGGCATCCATATCCTTTTCCAGAATTTTCCGAATTGCATCGATGATATCGGATATTTTATTGATTCCGGCTGTTTGATATTTGCACGAGATTTTGAATAAACAATTGTATAACTTTGGATATCGTTCACAATAATCATGAAAATTAATATTCAGTCTGGGATTTTCATCCATTTTATTTGCAACCATGATGATAGGTGAATTCGGGGCATATTTGCTAACCATATCCAGCCAAACATCTGGCGCCGTTTGCGCTCTAGAATCTAAGACGATCACATAAATCGCCTTATCGGTTAATAATAAACTGTTTATGCCTCTATATTTGTCCTGACCTCCAAAGTCCCAAAAATGTCCCGTGAAGGTTTGGAAGCGTTGCATGGTGTGATCCCAAACATCAGACAAATGCAGGGAGTAATCAATGTTAACGCCAGGAGTTGCTTCCGTTGAATCCAATGGAATATTGTCGTCATCCGGATTGGAAAGGTGCAGGCGCTGAATCAGGGAAGATTTTCCCACAGCGCCGGAGCCCAACATGACGATTTTAAAATCTTTAAGGCGAATATCATCCGATTGCGGGTGGTCTTTTTGCTCCTTGCCGTATAGCTCCTTTAGGTAGTCAAAGGATTTTTGAGGATTTGAATGGAATAACTTTTTTTCATCGAATCCTGCCGTTAAATTCCCGCCTAATGACACTTGCAGAGTGTCATCTGCATAATCGAGCGAGTTTTGATTTCTGACGTATCTTGGCTTTAGATCCATGATCGCGTTAGGTATTCTGACCAGACCCGTCTCGGAAAGTTTTGGCAGATGTGCCCCATCTAAAATGATGCAGCGCATGCTGAGCGGTATATCAATTCTCTCCGGCCAATAAGAAAATAGCGTGCTATCAATGTAAATCCGCTCCAGCTTTGGAAGGCGCTTAATCTCCTCCGGGAATCGATGGAGATGCAGTTTTGACAAAGATAAATACTTTAAGGATTTTAAGGAGAAAAACCATGTGGGCAATTCTTTGATATCAGCGCCATCAAGGTCAATCGATTCCAGATTTAGCCAATGAATATCCGGATTTAAGGGAGGGAGCGATATGAGCCGATTACTATTTAAACGAATTTTTTTTAAAGAGCCCATTTCTCCTATTTCCTTTGGGAGAGTCTCCAGTTGATTCCCAGCCAGATCAATGGATTCCAGGGCGGAAAGTTCCGTTATTCTTCCGGTGACGATCCGTATCTGATTTCCATTCAGATCAAGCCGGATAAGTTTTTTTAATTGCAGCAGCTTTTCCGGAAAAAGAGACAACATATTTGTGCTTAAACTAAGTCTTTTTAAATGTTGCAGTTGAAATAATTCATCAGGTATCGTTTCATTCATTAAGTTGCAGTTGTTGATGCATAATTGAATCACTTGCTCCTGATCGTCAACCACATAACCTATTTTTGCGTCAAGTATTTCTTCTGTCTCAATATAATCACGGCCTATTTTTTCGGCAATCATCTGAACCAAATATCTATCTTCCATAGCGAAATCCCCCAAATTTCGACAATCAGTATATAGTTCTGATTATATCATGCCTATACATAGTTGTAAATGAAATCTAAGCCGCTAGTGATATGTCGCACCGTATACGGAAATTTGACAATGAGAAGGTTTTCACATATCATAAGGACAGCAAAAGTTCAATTATAAATTCAAACACGCCAAAAGGAAAAATATGAAAAGAGAAAAACAAAATCCGAGAACAACCATGATTACTATTTTCTATGTGGAAGATGACATCAATATTTCCCAAGCCGTTAAGTCTTATCTTGAGCAAAAAGACTTCCAAGTCTCTTTATACGAAACAGCCACAGCCGCAGAGGAAGCGCTGGGGCGCCAGACTCCAGGCATGCTCCTTCTGGACTGGAACCTTCCGGACCGGGGAGGGGATCAGCTTTGCCGTTGGGTGCGCTCGAAGTGGCCGTACCTTCCCATCATGTTTTTAACCGTCCGGGGCGATACTCAGGATATTGTCTGCGGGTTTGGAAATGGCGCGGACGATTATGTGGTGAAGCCTTTTGAACTGGAGGTTTTGCATTCTCGGATCTGTGCTTTGCTGCGCAGAGCAGAGAGAAGTACGGGAGGTATTCTTTCCTGCGGCATCATCACGTTGGATAAAGATAAAATGAGAGTCTTTAGCGAAGGAGAGGAAATTTGCTTAAGTCAGGCAGAGTACCAATTGCTGTCGCTTTTGATGGAAAACAAAGGGAAGACCGTTACCAGGCAGCGATTGTTGGAACAGATTTGGGATAGCAATGGAACTTACGTAAATGATAACACCCTGACCGTTACAATGAAGCGACTGAGAGAAAAGCTGAACCACCCGGCGTCTATTAAAACGATTCGAAGCTTTGGCTATCGCATGGAGGATACGGTATGATGAGAAGAAAATACAATACGCTGCTGCTCCTTTTTGTGCTATCAATCAGCTTCCTGGCATCTTCTGTGACGGCCGTACTGTTGCAGGACTATCAATCTAAAAACCAATTTGCATTTCTGAATGATTTTTGTGGGGAGTTGACAGAGAGACAACCTGAGGCCCAGGAGATGGTTCTTGAGCTTTTGAAGGAAAAAGAATCTCTTGGCACCTTTCGGCATTCGGATTATCTGCCTTCTTTTGGCTACACCCCGGCAGATTTTAGCCCGGACCGTGGAATGCTTGTGAAAAGCGCAGGGATCGGCTTCCTGACGGGGGCGGTCTTATTTTTTGCTGCATTTTTTTACTGGAAGAAAAAGACAACCAGGCGAATCCGAACGCTGACGGATTCTTTAGAGAGGGTCAATACCGGAAAAGGAAAGCTGCTTTTGGAAACCTCGGAGGATGAGTTTTCGAAATTACAGGATGAAATCTATAAAACCGTCACTTCGCTGTACCAGACGCGGGATTTGGCTATAGAGGCGAAAAATCGTTTCGCGGATAATCTTTCAAACATCGCCCACCAGTTAAAAACGCCCATTACGTCCATTTCTTTGTCTGTCCAAATGCTGCAAGCGTGCAGTTCTTCCCAATACCTTATTCAGATGAAACAGCAGCTGGACCGCCTTACCCATCTGGAGGAGGCGCTACTTTTGTTATCCAGAATTGACGCCGGCGCGCTTGTTTTGAAAGCGGAGAGAACGGAGCTGTTTACTCTGCTTACATTGGCTGCAGATAATCTGCAGGAACTGTCTGCACGGTCCGGCGTTTGTCTGGACGTACCGGAAATGGGGGAAATTTCCATAGAGGCAGATTTAGACTGGACGATGGAAGCTGTGATGAATGTAATGAAAAACTGTATGGAGCACAGTGCCAGAGGAAAGACGGTTCATGTCTCATACGAAGAGAATCCCCTTTATGTACAGATGAAAATCTGGGATGAAGGGACCGGGTTTTTGGAGGAAGAGATTCCGCATCTGTTTGAACGGTTTTTCCGGGGGAAATATGCCGGCAATGACAGCACGGGAATTGGCCTTTCTATCGCAAAGGAGATTATTGAGATGCAAAACGGCATCCTGATGGCCTATAACCTGCCTCAGGGCGGGGCCTGCTTTGAAATTCGCATGTACTGTCACTGAGATGTCACTTTCCTTTGCTATGATAGGCGTAAAGTAATTTCATAGGAGGGTGAAATGGAGATCTTAAGGTGTATGGGAGTGCAAAAGGTGTTTGGCAAGGGCGAGAGCCAAGTGAGGGCACTGGATGGCATTGACTTGTCTGTGGAGAAAGGAGAGTTTGTGGCCATCGTAGGGTCTTCCGGCTCCGGAAAGTCTACGCTGCTTCATATGTTAGGGAGCGTGGATCGGCCCACAAAGGGTTCTGTGATTGTGGAGGGAACGGATATTGGGAGCCTGAACGCCACAGATGCTGCCATTTTCAGGAGAAGAAAGGTGGGACTGATCTATCAGTTTTATAATCTGATTCCGACCCTTACGGTGGAAAAGAATATTCTTATGCCGATGCTGCTGGATAAGCGTAAGCCAGATCCGGAGTATTACGATCATATCGTGGGTATGCTGGGGCTGAAGGAGAAACAGAAGGCTTTGCCCCATCAGCTCTCCGGAGGCCAACAGCAGCGGGTAGCCATAGCCAGGGCTTTGATTTACCGCCCTGCGATACTGCTGGCGGATGAACCCACGGGGAATCTGGATCGAAGGAATTCCAGAGAGATTATGGATTTGCTGAAGCTGTTTCATCGAAACTGGAGGCAGACCATCTTGCTGATTACCCATGATGAGAAGCTTGCCATGGAGGCAGGCCGCATTGTGACGCTGGAAGATGGCAGGATCGTGGATGATCAGAGAAGGGGGTAAGAGGCATGTGGAAGGAGTATTCAAAAAGCTACCTTAAAAACAATCGGGCCTCCAGTTTTTCGATTATGGCTGCAGCCCTGATCGCGGCGCTGTTTTTGTCCCTGCTGTGCAGCCTGGCCTTTAATTTCTGGACGTATGAGGTGGAACGGATTAAGCTGGAGGAGGGGGACTGGCAGGGACGGATTACGGGCGACCTTGGAGCGGAGGATCTGGAGACTATCCGGCAGTTTGCAAATGTGGAGAATGTTGTTGTAAATGAGTCACTCTCCACAGAGGAAGACCGGGTTTTGGACATTTATTTTAAGGATATCGGAACGATTTACAGGGATATGCCCCTGATTGCCAGGCAGCTTAGACTGACAGAGGAGCAGATGGCTTATCATGAGCTGTTGCTGTCCCGCTATTTTGTTACAGACCCGCAAGATGATAAACCGCCGCTTCTTTTGCCGTTTTATGCCGTCCTGCTGATGGTTGTCTCCATATCATTGATCCTGATTATCCGCAATTCTTTTGAAATTTCCATGCAGGCCAGGATTCATCAGTTTGGCATTCTTTCCAGCATCGGAGCTACGCCGAGGCAGATTAGGATCTGTCTTCTTCAGGAGGCGGCAGTACTCAGCCTTGTACCGGTCCTGGCGGGATCTCTTATGGGTATTGGAATCAGCTATGCAGTCATAGAGGCGATTAATGATTTTGCGTCAGATGTAGCGGGGCGCCATCAGGCCGTGTTTCAATATCATCCGATGGTGTTTGCGATTACTTTTTTGTCATCCGCGCTGACCGTATTTTTTTCCGCATGGATTCCAGCAAAAAAACTAGGTAAAATAACACCTTTGGAGGCAATTCGCAATACCGGAGGAATGAAAGTGAAAAGGAAAGTTCATGCTCCTATCCTGTCAAATATGTTTGGTATCCGGGGGGAACTGGCCGGAAATGCCTTAAAGACGCAGAAAAAGTCACTCCGGATCGCAAATGTGTCTTTGCTGCTGTCATTTTTAGGGTTTACCGCTATGTTATGTTTTTTTACCCTATCTGAAATTAGCACAAGATACACATATTTTGAACGCTATCAGGATGTCTGGGATGTGATGGTGACTGTAAAGGATACAGGGCTTGCGGATTTTGCAGAGGTGGAAAAAATAAAGGAGCTTCCGGATATTCAAAGCTGTATAATATATCAGAAAGCAGAAGCAAGCTGCCAGATAGAAGAGCAGCGGCAAAGCGATGAGCTTTTGTCTCTGGGAGGGATAGAAACGGCTGCGGGAAGTAGGATTGCCAGGAAGGGAGATAACTATCAGGTTAAGGCTCCCATTATCATTATGGATGATGAAAGTTTTTTCGATTACTGCAGGCAGATCGGCCAAGAACCGAATCTCTCCGGAACCATTGCTTTAAACCGTATTTGGGATAGTACAAACAGTCATTTCCGGAATAAGAAGTATGTGCCGTTTGTGAAAGAAGAAAAACAGAAAATTACTTTGTATGCAAAAGACGGAACTCCGGTGCATATTCCGGTGCTTGCCTATACCCAAAAGGTACCGGCATTGCGGGAAGAATATGAAAATTACGCTTTCGTTCAGTTTATGCCATTGTCTTTCTGGAGACACATAGCAGATCAGATAGATGGCGAAAGAGGAGTCACGTATATTCGAATTTTAGGGAAGGATGGCATCCGTCTGGAAGAGTGTTACATGCTGGAGCAGAAGGTGACGGACCTTTTAGAGCCAATCTATGATGTGGAAAGTGAAAACCGTATTCAGGAACAACGCTCTAATAAGGAGATGATACAGGGAGCAAAAGCGATTTTGGGAGCCTTTTGCGGATTGTTAGCTTTGATTGGAATCGCGAATATCTTCTCCAATACGCTGGGTTTTTTGAGGCAAAGAAGGAGGGAATTTGCCCAATATCTGTCTATAGGCATGACACCAAAGGATATGAGAATCATGTTTTGTATAGAGGCAGCTGTCATTGTGGGACGACCGATTTTGCTTACGCTTCCTTTGACGGCAATCGTGGTGGCCTGGATGCTGGCGGCCAGTCATCTGGATCCTATGATATTTCTTCAGGAAGCCCCCGCTTTTCCGGTGACTATCTTCGCCCTTATGCTGGTCGGTTTTGTGGCGCTTGCGTACTATTTGGGAGGACGACGGATGTTTCAATGTGATTTGGGAGAGTCCTTAAAGGATGATACGATGATTTAAAGAACCCGGAGGAAAAATCTTATGAAACTCTTACGTTTTTATATAAATGTCAGGATACTTCCGGCATCTATTGAAATTTCAAGCATGGCAGAGTAAAATATTTGGGTAATGCAAGGAACCTAGCATGGATAAGCGAATAGAAACGGAGGAGTGAAGATGTTACATAGGGCAGATCTGTATTTTTTTAGTCCAACCGGGGGAACAAAAAAAGTGGGAGAGGCATTTGCCGGGGCGATTGCAAAGGAAATCCATCGGATAGATTTGGGAGAAAAGGAACCTTTGAAAGAGAAGAGCCAGGCGGAACTGATGATAGCAGCTTTCCCTGTTTTTGGAGGAAGGATTCCGTCTGTAGCGGCTGAAAAACTCAGTCGTTTAAAAGGCGAGGGAAGAAAGGCTGTGACCCTTGCAGTTTATGGAAACAGAGCATATGAAGATGCGCTTTTGGAGGGCAACGATATTCTTACTAAAGGAGGATTTCAGATCATAGCTTCCGGGGCGTTTATAGCGCAGCACTCGATCATACCGGATGTAGCCAAGGGAAGGCCGGATGAACGGGATCTGGAAGAGATCAGAGCGTTTGCGCAGAGGGTATCCAAAAAACTGGAAGAGGGCATAGTGGATGAAATCCATGTTCCAGGCAATCGTCCATATAAGCAGGGAATGCATATGCCCGTTGGGGCTGATTCCCGGTCCTCCTGCAGCCTGTGCGGACGGTGTGAAAAAGTCTGTCCCGTGGGCGCGGTGGAGATTCGTGAGGGGGCAGTACGTACAGACCCAGAAAAGTGTATCCTCTGTATGGCCTGTGTCTGCGGTTGTCCGGAACATGTCAGAATATTGCCGGACGTCTTTGCGGATCGCTCCAGGCAAATCTTAAAGGGTTTGGATCAGGTAAGGAAAGAAAATGAAGTTTTCTTATGATATCAAAAAGCGGAGTGAAGAAAATGTATCGGATTTTTATTGTGGAGGATGATCCGGGAATCGCCCAGGCAATTCAAAAGCAGGCTGCCATGTGGGACTTGGACGTAAAATGTGCCGGAGATTTCCGAAAAGTAATGGCGGCTTTTGCAGAGTATGCGCCACATTTGGTTTTGATGGATATTTCGCTTCCCTTTTTCAATGGCTATCACTGGTGCAGTGAAATCCGAAAGGTATCCAAGGCGGCAGAGAAAAAAGATAAAGTCTTCTTGGCTTTTTGAGAAATTTATGTATAATAGAAAGAGAAAATACCATATTCGGAAGAAATATACTAAGGGGGACCTATGAAATTTATTCTAGAACATTTGCAGAAACATTTTGAAAAAAAGGAAGTTCTCCGGGATATTCATTTTACCTTTGAGAGTGGCAAAATCTATGGATTGCTGGGCAGAAATGGCGCCGGCAAGACCACGCTGTTTAACTGCCTGAACCGGGATTTAAAGCTGGATGCGGGAAATTTTTATCTGGAAGAAAACGGACAGCGCAGGGAGGTGAGAGCGGAAGATATCGGATACGTATTATCCACGCCAACAGTGCCTGAATTTCTGACAGGGAGGGAGTTTTTAAAGTTTTTTCTGGAGATTCACGAAAAGACCATCCAAAACCCCCAGTCCATCGACGCGTACTTTGACTATATGAGCATTGAGCCGGAGGATCGGGATAAATTGCTTAAGGACTATTCCCATGGTATGAAAAATAAAATGCAGATGCTGATTAATATCATTGCACAGCCTAATGTGCTGCTTCTCGACGAACCTCTAACATCTTTGGATGTGGTGGTTGCGGAGGAGATGAAACAGCTGCTGCGTTCCTTAAAAGAGGGCCGGATTACGATTTTTTCTACCCATATTATGGATCTGGCTTTGGACTTGTGCGATGAGATTGTATTGCTAAATCATGGAGAATTGGAGGTTGTGGATAAGGCGAATCTGGATCAGCAGGAGTTTAAAGATAAGATTATTGCTGCGCTCAGGGAGGAAGGCCATGAATAGGACGATGCGAATTTCTTTTTCTTTGAAAAACACCTATCGGGTCAACAGTATTCTGTATTCTCTAAAGCAGATTCCGCTGTTAAAAAAGCTGTTGCCTCAGGCGCTCTATCAGGTATGGGGATTTAAGATTCTGGCGAATATCGTTGCCGGAATATGGGAAGTGTTGTCTCTGTTTCTGGGAAAGTTTCTATATTTTATCACTATGGTGGGAGGTGTGGGAATCCTTTATAAAAAGGCAGCACAGGACGATGTATTCTTGCATATTCTGCTGTTTTTGACCATCATCGGTGCCTTTATGAATACTTATATTTTTAATCCCACCAGGGACAAATATTATGCCATGATATTAATGCGTATGGACGCCAGGGAATATACATTGGTTCACTATGGATACGCCATTTTGTTTAAGATTGTCATAGGCTTTTTACCCTTTGCGATTTACTTTGGAAGGGTGAGAAAAGTTCCTTTATGGATCTGTCTGCTCATTCCGTTTTTTGTGGCTGGATTAAAGATGGCGGTGGCGGCCTATACACTTTGGGATTATGAGAAAAGAGGCGTGGCTACCAATGAGAATAAGCTTGGAAAGCTGGCGTGGGTGGTAACGGGACTGCTTTTGGCTGCCGCCTACGGACTTCCGGCTGTTGGAGTTGTTCTTCCTATGAAAGCCACCGCGGCGCTTTTCATTTTGGGAATTTTAGCAGGGATAGCATCCGCACGCAAGATTGTGACTTTTCGCTATTACCCTGAGATGTACAAGCAGATTCTCACACAGAATCTGAATCAGATGGATGAGATCAAAAAGGTGTCCATACAGCAGAGCCAAAAAATGATCTCGGCGGATAAGGGGATCACAAGTAACAGAAAGGGATTTGAATATCTGAATGAATTATTTGTGAAACGCCACCAAAAGATTTTATGGAAGGCATCTAAGAGACAGACGGCGATTTGCCTGTTTTTACTCCTGGGCATTTTACTGGCTCTTTATCTGGCGCCTGAAGCAAAGCAGGAGACCAACCGATTATTGCTTACCTATCTGCCTTATTTTGTGTTTATTATGTACGCAATCAATCGGGGAACCGGGTTTACGAGGGCGTTGTTTATGAACTGTGATCATAGCCTGTTAACTTATTCTTTCTATAAGCAGCCCGGAATGGTGCTGAAACTGTTTCAGATTCGCCTAAGAGAGATCATAAAAGTAAATCTGCTCCCGGCCCTGGTCATAGGAGCAGGTTTGGCGATTTTACTATATGTGTCAGGCGGAACAGATAACCCGCTTAATTATGCGGTACTGTTCATTTCCATTATCTGCTTAAGTATTTTTTTCTCGGTGCATTACCTGACGATCTACTATCTGCTACAGCCCTATAACGCGGGGACAGAAATCAAAAGCGGCACTTACCAGATTGTGCTGTGGGTGACTTATCTGATCTGTTTTTTTATGATGCAGCTTCGGATGTCGACTCTTGTTTTCGGACTGGTGTGCATCGGATTTTGCCTGCTTTACAGCGCAGTGGCTTGCATATTGGTCTATCGTTTCTCGCCAAAGACTTTTCGCCTGAGAGGATAGAAAAAAGAGGCCAAAAGTTTTGAACCTTCATAAATCGCGAGAACTAAAGTTGAGAAATCTTTTTCACTTAAATATGTACAAAGAAAATTTAGAAAATAAATATAAGCGAGAAAAAATAACAAAAAAATAAAAAGAATAAAGAAATAATAAATTTTTAGATTGACAGAAAAAAATGATTGTGATAAAGTATATCGCATAAAGACGAAGGCGTTTTTTTACAGCCTTCGTCTTCTTTTGTTATACGGATACTTTGGTCAGCATGGACGCATGAGAAATTGACGGAGATCCGAATTGCAAAAGAAAGAGCAAATCGCGTTTTGCCTCAAAAAATATTTGTGAGGTGGTATTATGAATGATATGATGATTATCGACACTGTCTGGGTATTTCTTGCAGCAATTCTGGTATTCTGGATGAATCTGGGTTTTGCGTCTGTGGAGGCGGGATTCGCCAGAGCAAAAAACACAGTCAATATTTTATCTAAAAACTTTATTGTATTTGCGGTATCTTCGCTGGGCTTTATGCTACTTGGATGGGGGCTTATGTTTGGAGGAGACAATCCTATTGTGGGAACAGAACACTTGTTGATCCTGGGGAATCAGGATTTATCCTTCTATAAGGATACATTAACATCCAATGTGCCATTTTGGGGGAAATTTTTCTTCCAGCTGGTCTTTTGTGGCACAGCGGCAACCATTGTGTCCGGTGCTGTCGCGGAGAGAATTAAATACGTCTCTTTTATCCTATTTTCTTTTGTTTTGACGCTGTTTATTTACCCCATTGTCGGTCATTGGGTTTGGGGCGGCGGCTGGTTGTCCAACATGGGCTTTATGGATTTCGCAGGCGATA
>CABSEG010000066.1 GCA_902476645.1 uncultured Lachnospiraceae bacterium | reverse complement strand
GGTTTTGGCGGCCCTATCGGCAGACGATCTGCGTTTTGCCGTGCTATCTGACGATGTGAAGACTATATCCAGGGCACCTGGAATTGGGCCTAAGACGGCGAAACGCATGATTTTAGACCTAAAGGATAAGCTCAGTCTGGAAGAGGCATTTGAAAAGCGGCTGGAGCCCGGTATTCCCCCATCTCTAACTGAAGGCATATCGGATGCCAGAGCAGAGGCGGTGGAAGCTCTGGTTGCGTTGGGATATTCCAACGCGGAGGCTTTACGGGCTGTCAGAGCAGTTGCAGGAGAAAAGGACATGGATGCGGAACAGATTTTAAAGTTGGCGTTAAAGCAGATGTCTTATAGATAAGGATGCAGAATATGGGAAAGCGAATCATTACCACGGATTTAACCGAAGAAGATAAAAAGATGGAGCCCGGTCTAAGGCCGAAAAGCCTGGATGAATACATCGGCCAGGAAAAGGCGAAAGAAAATTTGCGAATTTATATCCAGGCGGCCAAGCAGAGGGGAGAGGTTTTGGATCACGTGTTGTTTTACGGACCTCCCGGACTGGGCAAGACCACTCTGGCGGGCATCATTGCCAATGAGATGGGAGTAAACCTGAAGGTGACTTCAGGACCTGCCATTGAAAAGCCGGGAGAGATGGCTGCAATCCTAAATAATCTCCAGGAAAAGGATGTGCTTTTTGTAGATGAAATCCACAGGCTGAACAGGCAGGTGGAGGAGGTGCTCTATCCGGCTATGGAGGATTATGCCATTGACATTCTGATCGGAAAAGGAGCCTCCGCCCGTTCCATTCGTCTGGATCTGCCAAAGTTTACTCTGGTGGGGGCAACCACCCGGGCCGGACTTTTGACAGCCCCCTTAAGAGACCGGTTCGGTGTAATCCATCATCTGGAGTTTTATACGGAAGAGGAACTGACGACGATTCTGTTGCATTCTGCAAAGATCCTGGGAGTGGAAATCAGTCCCACCGGCGCGGCAGAGCTGGCGAAGCGCTCCAGAGGGACGCCCCGGCTGGCCAACCGGCTGTTAAAGCGCGTGCGGGACTTTGCCCAGGTGAAGTATGACGGTAAGATTACAAAAGAAGTGGCCTCCTTTGCGCTGGATCTTCTGGAAGTGGACAAGTATGGACTGGATCAGACGGACCGGCTGATTTTGGATACCATGATTAGTAAGTTCCAGGGAGGGCCGGTAGGACTGGATACATTGGCTGCGGCAATCGGGGAAGATTCCGGCACCATAGAGGAAGTCTATGAACCTTATCTGATTAAGAACGGGTTTATCACCAGGACTCCTAGAGGCAGGGTAGTTACCCAGCTGGCTTTCCATCATATGGGAATTCATGAATAAATAGGTTGTAATTTAGGGGAATTTGTTTATAATAGAGTTAGAATGAAGAGAAAGGATAAACCTCTATGGCGTCAAAAAATAAAACAGAAGTGCTGATTGATGGGAAAATCTTCACTCTGGGCGGATACGAAAGCGAAGAGTATCTGCAGAAGGTGGCTACATATATCAACAATAAGCTGGCTGAGTTTAAAAAGCTGGAAGGCTATCAGCATCAGTCCAAGGAAAATAAAAGTATGCTTCTGGAATTGAATATCGCGGACGATTATTTCAAAGCCAGACGGCAGGTGGAGATGGTGGAAGAGGAACTGGCTCAGAAGGATAAAGAATTATACGATTTAAAGCATGAACTAATCAATGCGCAGATTGCTCTGGAGACGGCCCAAAATGAGTTGAAGGGGTATCAGACAGATGCTACGGAGTATGAGAAGAGGATCGTAAGGCTGGAGACAGAGCTCAAGGAAAAAAAATAAGCTCTGGTTTTGAAATGACTGCGATGGCATAGGAGTCACAAAAAAGAGTAAAATGTAGGGCTGTCCGTAAAAAAGACAGCCTTTCCTATATGGTAAAAAGTTCCGGAAGAAAGGAAGAGGTTTATGAAAGCAGAGTTGTTGGCGCCAGCAGGTTCCTACGAAAGTCTGATTGCTGCCGTAAACGCAGGGGCGGATGCGGTATATATTGGAGGCAGCCGGTTTGGGGCCAGAGCCTATGCGGAGAACCCGAATCAGGAGATGCTGGTGAAGGGAATGCGCTACTGCCATCTTCACGGGGTAAAGCTGTATCTGACCGTAAATACACTTTTTAAGGAAAGGGAATTGGAAAGGGATTTGTATCCCTATCTGGCGCCTCTCTATGAGGAAGGACTGGATGCGGTGATCCTGCAGGATATGGGAGCGCTTTCCTATATGCGGCAGCAATTTCCGGAGTTAGAATTGCATGCCAGTACTCAGATGACCTTAACGGGTCCGGAAGGATGCGCCTTTTTGGAACAGCAGGGAGTCTCCAGGGTGGTACTTTCCAGGGAACTGTCTTTAGAGGAAATCAAAAAGATCAGAGCCGGGATTCAGTGTGAAATCGAGGCCTTTGTACATGGAGCACTCTGCTATTGCTATTCCGGTCAATGCCTTTTTAGCAGTATTGTAGGGGGAAGAAGCGGAAACAGAGGAAGATGCGCCCAGCCATGCCGGCTTCCCTATGGGCTGGCAGGGCGGAGAGAGGAATTTTGTCAAAAGACAGGGCCATATCTGCTAAGCCCCAAAGATATTTGTACGTTAGATATCCTGCCTGATATCCTGGAAGCCGGCGTATTCTCGCTTAAAATCGAGGGAAGGATGAAACGTCCGGAATATACAGCCGGTGTGGTGCGGGTTTACCGGAAATATCTGGATGAATATTTAAAAAATGGAAGAGATGGGTATACTGTCTCTGAGAAGGATGTACGGATGCTGCAGGATCTGTACAATCGGGGCGGATTTTCAAAAGGATATTTTGTGCAGCACAATGGAAAGAATATGATTTATACAGAGCGTCCTAACCACAATGGAACCCAGGCAGCCAGAATTTGGAAAGTCGCAGCCAGCAGGATTTCGGTAAAGGCACTGGAACCGCTGGGAAAGGGAGATCTTCTTGAGCTCCCTGCCCAGGGTCAGAGGAAGGCGGTAGAGTTGCGCGTTCAGGAGTCTGTTAAAAAAGGGGATACCTTTTCCTTTTCCGTTCCGGGAGAAAAGAAACCCAAAAAAGACCAGGTGCTCAGAAGAGTCCGAAATGAGCAGCTTTTGAACGAACTAAAAAAATCCTTTCTGGAACAGACCAGACAGGAAAAAATTAATGGGAATTTAAAGATTTTCAAAGGGCAACCTGCTATACTGACGGTATCTTTGGGAGATTGCACAGTGAAGGTGCAGGGAGAAACGGCGGTTGCTGCACAGAGTCAGCCCTTAAAAGAGGAGACTATTCGCAGACAAATGGAAAAGACGGGAAGTTCGCCTTTTGCCTTTGAAGCCTTGGATATCCAGGTGGAGGATGGATGTTTTCTTACATTAAAAAGTTTAAATGAATTAAGGAGAACCGGTCTGGAGGAGCTGGAGAGAGCGCTATCGGAAAGGCGCAGGCCAAGGGTTTTACAGATAACCGGAGAAATACAGGAAGAACCGTCGCAGCCCAGAACAATGTTGCGAGTATCTCTGGAACAACCAGAGGGGTTCGATGAGCTTTTAAAAATCCCGGAGATTTCCGGTATTTATCTGGATCATCTATGCTTTGGAACATCCCTTAGCCCTGATACGGTGCTGGAGTACCGGGAAAAATGCCGTAAAGCAAATAAACAGCTCTATTATGTGATGCCGTGGATTGTTCGGGATTCTATGATGGAGTGGTATCGCAAGGAGGAACATCGTTGCGGAGTACGTTTGTTTGACGGGATTCTGATCAAAAATGTGGAGTCTTTTCAATACCTGAAGGAAATCGGATATGAGAAGCCCGTTTTTTTAGATCATAATATGTACACGTATAATCGGCGGGCAGTTTCCTTTTGGCGAAAGCAGGGTATTTCCATGGATACAGCGCCTCTGGAGCTCAATGCAGGGGAACTGGCCGAGAGAGGATGCCATAAGAGCGAAGTGCTGGTTTATGGGCGCATTCCCATGATGGTATCTGCTCAATGCCTTCACAAGACAGCCGGAGTGTGCAGACAGAAGGAAGAAATCTGGTATCTGAAGGACAGAAAAGGAAAGTTGTTTCCGGTCCGGAATCACTGTCTTGCATGTTATAATGTGATCTATAACTGTGCGCCCTTAAAATTGGAGGATTGTGGCAGTCAGATAGACCGCCTGCGGCCGGCATCCCTGCGGCTTTCTTTTACCATAGAGCGTCCCGGTGAGATGCTGGAAATTACCAAAAGGTATGTGGATTCTTTGATAAAAGGGGGAAAGGTGCCCGCCTGCGAGGGAGAGTTTACCAGAGGCCATTTCAAAAGAGGAATAGAGTAGGTGAAAAATTGGAAAGATTAATTATTGAGGTTTCCAGATATGTTCTGATTGGTTTGATTTTAATCTATAGCTTGCAGAGCTTACTGGTGTTTGTAAAAAGAAATGAAGATGCCAGAGAGTTTTTGTTTTTAAGACAGAATGTGGTAATGTTTTGTCTTCATTTCGTGGCATTTATGGTGCTTTATCTGGAGATGGAGGAATCCCAGCTGCTGATCTTTTACGGTGAACAGGTGATTTATCTGGCGGCCGTCTTAGTATTGTTTCGAAACATCTATCCGAAGGTATCCAAGCTGATTGTCAACAATATGTGCATGCTGATTACCGTAGGATTTATTATGGTAACAAGAATTTCTTATGACCAGTCTACAAAACAGTTTAAAATCCTGGTGGTAGCCACCGTGGTGGCGCTGGTGATACCGGTGCTGATTCGGAAGTTACATTTTATCACCAGATGGAGCTGGTTTTACGCAGTTTTGGGGATCGGCCTGTTGGCCGCAGTGGCCGTGATGGCCAGGTCTACCTACGGGGCGAAACTGTCCCTAACCATAGGCGGATTTACACTACAGCCCTCTGAGTTTGTGAAAATCATTTTTGTTTTTTGTATTGCCGGAATGTTGGCGAAATCCACAGATTTTAAACATGTGGTGGTGACTACAGCCATTGCCGCTGTCCATGTGCTGATTCTGGTAGCATCCACTGATCTGGGAAGTGCTTTGATTTTTTTTATCACCTATTTGTTTATGCTCTATGTAGCAACCAGAGATATACGCTATATGCTGGCAGGACTGGCGGCCGGGGCTATAGCTGCGGTGGCGGCCTATTTTCTGTTCAGCCACGTACGGGTCAGAGTGGAGGTGTGGCAGGATCCCTTCCAGGTTTACGAAGGAGAAGGCTATCAGATCGCCCAAGCCTTGTTTGCCATCGGAGCGGGGGGATGGCTGGGGACAGGTTTATTTCAGGGCTCTCCCACAGCAATTCCGATTGTGGAGCAGGACTTTATGTTTGCGGCCATCGTAGAAGAACTGGGGGGAATTTTTGCCATCTGCCTGATCCTGATCTGTATGAGCTGTTTTATCATGTTTGTAAACATTGCTATGAAAATGTATGATGATTTTTATCGGTATGTGGCTTTTGGACTGGGATGTATTTATGCGGTACAGGTATTTTTGACAATAGGAGGCGCCATGAAGATGATTCCCATGACAGGTGTGACGCTGCCTCTGATCAGTTACGGAGGAAGTTCTATTATGAGCACCATGATTTCCTTTGCGATTATTCAAGGTCTCTATATCATGCGGGAGGATGATGAGGAAGAAGAAGAGGAGGAGTATCTTGAAGAAGAATACTACAGATGATATCAAAATTGATGAGATCTCGTTGGAAGAGGGAGAGAAACGGAAGAGAAAGCAAAGAAAGCGAAGAAGTAAGGCGCCCAAAAAGAAAGAACCTGTCTATGATATGGATTATGACAGGGAAACAGAGCGCAAAAGCAAAAACCGGGATTTGATTAAAGCCAGCTACTTTTTTGTATGTCTGTTTTTTAGTCTGGCCGTCTATCTGGGATACCTGAACATCTATAAGGCCGAGGATATCAATTCCAATTCCCACAACACCAAACAGGAGAGCAAGGAAGAGGAGATCATAAGAGGCTCTATCTATTCTTCGGATGGAGAGATTCTGGCGGGCACCAATGTGGATGCAGAGGGAAATGAAACCAGGCTCTATCCATTTGAAAATGTGTTCGCCCACGTGGTAGGATACTATACAAATGGAAAATCAGGGATTGAGTCTATTTCCAACTACGAACTGACCAGTTCTCATGCCTCGATTCTGAAACAGATTGAAAATGAAACCCAGAATGTGAAGGTGCGGGGAGACAGTGTGGTTCTGACGCTGGACAGCAGATTGCAGCAGGCTTGTTATGATGCGCTAGGCTATTATGAGGGGGCTGTAGTGGTGATGGAGCCCAGCACGGGCAAGATTCTGGCCATGGTTTCCAAGCCGGATTTTAATCCCAATACCATCTCCACAGACTGGGAAAGTTTAATCTCTGACTCCACAAACAGTTCACTGTTCAATCGGGCTACTCAGGGGCAGTATCCGCCCGGATCCACGTTTAAGATCCTGACCACCCTGGCGTATATAAGAGAGCATCCGGATGACTATGATTCTTACCACTATAATTGTACCGGAAGTATTTCCAGGGAAGATGTGACGATAACCTGTTATGGAGGAAGCGTGCATGGTTCAGAGGATCTGGCAGAATCTTTTCTGCACTCCTGCAATGGCTCCTTTGCGAATATCGGCCTGGAGTTGGACAATCAGGATTTTAAAGAGATCTGTGAAGATTTTGGCTTCAATTCAGACTTGCCTATTTCTCTGCCTTCCAGTCAGAGTCTCTTTAAGCTGGGGGAACACGCTTCCTACGGTGAGGAGATGATGACTGCCATCGGGCAGGGAGAAACTGTGGTATCGCCCCTGCAGATGGCCATGGTCACCTGTGCTGTTGCCAACGGAGGTGTGATGATGGAGCCCTATCTGATTGACCGAATCGAGACCTATGACGGAGATTTGGTAAAACAGTACAAGGGTTCCAAGTATAAGGAACCCATGACAGCTGAGGAAGCCGGTATTCTGGCAGATTTTATGACAAGGACCGTGGAAGAGGGAACCGCCTCAGCCTTAAGCGGTCAAAGCTATACGGCAGCCGGAAAGACCGGATCCGCGGAGTATGAAATCAGTGAAGAACAGAAATCCACGCATTCGTGGTTTGTGGGTTACAGCAATGTCAGCAACCCCGATATTGTTGTCAGCGTGATTGCCGAGGATGGAGGATCCGGAAGTGAAACCGCGGTACCCATCGCAAAATCTATTTTTGACGCTTATTATACATTATCACAAGAATAGAGAGAGGAGCTTTGTATGACTTGACTGGATTCTCTCTTGGGGTTATACTTAAATCAGTCAACGATGACACAACGCATTACAGGAGGGATTGCAATGATAGAGGCAACGAGCTGTGGCGGTGTGGTAATATTTCGGGGAAAGATCCTGCTCTTATATAAAAGCTACAAAAACAAATATGAGGGGTGGGTTCTCCCCAAGGGAACTGTAGAAGCTGGAGAAGAGTACAAAGATACGGCAATCAGGGAAGTGAGGGAAGAGACTGGCGTACATGCAACCATAATAAAATATATAGGAAAAAGTCAGTACACATTCAATGTACCGGAAGATACGGTGGCTAAGAATGTCCATTGGTATCTGATGACATCAGACAGTTATTACAGCAAACCACAACGTGACGAATATTTTGTGGATTCTGGTTATTACAAGTTTCATGAGGCGTATCACCTGTTGAAGTTTTCGAATGAGAAGGTAATCCTGGAGAAAGCCTACAATGAGTACTTGGACTTGAAAAAGAAAAATCTCTGGGGAAATCGAAAATATTTCTGAAGAAAGGACGTGCTTCCCACGCATGTCCTTTTTTCTAAAGAAAGGAGGGCGTTTTATGCTGGAAAAGATTGACCTGACCAAAAAGATGGACAAAAAGGATTTTAAGAAACATATGGAGGTTCTGGATGTCAGGCTAGGCATGCTGCAAAGGGAGTGCAAGAATCTGGGGATCCCTGTGATCGTCGTGTTTGAAGGCTTTGGTGCCGCCGGCAAGGGAACCTTGATTGGAAGGCTGATTCGTTCTCTGGATCCGAGGGGATTTCAGGTGCATGCTATTAACGGGGAATCGGAAGAAGAAAAGATGCATCCGTTTCTCTGGAGATATTGGACTAAGACACCGGAGAAGGGCAGAATCGCTATCTTTGACCGCAGCTGGTACAGAAGAGTGCTGATCGACCGGTTTGACGGAAAGACGGATCAGACACAACTGGCCCACGCCTATGAGGAAATCAATGATTTTGAGGAAAATCTGGTAACGGGCAAGACGGTGATGATAAAACTATTTTTGGACATCACCAGGAAGGAACAGAAGAAACGTTTTGAAAAATTGCTGGAGAATAAGGAGACGGCCTGGAGGGTATCTAAGGGGGATTTAAAGAGAAATAAGCATTTTGAGGAATACAAGGTAATGATTGAGGAAATGCTTCAAAAGACAGACACTGATTACGCTCCCTGGACCATCATCGAAGCGATGGATCGGGAGTACGCCACGGTAAAGGTATTTCAGACCGTGGTAAACGCTCTGGAGGAAGGAATCGCGCAGGCCCAAAAAGAAAAACAGCAGCAAAAGGATGACTCAGCAGAGGAAAAGTCAGAAGAACAGGAGCGGCCCAATGACAAGTCTTCCATCTTAAGCAGCGTGGATTTGTCTCTTTCTTACACCAGGGATGAGTATAAAGAAAAGCTCCATAAGCTACAGAAACGACTCAGCGTTTTGCACAGCGAGCTATACAGAAAGAGAATCCCGGTGGTGTTGGGATTTGAAGGCTGGGATGCGGGAGGAAAAGGAGGCGCCATCAAGAGGCTGACCGAGTGTATGGATCCCAGAGGATATCAGGTGCACCCCACAGCGGCCCCCAATGATATTGAAAAGGCCCATCACTATTTATGGAGATTTTGGCAGGGGATGCCAAAGGATGGACATGTGGCTATCTTTGACAGAACCTGGTATGGCAGGGTCATGGTGGAGCGCATCGAAGGATTCTGCAGTAAGGAGGACTGGAAACGGGCTTATAAGGAGATCAACGGGATGGAAGCACAGTTGGCGAATTCAGGAGCTATTGTGCTGAAATTCTGGATGCAAATTGATAAAGACGAACAGGAACGCCGTTTTAAAGAGCGGATGGAGACACCGGAAAAGCGGTGGAAGATTACAGATGATGACTGGAGAAACCGGGAGAAATGGGAGCAGTATGAGGAGGCCGTAGACGAAATGATCATCCGGACTTCCACCACCTACGCTCCCTGGATCATCGTAGAGGGAAATTGTAAATATTATGCGAGGATTAAGGTGCTTAAGACCGTAGTGTCTGCCATAGAAGAACGCCTTGCAAATGATTGAAAACAGGAAGGGCTTATGGAGTGGTATCCGAATCTTTACGTGGGAAAAAACGCAAAGAAGAAACAGAGAAAAATCATAAGAAAGCTGAAGACAAATGCAGGAATGCTGAATGTCTATCTGATTACGCTGGCTGCAAATGGGAGGGATCTTTTTGATATTATCTCTTCCTCCTATTTGCAGCAGAAGGCCCTTCGCAGGAATCTGCCCATGATCGTTGGAATTGCATGGGGGTATGAGGAAGCGCTGGAGCTTGTGAAAGAGATGATACAGGAGGTTTTTCAGGAGACAAAGGATGTACAGGTGCGTGCCTATTTGATGCAAAAAGTGAAGGAAAGAATGTAACAGGTGTACGAATATGCTACATATGATCTTGGCAATACTAAAACTCATAGGTATTCTTCTGGCTGTGGTAGTTGTCTTATTGCTGCTTTTGGTTTTGCTGGTTTTGTTTGCTCCGGTGCGCTACGAATTATCGGGCGACAGATTTTCCCATGCAGAGGGCAGCATGGAAGTAAGCTGGCTGTTGGGAGTGATCTGCTTTCGATTATCCCTTGGCAGGAAGGGAGTGCTGGCAAGGGTTCGCCTTTTGGGATTTCAAAGGCAGGTTTTTCCAGAAGGGAATCAGGCGGCTAAGCGTCGAAGAGGGAAGAAGGCACCGCCTGAAAAGCGCGTGTACAGAGAGGAAAAGGCGGCGGAGGAAAAACGGACCGCGGGTCAAGAAAAATCTGAGAATAATTGGAAACAGCCGGAGAAGGAGTCCGGCTCACAGAAGGTACAAAAGGCGGAAGAAAGGGAGAGGGCCGTCGATTCAGAGGAAAAGAAATCCCGGGAGAAGACCTGGTTTCCGGTCAGATGGATTAGAAGTTTTTCAGAGACGATCAAAAAGATTTTCCGGCGAATACAAGCAACTTGGAGAAAATTCCTTGGAATTGGAAAGAATATGCAGAGGGCGAAATTCTATGTGAGACATTGGAGCCGGTTGCTGACCAGCGACTTGGCAAAAGGGCTTGTCAAAAGATATAAAGGGTATCTTTTTTATCTGTTAAAACATATAAGACCCAGAAGGGTAAGAGGGAGTCTGCAATTTGGGCTGGGGGATCCCGCCCTGACAGGGCAGCTGACCGGCATCCTCTATCTGCTGCTGCCGGCAAGCTGCGGCAAATTAGAGATTTTGCCAGATTTCGGAGCCTGTCGCCTGGAAGGACAGGTGGATTGCAAAGGACACATCCGCCTCTGCCATTTTGCCTATGTCGGGTGGAAGGTATTCAGGGATAAGGAGCTAAGGCGATTGATTCAAAAAGTAAAGCATAAGGAGGAATAAAACTATGGCATCAGACAACAACTTCAAGGCGACGGTGGATTCCCTGTTTCGCGGAATGGATAGCTTTCTCACATCGAAGACTGTGGTGGGAGAAGCGCTTCATATGGGGGATACCATTATCCTGCCGCTGGTGGATGTAACCTTTGGAGTCGCCGCCAGCGCCAAATCTGAGAACAGCAAACACAATGGAGGCGGGGGAATGGGAGGGAAGATGTCCCCAAGCGCTGTGCTGGTCATCCAGAATGGGACTACCAAGCTTGTGAATGTGAAAAATCAGGATGGCCTGACAAAGATTCTGGATATGGTGCCGGATTTTGTCAATAAGTTTGTGGGAGGCGGGCAGTCGCAGGAGGATTCCGCCACAGAGGAAGCCGTAAAGAAAGCGGCTGAGAGTGCAAAGAAAGATGTGGTAGAAGAAAGCGATCCTGCATAAAATAGAAGAAAGAACGGGCAGGAGTTTTAATGAAGCGGATTTTGGGATATACCTTTTTCTGGACGGGAATGGGGCTGCTGATGGCAGTCTTGCTGCCGAATAAATTTGTTTCAGCTATCTTTGCCCTTGCATTTCTCTTGATTGGGTATAATCTGTTTTGCTGTAAATAAGCATATAAAAAACAGGGCTGCCATCCAGACTGTGGGATTCTGGAACGGCAGCCCTATTTGTAATTCTTGAAATCTGCTATCATCACTAAGCTCTTTCGACTTTGCCTGATCTTAAACAAGAAGTACATACATAAATTCTCTTGGCGGCTCCATTTACATTTACTTTTACACGTTTGATATTGGATTTCCACATTTTGTTAGATCTTCTATGAGAATGACTCACGTTGTTACCAAAGTGAGCACTCTTATCACAAATAGCACATTTAGCCATGACCGCACCTCCTTGCAATAAATTGGTCTAACGATAGACTCACAACATAAGATATTTTAGCAGAATAAGATATGATTTGCAAGAGAAAAATAAAAAAAGATGAAAATTCCTGTGAAAAAGAAAATAGATATTTCATTTTCCCATAAAACAGAGTATAATCATAGGTAATCATGACATAAAATAGGAATAATGGAGGTACCGCTTATGAAGGGTCGCATGGATACGGAATTGGGTTCAATCTTAATCGACACAGATGTGATTGCCACTTATGCGGGAAGTGTGGCGGTCGAATGTTTTGGAATTGTCGGTATGGCTGCCGTCAATATGAAGGATGGGTTGGTGAAGCTGTTAAAAAAAGACAGCCTGAAGCATGGAATCAGTGTTTCCATTTCGGATAATAAGATTTCTTTGGATTTTCATGTTATCGTGTCTTACGGAGTCAGCATCTCCGCCGTGGCGGATAATCTGATCAGCAATGTCAAATATAAAGTGGAGGAGTTTACTGGCATGGCGCTGGAAAAAATAAATATTTACGTGGAAGGCGTAAGAGCGATAGATTAAGGAGGAACTTGTGTGGTGACAAATACAATTGATGCAGGATTGTGTGCGAAGATGTTCCTGGCAGGGGCAAAGAATCTGGAGGCAAAGAAGGAATGGATTAATGAGTTGAATGTGTTTCCGGTTCCCGACGGAGATACGGGTACGAATATGACAATGACCATTATGTCAGCGGCGAAGGAAGTTGCGGCTTTAGAGGACATGAACATGGAAAACCTGGCCCGGGCCATTTCCTCCGGATCACTGCGGGGGGCCAGGGGAAACTCAGGCGTTATTCTTTCACAGCTGCTCAGGGGATTTACAAAGGGAATTAAGCATTACGAAAAGGTGGACACGCTTTTGTTGGCAGGCGCTATGCAGAAAGCTGTGGAGACCGCTTATAAGGCAGTAATAAAACCAAAAGAGGGAACGATTCTGACGGTGGCAAAGGGAGCAGCGGAGAAGGCTGCTGAGCTGGCGCAGACAGATGTGGAGATGAAAGAGTTTTTAAAGGAAGTCATCGACCATGCAGATTATGTGCTCTCCCAGACTCCGGAGATGCTTCCGGTCCTGAAGGAAGCGGGGGTAGTAGACTCCGGAGGGCAGGGATTGGTTCAGGTTCTGAAGGGTGCTTACGATGCTTTCCTGGGAAAAAAGATTGATTATGAGATTGAGGGAGCATCTTCCCGGCCCGTGGTATCCGGAATTACTCCGCAGACACAGGCAGAAATAAAATTCGGGTATTGCACGGAATTCATCATTATGTTGGAAAAAGCGTATACGGAAGAGACAGAGCATGAATTTAAAGCGTTTTTGCAGTCAATTGGCGATTCTCTGGTAGTTGTGTCAGACGATGATATCGTGAAGGTTCATGTACATACCAATGATCCCGGAAAGGCCATTTCCAGGGCATTGACGTATGGCTCTCTTTCCAGAATCAAAGTAGACAATATGAGGGAAGAACATCAGGAGAAGTTGATTAAAGATGCCCAGAAGCTGGCAAAAGAGCAGGCTGAGAAAGAAGCAAAAGAGGCGGCTCTGGCGCCCAGGAAGGATGTTGCTTTTCTCTCTGTCTCTATTGGAGAAGGAATCGGTGAAATCTTCCGGGGACTCGGCGTGGACTACATCATTGAGGGCGGACAGACTATGAATCCCAGCACAGAGGATATGCTTCAGGCGATTGAAAAGGCAAACGCCGATACCGTCTTTATCCTGCCCAATAATAAGAATATTATTTTAGCTGCAAACCAGGCGGCCGCTCTGACGAAGGACAAACAGGTGTGCGTAATTCCTACAAAGACAATTCCTCAGGGAATCACAGCCGTGATCAACTATAATTCAGAGCTTTCCGTGGAGGAGAATGAAAAGGGAATGCTCTCAGAGATTGGAAAGGTCAAGACCGGTCAGGTGACCTATGCGGTCAGAGACACCTGTATAGACGATAAAGAAATCAAAGAGGGAGACTATATGGGCATCGGGGATCATGCCATCCTTTCTGTGGGAAAAGAGCTGGATCAGGTAGCCAGAGAGATGACGGATCAGATGGTAGATGATGAGACAGGGCTGATTACTATTTATTATGGAGAAGATGTGGATCCGGATGCAGCGGAAAAGTTAGAGCAAGCTTTCCGTCAGGCTTATCCGGAATGCGATGTGGAAGTATATAGCGGCGGCCAGCCCATCTATTACTATGTAATCTCAGCAGAGTAAGGGAGGCGCCAATGGAAGAGACGGCAGATCTGAGCGCCCTGAAAGGGGTTGGGGAAAAGACCAGGCAGCTTTTTGCAAATATGGAAATTTTTCAGGTGGGAGATCTTCTGCACTATTATCCAAGAGCATATGATAAATATGACAGGCCGGCAGAGATTGCCGGCCTTCAGGAACAAATGACCGTGGCAGTACAGGGGTATCTTGAAGGGCCGCTTACTGCAAACCGGGGCAGGCGGATGCAAAGCCTTAGCGGACAATTTCGGGATAACAGCGGCTCAATCCAGGTAATATGGTATCATATGCCTTATCTGAAAAACACCCTGGTATCTGGCAAGATTTATGTGCTAAGAGGTAGGCTCATAAGAAAAGGACAGCAGCTGTTTCTCGAACAGCCTGCTGTTTTTGATGTGAACTCTTATAATGAAATTTGTGGGTCGATGCAGCCGGTCTATCCCCTGAGCGGTAAGTTGACCAACAGGCAGATTACCAAGCTGGTAAGGCAGGCGCTGGAACAGGTGGATCTGAGGCGGGAATATCTGCCGGAAGAGATCCGCGGCAGATGGCGGCTGGCAGAGTACAACTATGCCCTCTGGCAAATTCATTTCCCGAAAGATCTGCATCATATGATGCTGGCCAGAGAACGATTGGTCTTTGATGAGTTCTTTTTGTTCATCCTGGCGCTCAGGAGTCTGAAGGAGCAGCAGGAGAGGGCTAAGGTTACCTATTTGTTACAGCCTGGAAATGCGGCGGATCAGGTGGTGGAAAACCTTCCCTATCAACTGACCGGAGCGCAAAAGAAAGTTTGGAGGGAAATCAAAAGAGACCTTACAGGAAACGCTGTGATGGCCAGGCTGGTGCAGGGAGATGTGGGCTCAGGTAAGACCATTGTCGCTTTCTTGGCGCTGATTTTGACCGCTGAGAACGGTTGTCAGGGGTCTTTGATGGTTCCCACAGAGGTATTGGCGGCTCAGCACTATGAAGCGCTTTGCAGTCTGCTTCATGACCAGAAGCTGCCTTACCAGGCTCTTCTTTTAACTGGTTCCATGACAGCGAAGGAAAAGCGGGAGGCATATGATAAAATTAAGGAAGGGCAAGTGCAGATGGTCGTGGGAACTCATGCGCTGATTCAGGAAAAGGTGGAATTTCAGAAATTAGCCCTTGTGATCACGGATGAACAGCATCGGTTTGGCGTAAAGCAAAGAGAGGCCCTGGCAGGCAAAGGAAGCTTTCCGCATACACTGGTTATGAGCGCTACCCCCATCCCCAGGACATTGGCGGTCATTCTGTATGGGGATTTGGATATTTCCGTGATAGATGAATTGCCCGCTCACCGTCTGCCCATTAAAAATTGTGTAGTGGGAACCAGCTACCGAAAAACAGCCTACCGGTTTATCCAAAAGCAGGTAGAGGCAGGAAGGCAGGCCTATGTGATCTGTCCCATGGTGGAAGAGAGCGAAGCGATCGAGGCAGAAAACGTAACAGATTATGCCAAGAGAGTGAGAGCGGAAATGCCAGAGGATATTCGCGTGGAGATTTTGCATGGGAAAATGAAGCCTGCGGAGAAAAACCAGATTATGCAGAGATTTTTGCAAAATGAGATACAGGTTCTGGTTTCCACTACGGTGGTGGAGGTAGGTGTGAATGTCCCGAATGCTACCGTGATGATGATCGAAAATGCAGAGCGCTTTGGTCTTGCCCAACTTCATCAGCTGAGAGGAAGAGTGGGAAGGGGAGCGCATCAGTCCTACTGCATTCTGGTTTCTTCCTCAGACGGCAAAAAAACCAGACAGAGGTTGGAGATTTTGAATCATTCCAACGATGGATTCTATATAGCAGAGGAGGACTTGAAACTTCGGGGCCCTGGAGATCTGTTCGGTATCCGGCAAAGTGGCCTAATGGAATTTAAACTGGGAGATGTGTTTCAGGATGCGGGGATTTTAAAAGAGGCCAGTGAGGCGGCAACATACTGGCTGTCGGAAAAACAGAATCAGAACAAGCCGGAATTTGTCGAATTGAAGAATAAGTTGGAAGAATACATGAATCATCGGATGAGAGCACTCAATTTGTAGTTGCCAATTCAGAGAAAATGGTATATATTGATTTGGTAATGTTTTATTGCGTTTGGTAATACGAGGAGGATGATAGTATGAAAACGGAAAAAGCCACTGGCAAAACGACAGCAAAGTCTGCGGCAGCGAAGGTTGAAACAGCACCTGAAAAAGAAACCGTTGTGAAGAAAGCAGCAGTAAAGACTGAGACATCCGAGAAGGCACCAGCAGCAAGTGATACAGCAGCAAAGAAAGCTGTAGCTACAAAAGAAGAGCCTGCAAAGAAAGCTCCAGCAAAGAAAACCACTGCTAAAAAGGCAGAGATCAAAGAAACGATCTATTTGCAGTATCTTGGCAAGGAAATTGATAAGGACGAGATTGTAAAAAAGGTAAAAGAGATCTGGACGAAAGAGCTGAAAAAGAAAGTCGGCGATATCAAGACCATCTCTGTTTATCTGAAGCCGGAAGA